>JBKQKK010000182.1:0-11071 GCA_052147535.1 Solirubrobacteraceae bacterium | reverse complement strand
GGCTGTCGCCGTCGGCCACCGCGACGCTGCCGCCGCCGTTGAACAGCATGTCGATCCGGAAGTTGTTGGCCTGTGACCAGCTCGCCGCCGTGGTGACGTCGGCGGGTACCTCGCGTAACGCGTCCGCCGGGTTGAAGTCGGTCGAGTGCGGCGCGGTCGTCGCGTTGCCGGCGACGCTCCACGAGTCATCAGACAGGAAGTTGTCGTCGACGTGGGTCTCCAGATAGTTGGCCTGGTTGCCGAAGTAGACGCCGCGTGTCACCCAAGCGATCGCGCCGTGGCGCAGCAGCTCGGCCTGCAATTGGTACTGGTTCTGGGCGAACGTCTCGACCAACTGCTGCACGCCGTTGGCGTCGGTGTAGACGCCGACAAGCGCAGACCCACTCGGCCCCGTGACGAGCGGGTCAAAGCTCGTCCCTGCCGTCGGCGTCGCCAGCGGCGTGGCCTCGTACCCGTAGGTGCCGGTATCCATCGTGATCGGTGCCGTAGGTTGCAGGTAGGAGAAAGCCGTCTGGCCGTCGGCGGTCAACACGCCAGCCGTCCCGTCCAGCGCTCCCGAGACCGTCGGCGCGTTCAGGTTGTAGCTGGCGCTCGGGAAGACATCACCCGTGATCTGGCGGATCCCGAACTCCTGCTCGTACTGCTCGAGCGCGCTCCAATCCGCGGCGGACACTGCCGATGAGCACGTCGCCGAGCAGATCGGCAAGCCGCCGACTGCGACGATGATCCCTTCGTACTTGGCCTCCAGAGTCCCGTCGCTCGCGGTGTCAGACAACGTCTGGCAGGTCGTGCCAGAGGTGCACGACGTCAGGTCGATCGGCGTGTATCCGGTTCCTGACGCGGTCGCGGAGGACTCGATCAGCGTGTCGAACGGCACCCCCTCGCGCTCCAGTGCCGACTGCCACGCCGTGAAGTTGGGGTCGGTCGTCGACGTTCCGAGCAGCAGTATCCTCAGGTCGACGCGCGACGCAGCCGAAGCCGCGGCGGGCATAGAGACGCACACAACGGCTGCAATAGCTATTGAGCCGAGCGCGGCCGCAAGTCGCCCTCGGAGCGGGTTCGCCGCTACCAAAGCGGAAAAGACAGATGAGATCTTCACGACGACGACAACTCCCTCACGTTTTCAGCACCGACTAACGCTTGGGCCGCGAGCCCCGCGTAAGCGCGAACGGATGGACGGACGATGGACTCCGGCGTGCGAACGGATAGATCCGATGCACGGTTGATCCGGACAAAGCCAAGCGTGCTCGAGCGAGTGGCGTTTCGCGATGGCTCGAAGAACTCTATTTCAGTTCATCATTTGAACAGGAAGATGTCCAAGCGCGGCATCGGTGCTCTGGCCCCTCCGAGGATCCGGCCCATCCGATCGAGCCTTTAGCCAGCCGGATTGCTCTACGCTGCTTTGGCCGGCCGGATCGGCCGGACGTCCGCAGCGGCGATCTGTGGTTGCAGCGCGCCGGTGATTTCGTTGCCGCCGAGCTCGTGCACGGTCAGCAGGTCGGGGTCGACTGCGTTCTGGGCGAGGGCGACGACTTGTGGGTCGTGGGTGAAGGCGATCACCTGGGTGGAGCGGCCGAGGTCGGCGAGCGCGCCGAGGATTGCCGACTTTCGTCGGGGGTCGGAGTGCAGGACGACGTCGTCGAGGATGACGGGCATCGGCCCGTGCAGCTCGACGTGTCGCTCGAGGCTGGCGAGGCGCAGCGCAAGGTACAGCTGCTCGCGGGTGCCGGTGCTCATCCGGTTGACCGTCACCTTCTCGCCGGTGGCGCGCACGCCGACGAGCACGGGCTCGTCGGCCTCGTCGAAGCTGACCTCGAGACTCAGGAAGCGGTCGCGCGTGAGCTTTGGGAATAGCTCGTCGGCACGCTTGAGCAGCGGGGCTTTGTGCTCGTGGCGGTAGGCGTCGATCGCTTCCGACAGAGCCCATGCGGCCACGTGCAGGCGCACGTATCGCTCAGCGTGCTCGCGCAGCTCCGCTACCCGCTGCTCGACCTTCTCCGCGGCGTCGGCCGCGCCACCGAGCTGCTCCATCTTCTGCTGCTCGACGCCGAGCTCGCCGATCCGCACGTCGAGGAGTCGCAGTTGTTCCTCCAGACGGGCGAGCTCGTCCTCGGACTCGGTGCGCTGCGCGTCGAGGGCGTCGATGTCGACGAGTTCGGCGCGGTGGATGAGCTCGGATAGGAGGGCCTGGCCGGCCTGCGCGATTTCGCGCTCGAGCTCCGGAATGCGGATGTGGAGCTCAGCGGTGCGCGCAGAGCGTCGCTCTGCCTCGGGCAGCTCGTCGATCGTGCGTACGCCTGCGAGCTCGATCAGCGCTTCCAGCTCGCGCTCGGCCTGCTGCACCGACCGCCGGGCTGTCTCGAGGTCACCGTGAGCGGCGTCGAGCTCTCCTGTGAGCGTTGCTTGGCTGCTACGAGCTTGCAACGCGTCATCGAGCTGGTGCTGGAGCTCGGCGACAGCGTCCTGCGTCGGCCAGCTCTGCAGCGATGGCGCGAGCGCGCTGGTCAACGGCGCGGTGTCACGCTCGAATGCGTTGAGCCGATCTTGGATGCCGCTCACGCGAGCATTGAGCTGCGATGCTTCCTGCAGCTGCACGGCCAGCTCGGTCACCGTCGCGAGCACCTGCCGCGCGCTGTCGGCCCCGATGTCAGCGGGCCACGAGCTCGCTGCGACGATCGTCGCCCATTCCTGATGCCAGCCAGTCAGTGCCTCACGCAGCTCGTCGGCGTTCTCGCGCTGGTCCGCGGCGGTCGCCTGAGCAGTTTGCAGATCGCGGCCGAGCTGGTCGTGCTGCTCGCGGGCGCTGCGCGAGGTGGCCGCTTGTGTTTGCGCCATCGCGAGCAGCGAGCTGAGGGTCGACAGACCCACGGTCGTTTGGCCGATCGCCGACAACTGCTCTCGTAGCGTCTCAATCTGCCCGTCGCGCGTACGCTGTGCCGCCTCGAGGCTGCGCTCCCGGCGCGCGACCAGGTCGGCGCGCTCGAGCACGGCTTGGCGAACCCGCAGCCAGTCGAGCATCTCCCGAGGCGAGGCCGGAGCGATCCCTGTGGATGCCCATGTCTGCTCCCACACGCGCTGATGCTCGCCGCGGCTATCGGCAAGCTGCTGCTCTCGCTCGACGAGCAACAGGCGCTCATCGCTCAAACGCCGCGCCTGCACGGTCAGCTGGGTGTTGCGGGCGACGCTATCGGCTTCGGCGCGCAGCCGGTCGGCAACGTCGTCGGCATGACGCAGATGCCCCGCGAACACGTCCGGAGAAGCAGCCGTCTGGGCGGCGCCCTCCAGGCGTCGGCGTAGACGCTGCCACTCGTCGTCGCGCGCCTCGCGCGCGCTGCCGAGATCTTCGAGCGTCGGGACGTTCGTGCCGAGCGTCAGCCGCGCGCGCTCCTCCCGCAGGGCGCGGTCGTCCCGATCGAGGCCCTCGCGCCGCTCGGCGATATCACGGGCCTCGTTCTCGAGCTGCTCGAAACAGTCGGCGAACTGCTCAACTGCGACGCTGCTCGGCGCTCTCAGCTTCCGCAACGCGTCGATATCAGCCGCAGGCTCGAGGTCACGAAGCGCGCCGTCGAGCAGGTCGACCGCGTCTACGAGCTCCGACGCCACCTCCGCGATCCGCTGCTCGAGCTGGCCGTGCGCCTGTGCATCGCTGGCGGCCGCCTCCAGCGCAGAGCTGTCGGGCGGGGCCTGGAGTCCGTTGAGCTTGACGCACAGCTCACCGCAGCGAGTCTCAGCTCGCTGCACAGACTGCTCTGCGCCATCAAGCAACGCGGTCAACTTCGAGTGGCGATCGAGTGCGCCGTCGATCCTTGCGCGCTGGGGATCGGTCAGGCACAGCTGCCCAGCGCGATCTATGTTCAGGTCCGGCCGGACCTGAACCAGTGCTCGCCTCGCTAGACCGCGTGCGGTTTCGAGCTTGATCTTCTGTCGCTCTAGATCGCCAGCCCCCTCACGAACGTTCGCTAGACGGCCGTTGAGATCCTTGATCGCCAGCTCGCGCTCGAGCACAGCCGCGTCCGGAGTCAGATCGGCGATCCGGCGTTCGAGCTCCACGACACGCGCGCCCGCTTCCGCGGCGCTCTGGCGATCGATCACAGCGCGCTGCATCGCTAGCAGCCGCCGATCGCGTGCATCCGGCGGCAATTCCGCCGCGTCGGCGAGCCTGTCAAGCTCCTGCACGGCCTGCTCGCGCGCCGCGAGCAGCGGAACTACCCGGCGCATCCGCTCGCGTGCGTTCTGCTCGCTGCGCGCCTGGCGGATCACCCCGACGAGCGCCTCGCGCTGCACGCGAGTGGCGCGCAGCTCCCGCTCGTGGTCGGTGAACGTGGTCGCGCGCAGTGTCGCCTCGCGCAGCTCGGTCTGCGCTGTCTCGAACGCGGCGCGGCGCTGGAGCAGCACGCTCGATGTCGCACGTGGCCGGAATAGATCGGCGGCCTCGCGCTCTAGCTCGGCCCGCAGCTCGTGCAGGCCGGCCGCGCCGAGGCTGGCGCTGAACAGGCTTTCGCCGAGGTTGCCGTCGGCGGCGAGCAGCGCCTTGCCGCCGATCACGAGCGATTCATGGGTGATCGAGAACATCGACTCGAACACCTCGCGGTTCATGCCGCCGAGCATGGCGTCGAGCAGGGCCTCATCGACAGACTCGCCGTTGCGGTCCAGCAACGTCTGACGCGTTCCCTTGCGACGAACGAGCTCGTGCTGGCGGCGGTGATCGTCGACCAGTACCGCGGCGAGGCGCAGGTCAACGTAGTCGTGGATCTGGTTATCGGTGGTGCGCGGCGGGATCCCGAAGAAGAAGTCACCGATGCCGCGCTGGGCGGTGGACTTGCCGACCTCGTTGGGGCCGCAGATGATGTGAAGGTCGCCGCTGCGCGCGCCCTGCAGCTCGAGCGTGGTCGCCGTGAACGGCCCGAACGCGCGCAGCTCGAAGCGCTCCATTCTCAGGCTCATGCCGCGCTCCGCTCGATCAGCAGGCTCGGCAGCGTCCGCTCGGCGTCGCCCAGCAGCCGCGTCAGCGTCTCCGGGTCGGTCGGGTCGAACCCGTCGGGGCCGGCCTTGACCTCGGGCGGGAGCTTCATCGCCAGCGGCCGCAGCCCGTCGGCCAGCGCCGCGAGCGCAGCGGGGTTAGCAGCGGCGCATCGCAAGACCTTGAGCGTTTCGCCGACTGCGTCGTCGCTGACCGTCGCCGAGCGCGGCGCGCCGGTCTGCCATTCGATCCGCTCGACCCAGATCTGCTCGGCAGCGAGATCGGTGGCCAGCCCGCGCAGCTCGGAATCCAGGCGCTCGTGCTCACGAACCAGGCTTCCATGGGCGGTTGTGACACCGCCGACGATGATCCGGCAGGCGAGCAGCCGCCCGTCCGCGTCCTCGATCGCCGCGTGCAGCGCCACCTGGGCGCGCTCGAGCACGTCGGTCTCGTCCTCGACGCCGCCCGCGTCCACGTTCACGCGTGACCAGCGCACGTGGTCAAGCGTGTGATGGCTGAGCGTCAACTCGCCCTCGACGCCCTCGACGAGCGTTGCGCCCTTCGCGCCACGCTCACGCATATGCCGCCCCTGGAGGTTTCCCGAGAACACCACATGAGGATCGCTGCGCAGAACCGCCCGCTCGTGAATGTGGCCAAGCGCCCAGTAGTCGTAGCCACGGGCAGCGAGGTCCTCCAACCGGCACGGCGCGTAGCTCTCGTGCTCCTCGTAACCGTCCAGCGACGTGTGCAGCAGTCCGATGTTCACGAGCCCGGGCAACCGGTCCGGATAGCCGGCAACGAGGTTCTCGCTCACCGCCCGCGTCGCGAAGCTCTGCCCATGCACAGCGACGCCCAGCCCCTCGAGCACAACGCTCTCAGGACGGTCGTGGCGCAGGACATGAATGCCCGGCAGCTTCAGGTTGCGCGTTATCACACTCGCCGCGTCGTGGTTGCCGTGGATCAGCACGACCTCGATTCCGTTCTCCCGCAGGCGCGCGAGCTGCGCACGAAAGTACAAGCCGGTACCGAAGTCCTTCCAGTCACCGTCGTACACGTCACCCGCGATCACAAGCAGATCAACGCTCTCGCTCAAGCAGAGTCCGACCAGCGACTCGAAAGCCCGGCGCGTCGCGCCGCGCATCTCCTGCGCCGGCGCGCCCGGATAAGCGGACAAACCCTTCATCGGGCTATCGATATGCAGATCAGCGGCATGGACGAACTTCATTCACAATGGGGAATACACGGTCCATCGGACGACGAGCAACAGCCCTCAGCGTCGCGCCACCCCCGACCACCCTCCAGACACCGATCGCTGGGCTGGGCGCCTCGACATGCCGGCGGCGGCCAGCGCCTGCACGATCTGCCCAACGTACTCAAGCTGCATGCCGGTGCTGCCGTACTGGGTGACGTTCAGCGAGAACCCGCGCGCGTGCCTGATCCCGCGCGCTTCAACAGTGAGACGGCCTGCGACACCCGGTTTCTACGGGCTGGCCGGTCGCGGCGTAGACGCCGTACTCACTACCCCATAGATGACTCAACCGTGAAGGTCGGCTGCCAAGCGGCCTACCGCGGCGGCTAAGCGGCCGTGGGGTCGCGCGGGTTGCGGTAGATCGCGTCGATCGTCTCGGCGTACTTCTGTTGGACGATGCTGCGCTTGACCTTCAGCGTCGGGGTGAGCTCGCCGGTTGGCTGGGAGAAGTCCTCGGGCAGGATCTCGAAGCGCTTGATCTGCTCCACGGGTGCGTAGTGCGAGTTGACCGCGTCGATCGCCGTCTGTATCTCGGCACGCATCAACTCGGACCGATGGAGCTCGACAAGCTCCAGGTCGTGTTCGTGCGCAAACGCCGGCGCCTCTTCGGGGTCGAGCGTGATCAGCGCCACGAGGTACGGGCGGGCGTCGCCGATCACGACGGCCTGCGAGATCCAGCGGTTGTAACGCAGCTCTTGCTCAGGGTTCGCGGGCGTGATGTTCTTGCCCCCGGCCGTGATGATGATGTCCTTCGCGCGGCCGGTGATGAACAGAAAGCCGTCCTCGTCAAGTCGCCCGAGGTCGCCGGTGTGCAGCCAGTCATCCACTAATGTCTCGCGGGTCGCATCCGCGTCGCGGTAGTAGCCGCTGAAGATGTTGGGTCCTTTGACGAGGATCTCGCCGTCCTGCGCGATTCGCACCTCGACGCCCGGCAGCGGCGGGCCGACGGACCCCAGCCGGAACGCGTCGAGGGTGTTGACGCTCACGACGCTGGCGGTCTCGGTCATTCCGTAGCCCTCCATGACTGGCACGCCGCAGGCGTAGAAGAACTCAAGGATGTTGGGAGCGATCGGCGCCGCCCCGGTCACCGCCTCGCGCAAGCGCCCGCCGAACAGGCCACGCACCTTGACGTAGAGGGCCTGCTCGGCCCTGTCGAACGCGGCCTGCAAATCGGCGGAGACCTCCTCGCCGCGAAGCTGCGCTTGGCGCACCGCGATCCCAACACGCGTCGCCTGCTCGAGCTCTCGAGGGTCCGCTGTGGCGGTCGCGAGCGTATGGATCTTCTCGAAGATCCGTGGCACCGACGGAAAGAACGCCGGCCCCAGCTCGATCAGGTTGGCGACGATCTTCTGCGGGTCCTTCTCCCAGTAGGCGATCGTGGCGCCAACATCGAGCGACAAGAATTGGACGACCAGCGCGAGCGCGTGCGCGAGCGGCAAGAACAGGTACATGCACTCGCCGTCGCGCACGATGTCCTGTGGCAGCAGCGCGGAGGTGATCGCGCGGTAGTTGCCGTGCGTCAGCTGGCACGCCTTCGGCGGCCCGGTCGTGCCCGAGGTGTAGATGAACAGGCACCCAGCGTCCGGCGTGACGCCGTCGAGCCGCTCCCGGAGCTCGGCCTGCGTCCGCGCTCGCCCCCGCTCGCGTAGCGCATCGAGCGACAGCGTCCTGCCGTCGGCGGCCGCCGGCTCCATCGCGATCGCGAACTCCAGCGCCGGCAGGTCCGCCTCGACGGCGCGGACCTTCGCCAGCTGCTCGGCGTCCTCGACAAACACCGCCCGCGCCCCGGAATGATGCAGCACGTAATGGCACTCCTTCGGCGAGTTCGTCTGGTAGACCGAGACGACAACCGCGCCGGCGGCAAACGTGCCAAAACAGGCGTAGGTCCACTCCGGCCGCGTGTGCGACAGGATCGCGACCCGGTCGCCCGGCTCGATCCCGAGCTCGAGGAGCCCAAGCGCCAACTCGATCACCGTGCGGTTGAGCTGCTCGTAGGAGACCTCGACCCACTCGCCATCAAGCTTGTGCTTGAGCGCCGGCTTGCCGCCATGCCGTGCCGCCGCCAACCCGATCAGATCAGCCATCGTCCGTGAGCCAGTGCCAACCATTCCAGTCATCCGTTCGCCTCTCTCAGCTTCGCCCAAGCTGGCGATTCTAGGGGCTATTGCCAAACGGCAGACGGTCAGCAACGCCGTCAGAACCGGCGACGCAAGCAGCTCGGCTCCGCCCTCACCACGACCACGCGGGGTGTAGCGCTCGTGCGACCGTGCCGCGCTCAGCAGCCGACGGCATCGCGCAGCGCGCGGCAGGCCTGCGCCATCCGAGCCGGCGAGAGCGCCGTGACGCGCCGTCGAAACGCCTCGCGCCCGATCGTGTGGAGGTTGTCGAAGTTCACCACGCAATCGCTCGGCACCCCGTCCCGCTCGGCGCTCAGCACCAGCTCAGAGACGAGCTCGCGGCGCGTGCGTGTCAGCGCCGCCACCGTGACGGCCCCGATCCGATCGGCCACTGGGTCGCGCGTGAGTACGAGCACCGGCCGATCACCGTCCGTCGTGGCCGCGAACCAGATCTCACCGCGACGCATCATCGCCCCAGTCGGACCAGTCCTCGGCAGGGCCCCAGTCCGCGACCGCCTCGAGCGCACGCTCCGAGGCGGTCGCCGGCAGCTGTTCGTAGCGCTCGGCCTCAAGCTCGCCACCAAGCGCGACGAGATGCTGGTGAAGCGCTTCGCGGAGCAGCTCGGAGCGGTCGACCCCGAGACGGTCAGCCCACGCCTGCGCGTCGGCCGCCTCGCCTTCCGCGACGCGAAAGCTCAGCATCGTCATACCCGGAGGATAACATGTATGACGACAGGGATCGCCACCGGCCCCGTGCGAGCGGTTTTCCCGCGCACGCTCACCGACGACTCTGGGTCGGTAGTGGTAGCCTGAGCCGTAATGAACCAGCGCAACGGAGTGCGCGTCGCGTTCGGGCTGCTCGGCCTGGTAGCTGTCAGTTCGGCAACCGGACTCGCCGCAACGCCAGCCTCACCGGTCGTGCCGGCCGGGATGACGTTCAGCTACACCGACGCTGAGCAGTCTTACGTGGTGCCGGCGGACGTGACGATGGTCCAGGCCGAGGCGCGTGGCGGCGCGGGCCAGACCGCCAATCCGCAGCCTGGTCCCGGGGACGGGATGGACCTGAGCGTCGGCCTGCCGGTGATCCCGGGAGAGACGCTGTTCGCTGAGGTCGGAGCCCCTGGTGGCGCGTCGCGCTTCGGCGGTGGCGGGGCCGGCGGCACCGGTAGCGGCGCGGCGGGCGGTGCAGGCGGCGGCGCCAGCGACGTGCGATTCTGCTCGATCGCGGCGACGAGCTGTCCCGGCGGTGTCACTTCGGCCGGCTCGCGGCTGCTTGTCGCGGGCGGCGGCGGAGGCTCGGGCGGAGGACCCCCGCCGAGCACGGTCGACCTCGGGGACGCGTGCGGGGCCGACACAGGCGGCGGTGACGCCGCTGGGTCGACACCCGTATCCGTGCCCGGCGGCACCGCGCTCGCGGGCGGCGACGACATCATCATCGACGAGGTCCCGGGCGACGCCGTGGCGACCGGCGGGTCGGGAACCGCTCCCGGAATCGGAGGCACGATCCCCGACTGCAGTGGCGGCGGGAGGACGTTGAGCGGAAGCGTCAGCGGAGCCAACGGCAGCGGCGCGACCGGCGGCGCCGGCGGCAGCGGGCCCGGTGGCGGCGGTGGCGGCGCAGGCGGCGGCTACTTCGGCGGTGGCGGCGGACCAAGCGGTCAGACCGAGACGGCTGGACACCCGGGCACCGTCTCGGATGGCAGCGGCGGCGCCGCCGGTTCGAGCTTCTTCGCGACGAGCGACACCGGCATCATCAGTTACCAGAACGCCAGCGCCAACCCGCCGCAGGTCAAGATCACGCCGCTGATCGTGATCGCCAGCCCCGCCCGCGATGCTACCTTCTCCGAGGGCCAGGTCGTCGACGCTTCCTACGCCTGCCTTGACGGCTGCGTCCAGGCCACGGTCGCGAATCGCAGCCCGATCGACACGAGCACGCCGGGTGTGCACAGCTTCCAGGTCGGCGATCAGCTGCAGAGCTGGCCGGTTGCGCTCTCGACGATCACCTACACGGTCGCGGCAGCCAAGCCGCCCGCTGTCAGGATCACCTCAGCGAAGGTCTCCGAGCACACCGCCAAGTTCAGCTTCGCCGCCGTCGGAGGCACGGCTACGTCGTTTCAGTGCGCGCTCGAGCGCGGAGCGACCAAGCATGCGGTCCGCGCGGCCGCCGGTTCGCCCGCGTTCGCCACATGCAGATCGCCGAAGCTCTACCGCGGCCTCAAGGCCGGCAGCTACACATTCTCGGTGCGGGCCGTCGGCGCGGGCGGTACATCAGCGGCCGCGGTGCACCGCTTCGCGGTCCCCTGAAACCAGCGCAGCAGCCCCTCACGCCTGGCTCGCAGGATCTCGATGAGATCTGCGGAAAGCAGATCGAGCGCGCCCAACAGGACGTCGGCCTGCCGACAACGACCGCAACGACGGCGCCGAGGATCCGCAACGCCGGGATCGGCACGAGCAGCGCGCCGGCGAGCAACGCGGCGAGGACTGCGACGCGGAGCACGTCTTGACGCGCAAGGGTGGCGGCAGGCAGGACCAGCTGGCGGGCGCACGTCCGTGGCACGAGGCGTCGCCGCCACGGCCCGCACTATCCCTCGCGCGCGAGCGCTTCGCCGAAAAGCGAGGGGTGCAGGTCCTTTGGAGGGGCTTATGCGGGTGCCGGGATGACGCCGAGGGCGTAGCGTGACGCGTGAACGCGGCGGTGTTCTTGGGCGAGGTGGAAGGTCCAGTAACTGTCGAAGTCGCCGTTGC
>JBKQKK010000181.1:0-9387 GCA_052147535.1 Solirubrobacteraceae bacterium | reverse complement strand
GCAGCGAGCATCGATGGTCAGATCGCAGCCCATCTGATCCCTCTGTTTTCGACCGAGGTCCGCACAGCCGAAATCGTCGTCACAGACCTGACGAGTAGGACGTCGGCACGAGGCATCTCCGAAAGCCGGCAGATCGGCACGCGGCCCGGCTTGCCGAACGGTGCCGCCGTCGCCGCACTGATCAACTTCAAGGTTGCCCGCAGATACCGTGGCGGCAAGCCGCGGCTCTACGTTCCGTTCTTCGTCGCCTCCGACCTGAAGCCCGGGCTGACATGGTCTGACAGCGCTCTTGAAGCGGGCACGGCTGGGTGGGCGGCGTTCATGGCGGGCCTGCTCACCACGCCGTCGGCGCTCAGGCTGCTCGGGCAGGTGAACGTCTCATACTACGAAGGCTTCCAGGTCGTCACCGATCCTCTCACCGGCCGCTCCCGCAACGTCTCGCAGCTGCGGTTGGGAGGCCCTGTGGTCGACAGGATCACCGGCTTTTCGATCAACCCGAAGCTCGGCAGCCAACGGGGGCGGAACCTGCACTCCCGCAAGCCGGCGCGCATCCGGCGCTAAATTCGATCGAATCTGAGCGGCCGGCCGCACGATCGCATCCGCCGCTACTGGCCTCGCTCGAGAACCGCGCGTAGCTGGGGTAGAGTCGCGAGGTCTTTGGCGCGGCCTGCGGCGCTCTTGCTACGGATGATGTCCTTGAGCGAAGCGACGTCAATCTGAAGGCCGGTAGCGACGGGCCGTGGGCCAGCGTTGCGCAGAAGGTCCTCGTAGCCTTCGGTGCCGCTGGGCTGGGTGGTGATATCGAGGTTGCCGTAGCGCGTTGTGAGGTTCCAGATCTGCGCGCTTGCGAGCAGCCGCGCGTCGCTGGGCAGAGGGATCGCGAGCTCGTTCGGAACGCGGATCGCGGCCTCGAGCTCAGCGAGGGCGCCCGCGAGGCGCTCGAAGTTCTCCGCCGTGGTGGCGGGCGTGATGTCGACGTCCTCGGTGGCAAGGTCGACGCCGTGCAACAGGCTGGCGTAGTTGCCGATCACCACGCAGGCGACCCTGTGGCGCACCAGTACCGCGAGGATCGCGTTGCCGTCGAACTCAGGCGGCTGCGGCATCGCTCATCGTGGCGAGCTCAAGCGTGCGACGCAGCGCCGGCACGCGCGCCTGGTCGTGCACTTCACGAGAGGCCTCGGCGAGCCGGACGAGATCGATCGTCGATGCCACCAACACGTCCGCACCCTCATCAATCCCGATCGTGGTGGCGTCGCGCCGCAGATCCTCATAGCCGTGGCTGCCGGCAGGCGCCGGCGCGATCACAAGGTCCGCGCCGGGACCTGCGAGCTGCCAGCGCTCGGGGACATCGATCGCGACCGTCGACGGTTCGCTCACCGATCGGCCGTCCATCGCTGCGAGCGCCCGATCGAGACGCGCGCGCTCGCCGGCGCGCGGGACGATCGTGATCACGCCGGCAGTGGGCATCAACGGCGAGCCGTGCAGGACCTCGCCAATCTCTCCGGCGAGCACATATGCGACGCGCGCGGCTGTGAGCGAGCGCAGAACGCCCGTCACGTCGAGCGGGGTGGGCGCTGGTGCGCCCGTCGCGAGGGCACGCGCGCAGCGGGCGCGGTCCGCGGCCGCGACACCGCGAGCTAGACGCGCGCTCGCAGGAAGCGCGAGCGAGGCAAGGATCTGCTGCTCGTAAGAGTCATCCGCGGTCGCCAGCCCGCATGTCAGCTCGAGCCCGCAGGCGGCAACGACCTCGCGCACTCGCTCAAGCGACGGCAGGACGTGACCGCGTTCCCAGCGTGCGATCTCCGCTTGACGCTTGCCCAGCCGCAGCGCGAGCTCGCGCTGCGAGAGCCCCGCGCGGCGGCGGGCTTCGATGATCAGGCTTGCACTCAGCACGACCAGATGATAACACTTTCACGGTCGTCTCATAACAGATAAGTAGTCATAAGCTGTTTACCGGTCCCTACCTCACGGCAGTCAGGCCGGGGGAAAGGTTGTGGCCAGGTGGCGCCAGATGCGCTCGATCTGGTCCTCGTCGAGCGGCCCAGGGCGGCGGGCGAGTTTGGCGATGGGCTTGGGACCGTCGATGAGGATCGCGCGGACCTTCAGGTGCCCGAAGATCGGTAGCCCGTCGGGGTCAGGGAAGCAGAGCGCGCCGCGCACGTCGATCTGAGAGCCGCCGCTGGCGAGTGTGACGCGGACGGCATCGATCTGGCGCTCGACCCCGTCGATGAGCTTGGTCTGGTCACGACCGGCAATACGCAAAACCTCGCGGCGGTCACTGAATAGACCGCCGACGCGCTCCACGCAAATCGTGCCCTTGTGGGTCTTGGTGTCGATCACGGTCACGCCGCCAGGGCCGACGACGAGATGGTCGATGTTCGCGTGGCCGTGCCCGGGTATCCGGCGATCGTGCAGCAGCTTGACGGGATGGTCGGCGAGGCGCTTCTCGAGCCGGGTCGCGGTGCGTCGTTCGCCGCCGGCGCCCTGGCGCCAACTGGTGGTGCTCTGAGGTTCGGCGATCACCCGCGCGAGCGCGACTCCGACCACTCCGAGCTTTTCGCGGGCGTGCTGCTCGCGGCGATCATGGCGGCGCTGGTACTCGCGCTGCGCGCTGGCGCCAGGCGCGCCCTCGAGCACCGCCACATCGCGCATCGGAGCATCAGGCGCCGGTGCACCTGCTCGCCCGCACGCCAGGCAGGTGACCGTCCGCGCCGCTGAATCCCAGCTCGCGCGCTCGCCGACGGCGAGCTCCCGGCTGCAGACCACACAGCGGTCCGCACGACGCAGACGCAGCTGCTTCTTGGCCGAGGAGGCACTCATCACCAACGTGATCGGCAGACCACGCGATTGGCCTCAAGCGGCTCGCTCGCAACCTCGGCGAGCGTCGAGGATGCGTCCAGGGCGATCGCACCATCACCCACCGCGACGTGGCGCTCGTGCGTCGTTCGCGAGGCCGTGTCCGCTCAGCCCCAGAAGATCCCTGTCGGGTCGCGGTCGATCTCTTCGAGCAGCGCCGCGATCTCGGTCGTCGGCGCCGTGTCGTCGTAGCGGTGCCAGCGATTGTTGCGGTCGCGCCAGTAGAGCGTCCACTCGCCGCGGCTGACGTTCCACCGCAGGCGCGCGACGGGGCTGCTGGTCCATTCGGGCCCGTAGTCTGCGCGCCAGGGCGCGCGGCGCTCAACGAGCGTGACGGCGTGACGATCGACGACGGCCTCCATCCGCACCTGGTGCACTGCGTGTGGTGGGACGCGCTGCTCGCAGTACGCGATCACGGCGGCGATGTCGAGCGGCGGCGCAGCGGCCATTGGCGCATCGAAGCATCTCCTCGCCGTCGGCGCGCGTTCCCGCCCCGCGCTTCGAACGGCTGATGGCCCTACGATCCCTGTGTGATGGGACGCGACTGCGACGAGGTACTCGCCGCGATCGAGCAGCGGATCGCCACCGTGCAGGCCGAGAGCGCATCGCTGGAGGTCGCACGGTCGGTGCTTGTCGGGGTCGGCGTCTTGGCGGGCGCCCGCGCGCGCGACAGCCAGACCGCGAGCGCCGGCGTCTCCCGTAGCCGCAAAGCCAGCCTGCGGCGACCGATGGCGCGCCCGTCACGTGCCGACGCATCTTCTGCCCTCGAGCCGAGCTGACGGGCCGTTTCGAATATGGCGATGTCGGACTGGGGGCAGGGCGATCCAGATCGCAGCCGCTCTGCGCGTGCCGTGCTGGACGAGGTCCTCGATGGCCTGCTCACCGTGGGCAGCATCAAGCTCGATGACCCACCGACCGACGCCGGAGGCGGGTCCAGCGGAGCCTGGGACGACGTGCTGCGCGCCACCGCAGACACGGCGGCGACGCTCGCCCGCTACTCCGAGGTGGCACGCGGGACCGCAAACCCCGACCGCAAACGTCTCACGGAGCTGGCCATGCGTGGCCAGCAGGAGATCGCCCAGCTGGTCAGCCTCATCGTGATCGAGCTCGGAGTGCCCGTCGACAGAGCCGACGTCGTGGAGGAGGCAGCGCAGTTCCTCGACGAGGTCGACCAGGAGGATGACGGCGTTTGGCATGCCCAAGACGCGATCGGCAGCCTGCTGCAAGCCCGGCTCATCTGCGCCGAGGAACAGATCGACATGCCAGCAGATGAGCTCACGCGTGCGTCCGTCGCCATATTTTCTCCGCTTCTCGCTCAAGCCGCGTGTCTGCGCTGGCCATAGCTTCAGCGCGCCGCATCCGGTCAGGGTGATCCGCCCTGCAGCCGTGAGCCCGCTGCCCTCGACCCATCTCTGTGGCATTGCCGACACCGCCTGACGCTCAGCAGCGGCCGGGTCGCTCCGGCACTACTGACGACCGGCGAGCCCGCGCTACAGGCATACCCCAGCGGTGACGATCACGAAACCATGATCGTCATGTTCGTCGCATTCGCTCTGCTCGTATTCCTTATCCTCTCACCGGTTTTCCTGTATATCGCAAGGCTTCGCTACGCGCCTGGCACTCGCGTTCATTTTCGAGATACGAACAGGGTCATTCGCTTTGGGACCGTCGACGCCTACCCCCGCTACGACTGGGTGTGGGGCAAGCCTGGTCTGCTGGTGAAATTAGACGACGGCATCGCCAAGCGCGGATCGGTGGGGAGCGTCGCGATATCCGCGAGCATCAGCAGAATCGCTGCTGCGCTGACGATGACCGTGATCGGGCCCGAACCGTCGTGCGGGCCGTACGCCGCGACGAGCCCGCCGGTCGCCACGAGCCACGCGAGGCGCCGCAAGTCGAGCGCCCGGCGGCGGGGTGCGAGGATCAACACCGCGTAACACACGACCGGGACGAAGGTGGGAGCGATCCCGTTGAACGTCGGGTTGTGCGCCACGACGTCGGGCATCCGGATCGCAGTCCACGCCAGCGCAGCCACGCCGGCGAGCCGCTCGGCGCCGACCAACGCGATCGCGAGGATCGCGGCGAGGGCACCGATCGACGTCCACGACAGCAGCGAGTCCTCGTAACCACGACCGAGTTTCTGGCCAAGCAGCGTGCTCAGGTCAAGCGTCATCACGAGCATCGCTCCGCGGCAGAAGCCGTCCGCCACGAGCCGCCGCGTGCCGGTGCTCGCGGTCTGCGTCGCGCGCGCACGCAGCCCGAAACGGACGAGCCCAGCGACCTCGCGAGCGAAGCGTGCCGGAGAGGCTTCGGCGCTCGAGTCCAGCAGCGTCGCAAGGATCTCCTCGCCGCGCGCCGAGCGAAGCGTCGCCGGCAGGGCGCGCAACGCGGTCCCTGCCACGCGCTCGCGGCTCATGACGCGACCGCGCGCGTGGTCGCTCGTAGCCGCCGCGTGACCAGGCGTCCGGCGTGCTCGAGTCGCAGCGCCTCTGCTCGGAGCGCGGTCCGCCCGGCGGGCGTGAGGGCATAGTCGCGACGCTGGCGCCCGTTTTGCGTATACGGCTCGCCAGCGACGACGAGCGCTTCAGCGGTCGCGCGCTCCAAGAGGCCGTACAGCGTGCCCGTCGATAACCGCACCGCTCCATCCGACAGCTCGGCAGCCCGCTGGACGATCGCGTAGCCGTGCAGCGGCCCGTCGATCAGGGTTGCCAGCGCGAAGTAGCTCGGCGTGCGGAACTCCATCACACGATCATAGGACGTTGACCGATATGTCGTCAAGCGACTTATGACGGAACACGCCCCTTGTTCCGGCGCAAGCGAGAGCCTTGGCCGGCCGAACTCGACACCCGCGCCCCGACGAGTTTCAGGGTGTGTGAGCGTCGCCGCTCCTCCTTGGCGCTCGTGAAGCGGCAGCTGGGTTGTGGTGGTGGCGACTAAATGCTCTTAGTCGCCATATATCACGCCGGAGTGGCGCCAAACCCGGTCTGGAGAGGGGTGCGATCCGGCTTCCGCCGTGGCGACAAATAGGCTCACGTGCCTGATGAGTGACGTAGTCGAGCTTGGCGAGGTCCCGGAGCTGTTCGAGCGTTGGCTGGCGGGTCGGCCGTTGGCCGACCGGTCACGGCGGGAGTACGCGCGCAACGTTCGGGCGTACTGCGAGTGGTTGGCCGTGACGCCGGACCGTGATGGCTGGCAGGGCGACCCGCTGGTCGATCCGCTCGCGCGTGATCATGCCGCTCGGGACTTTCGCCGCTACTTGCAGGTCGAGAAGCGCGCGGCGGCTTCGACGGTGAACCTGGCGTTGGCGTCGTTGGACGCGCTGTATCGCTGCCTGGGGCTGGGGCGACCAAACGTGCGTCGCGACAAACCGGCGCAGGCAGCGCCGCGCGCACTGGATGAGGATGGGCAGCGTCGATTGTTGCGCGCGGCGGAGGCGGCGCCGATCCGCGCGCGGGCGTTGGTGATGCTGATGCTGTTCACCGCGCTGCGGATCTCCGAGACGGTCGCGCTGGACATCGACGACGTGCGGATCACGACCCGCAAGGGCGTGCTCGTCGTGTTCGGCAAGGGCGAGATGCAGCGCGAGGTGCCGCTCAACGCGCTTGTGCGCCAGGTCCTCGAAGAGTGGCTGGAGGATCGCGACGCGATCGCGGCCGAGGGGGAGCGGGCGTTATGGGTCAGCCACGCCGGCGGGCGCCTGTCGGCCCGGTCGGCCGACCGCGATGTGCGGCTGGTCGCATCGGCGGCCGGTCTTTTGCTGTCAGCGCACACTTATGCCGACCCGACTGTTAAGCCGACCTCGCTAGAAAAGTCCGCGCAGATTGGGATGATCGTCGGCGTTGAGGTCGGCATAATTCGCGCGGCGTGAAAGGACTGTCGAAGCGCGCAGCGGCAGGTCTGAGAGGGCGATTCCCCCGGCTCCGTGCTCTCTCCGTGAACGCTCCAGTGCCCGACGTGTGGGGGATCCTCCTGCATCGTGCCTCTTCTCGTCGTTGGGCGAGATCGCAGCAAAACCGGGCGACCGACGCGTGCGGGCAGTCGCTACCGCCCCGCTGACGTGGGGACGCCCGCCAGGGCCGGGATTATGCCAACCCATCCTTGCGTCCGATCGTCGTTGAGCAGGGGAAACGGCTCCGAGTGGAAGGGACATCGGCAGAACGAGCGTGTCGGCATAATGAACGTTAAGTTCACTCCTCGGTGTAATCGTCCCGCCGTTGCTGGGGATGGCTGTCGTGGACATGTAAGCGACGGCGCGGTCTGCAGCGTTGAGAGGGACGCGGTAAGCGGGTACGACGGAAACGATGTATTCCCGGGTGGGGTTGTTGCTCTCGGCGTGGGACAAGGGTCCAGCGAGGCAACGAAGGAGGGGTGGGATGAGGGCGCGGGGGGTGTGCGTCGCGCGTTGAGACCGCTTCGCTTTCGCTGTTGATCGCTCGCCACGAGGCCGTGGTTGCGGTGCGCGAGGCGTTGCGGCAGTGCGAGCGTGATCTGGCGAGCGATGCGACCCACTCGCGCGTGGCGGTAGCGGCCCGGTCCCGCGCACGCGCCGCGAGCGCGTTGCCGCCTGGTTTGCCGCGGGGTGCTGGACGGCGTTCAGGCGGCTTGGGGCCGCCAGATCTCGGCGGGGCGTCCGCGGCCGTCGGCTGAGCTTGTGCGTGTGAGGCGGCCGGCTTCTTCGAGGACGGTGAGGGCGCGGTCGATCTCGCGGGCTTTCTTGTTGCGGCTGAATAGGTCGCGGACCTCGCTGCGGGTGACGCCCTGGGAGCGGTCTTTCGCGAGCGCCCAGATCTCGTCGGCGGTCGGATCGCCGAGGGTGTCGCCGAAGATCCAGCGGGCGGAGTCGAGGCTGTAGCGCCAGACCGCGAGCGCCGCTTCGAGGTGCGGCATGGTGATTTGCTCGCTGGTGTCGAGAGTGGCGTAGATCGCGGCGAGCCGGACGACGTGCGCCTCGGCGCGGCGGGTGGCGGCGCCGAGCAGGCCTTCCTCGCCGCGGGACAGCGGGCCGTAAACGGCGATCCATCGCTCCCGTGCCTCGGCGTCGAAGGACAGTTGGCGGGGCAGGCTCGCGAACCGCAGCGCGGCCAGGGTCGTCTCGCGCACGCGCACGAGTTGCTCGCCCTGGAGGCGGCCGCCGAATGGCAGCTCTTGGCTTCGCCGGACCGCGACGAGTAGAAAGCGGTTGACGAACCCGTTCGCGAGTTCGGTGCCGGAGACGAACCGCAGCAGCTCGTCCTTGGTGATGTGGCCGATGATCGCGATGTGCGCACCGGTCGCACGCACGGGCGCGTTCTTGGCGATCGTCTGCAAGGGCTTTCCGTCCCACGCGTTGCGCACCACGGGGCTGAGGGTGTTGCCTTCGCGCGCGAGGACTTTCAGGATCTGCGCGAACTCGGACTCGATGATCAGCCGGCGTTTGTCGCTGGTGCCGCTGTCGCCCGGACTGGGGTCGCGGACCTCGAAGATCAGTCCCTCGCCGCTTGCGAGACCGGAGGAGATGCACTGCTCGGCGAAGGTGCTGTCGGTGTTGTTCAGGAGCGCTTCGACGTGGTCCCATGCCGATCCTTTGCGTCCCTTCCCGCTCGGGCCGATCAGGATCGCGTACTCGTTGAGATGGTGGCGGGTCGCTTCGACGGGGTAGTGGATGTTGCGGCCGGCGGCAGCGCCGAAGCTGACCAGGAACTGGATCAGTAGCGCCATCGGATCGCTCTCGGTGTGCGGGGCGGTGCGGGTCACGAACTCGCCGGCGATGCCGTGCAAGGCGGCGTCGCGCGCGGGGGCAGGCCAGCTCACCGGCGTCCTCGTCCGATGCGGCGGTCGAGCTCGAGTTCGCGGACGCGGCCGTGCGCGAGCGCGAGTTCCTCGCGCAGAGCGGCGATGCCCTCGCGCTGGCGCTGGTTCTCGTCCAGCGCGGCCCGCAGTCGGGCACGCAGCGAGCTGTCGCTCGCGCGCTGACGGACCGGGAGCCGCGCGGGCTCGGCCCCTTGGAGGGATCGCAGCGCCTCGATCTCGGCGCGCAGCTCCGGGTGCGCGTAGAGGAACGCGCGGCTCACGCGCGCGCTCTCGGCAACCTTCGCGAACGAGACGGCCGCGCCGTCGGCGTCCAATTGCCGCAGCGTGACACGGACGCGCTGCTCGGCATCAAGCGTGCGCTTGGCGGCCGCCTCGGCGAGCGAGCGAGGGGCACGGTCTTGGTCTGGGCTGCTCACGCGCCCCCCGGCTGGTCGCCGTCGGCGAGGTCGCGCAGATCGACCACGTCGCCATCGTCGGCGTGGTCTGGGTCGATCTGGTCGAGCCCGTCGAGGATGCGTGTGAGGCTCTGCTCGTCGCGCTCGAGCATCTCGTTCAGCCGCACGCTGCCCTGCGTGCGTGCCTTGCCGAGCAGCCGGCGGGTCTCGGCCTGCTGATGCTCGTGCACCGCGCGGAACGAGCCGTCGGTGAGGAAGCTCTCGCAGGTCAGGCACGCGTTCGGGTGCGGGCAGGTCTGCACCAGCGGCAGCCCGCAGTACCCATTCGGGAGCGCCTGCTTGGCCC
>JBKQKK010000180.1:0-13343 GCA_052147535.1 Solirubrobacteraceae bacterium | reverse complement strand
CGGCGGGCCCGCGGCTTGGGAGCCCACACTCCAGCGCGGTTCAGGGCGAGGCGGGCCAAGGGCTGCGCGAGCTTCGACCGCGTGCTGGTCGCAGCCGGTGGCGGCCGATCTACCGCCGCGTCAGCCCGTCCACGTTTGTGATCCTCGCGGTGGCACCAGAGGCGCAGACCGACTCCCGCGGCTTCGACGCCGCCGTAGGGCGAGCAGTCGAGCGATTCGGACAGCTCGAACGCGATTGAGGTCTCGCTTGGAACTGGCGATAACAGGGGTGTTATCATGGAGCCTATGAAGCTGAGCGAGATGAAGACCAACGACGAGCTGATCGCCGAGCAACTCCGCGACGACCCGGAGTTTCGTGCGGAATGGGAGCGGACCACCCTGGCCCGCGCGGTGGCGGTTGCGATCGTCAGGTACCGCGCTGAGCATGATCTCTCGCAGCGCGAGCTCGCCGGGCACCTCGGCATGAAGCAACCCCAGGTCGCCCGCCTGGAGCTGGGCGAGGTCAACCCGAGCATGGAGACGCTCATGCGCATCTCTGCCCAGTTGGGCATCGAGTTTACGATCGACGTGCGCCGGGCCGGCGCCCCGGTACACAACGTGACGAAGCGGGCCCAAGCCAACAACCTAGTCGGCTCATTTCGCACGGACGAGGCCGAGATCCTGGTCGCCGCGCGATAGATCCAGGCTGCTGCTTGACGCCTGATGCGACAGCGCTGGGCTCAACGTCGTCGTGACCGCTCTGGTGCTTGCTGTTTCGCGGCTTTCAGCTAGCGCTCGGGGAGCGGTCGGATGGGTGCGTTGGTGGTTGGCGTCGGTGCTTGTGGCGACGAGCAGGACGCGCGAGAGGCTCTCGTATGAGGCCTGCTCTTGGGTCGGCTCGGGCATGCCGTGCACCGCGTCATGTCACGACCGTCCATATGGCGCACCGTTCCCGGGACGGATCACCGGGCGGGTCTTACTGGACATCGCTCGGCTGGCCAGGTTGATCGCCCGACTCCTGGCCGCCCTCCGCCCGCTTCGAGTTTCGGCCCTAAGGGTTGTGCCCGCACTCTGCGGCTGAGTTCCCCTCCCGCGAAACCGGTGGAAGAAATGAAAGATCGCCGGGGGACTTGACTTTGTGAGACAAACTACGATAGAGTTTGCTGTGCAAAGCTCAGACTTACCCGTGGAGGGATCATGAGCGACCATCACTGGACTCGATCGAGGAGTGCGCCCAGCAGCGGATCGACGCGCACGGCCTCCTCACCGGCACCGGTGTGCGCTTCATCGAGGCCGAGCACGCCGGCAACACACGCGAATCATCCGAAGAAGCCGCGCTGATCGCGGCGGCGATCCCAGACCTTCTGCGCGGCACGGTCACCCTGGCCGACAACACCACGCGCCGGCTGAGGCCGGAGGACCTGATGGTCGTGACCCCGTACAACGCCCAGGTTCGCTGTCTCACCGAGCGGCTGCCTGAGGGCGTGCGAGTCGGCACGGTGGACAAGTTCCAGGGCCAGGAGGCGCAGGTCGTGTTCTTCTCGATGGCCACATCCTCGGGTGCGGAGGCGCCGCGCAACGTCGAGTTCCTCTACAGCCGCAACCGCCTCAACGTCGCCGTCTCATGCGCGCGCTGCCTCGCCGTGCTCGTCTGCAACCCCGAGCTGCTCCACCTCGAGCCGCGCTCGATCGAGCAGATGCGCCTGGCCAACGCGCTCTGCCGGCTCGTCGAGCTCGCACAGTCGCTCGATGCCTGAGATCCGCGGCAACCAGGGGCTCAACTATCAACTATCAACTCTCGATAATCGATATTATGACTTCGAGCCTGCAAAACCGTTTCTTTGACGAGCGTTATGTGTCGAGCAAAACCTGGCGCTGGCGGTGGCCGCCCGAGCGATGAGTTTCGCGGCGTCCTCTGGGCAGCTCGGGGGTGTCGGCTGTATCAGCCTCGGCGGCGGCGATGGGCGTAGAGCAGTTGCTTGTTGGGTCAAGGATGTCGTGTAGGACCTGATCTACAGGATCTCTGTTGAATCGTCGATATACGCTTCTGGATATCCATTTGACCGGAGCTGGGCTCGGGCGCGGTGGGACTGGCGGCCCCCGGCGAGGGGACGGGAGCGATTCGCTGTGGAGCAAAGTTGCGGTCGCGCCAGCGGCCCCGAGAAGGCCGCTAAGGGGCCTCGGAACTCACGTGCCCGGGTCACGGTCTCCTCCGGTTAGATGGATATCCGGAACGTGGGTATCGCGATGAGCGTCTCTCATCCCGACGGTCGAGTGCGCGGGGTGCGGCGGCGGCGATCTCGACGCGAGCGGCGCTCGCGGGTCCGAGGCCGCGGCAGATGTAGAAGTCCTCGACGGCGGCGAGCGCGTTGTTGATGGTGGCTGGGCTGCGCTTCAGGACCGTCTGGAGGTGGTAGCGTGCCTGGCTGGTGGGATGGATGGCGCCTCGGGTGTTGAGAGCGGTCGTGGTGCTCGCGGCGACGGTCGTCGCGCTGGCCGGCGCACCCGCGGCGTCGGCAGACTCGTTGTCGCTGAGCGTAAGCCCGGGAGATCCGACTGATTCATCCGGCGTGACGGTGACGGCGAGCGGTACCGTCGATGACCCGAGCGGCGGCGGGATCGTGGTCCTCTACTCCTCGTCGGACCAGGCGAGCTCGTGTCCAGCGATCCCGGCCAATGACAGCGTCGGGCAGTCGATCTCACCCAATGCGACGGGCGTGCAGGGAGCGTTCGGTCCGCTCCAGGGGACTGCTCAACCGCTGCCGCTCGGAACCTACCTGCTGTGCGGCTGGATCACGGACAACAGCACCGGGATGCCGTCGACTCAGCCGGTGTCGACGACGTTCACGGTGACGGCGGCCGACACGATCGCACTGGCGGCGCCGGAGGACGCGATCGAGGGTCAGGCGTTCGACATCGACGTCAGCGGGGACGCCTACGACGCGAGCGCCGTGATCGACGCCACCTACAAGCCGCCCGGCGGCGCGTGTGCTCCAACGCCGGCGGCGGACACCGGAACGGTCACCGCTTCCTCGCTAGGCCCAGGCGGCGACCCGGCCTACACGACGACGGCCGCCTCGCAGCTCCAGCTCGACGCCGGGAGCTACCTCGCGTGCGTGTGGCTCCTCGACGCCCCGAGCGGGGCCGTGCTCGCGCACGACTCGGCGGTGTTCGCGGTGCACACGCTCGGAGCTACCGTCGCCCTGCGCTTCCCCGCCCGCGTCGACGCCGGCGAGGAGATCCCGGTCAACGCCAGCGCCGACCTTCCCGCGAACGTCTCGACCACGGTTGTCGTGGACGTGCTGCAGACGGGCACCGGCACGCAGTGCGCATCTAACCCCGACGCCGAGCCGACCTCGGTCGTGCAGGTCCTGTCCGAGTCCCTCACCGACACGCAGGTCCCGTCCGGATCGGTGTCGACCAGCGACGGCGAGGCGTCATTCAACAATCCGGGCACCTACCTCGTATGCGCTTGGCTGCTCAACGGATGGTCATCCGCAACCCATCCGGCGACCGTCGCCGGCCCGTCGACAGGCACGATCACAGCACTCGCGCCGATGGTCTACCGCGGACGCACCTCCAGGCGGTACCCAATCGCGGTCACCGTCGAGCCGGCGGAGGGGCTCGTGAGCGTGATCTCGTTCACGGCGCGCGTCCACTGCGATGGGACGCCATTGCTGACGAACGGTCAGATCTGGAACCGGATGCTGGCGGGCCCGATCTACTTCGGCACCGGCCAGATACCAGCGATCCACATTCGCGGCGCTTCGTTCAGCACCGACGTACAGCACATCCTCACAGTCTCGGGCCACGCTCACGGGCTTACGATCACCGGCGCGTTCACCGAAGGCGGCCCCGTCTCCCGCTTCACAGGGAACACCAGCCAGCACTTCGACTGCACCACCGGCAGGACGCTCTTCACCGTCCGCGCACACTGAGCCCCCGTTCCGTTCGCAGCGTCTCTTAGCGGGTCCAGCCAAGATACGCCCGAAACCGGCAATAGGCGTGCTCGCGCCGCGATAGGCGCCCGGCAGAGCCCGCAGCACGGGGATCTGTTGTCGTCGAGGCTGGTTCAAGGATTCTCGAGCTGTCGGCAGCCGGCGCAGGACCGCATCCTGTTGACCGTTCGGATCGAGCGTGGGAACGTCGCTGAGTTTGAGATCGCGGTTCCTGATCCGCGGAAACTCGGTCACGTCACCAGCCTATCCGCGCTGATGGAGGCAGTCGAACGAGGCCAGCGGGTCGCGGACGCTCCGAGGCGCTGCCGGCCTTCTGTGAACTCACCAGCCGCTCGGCTGCCGGCCAGTCGGCTTCGTCAACGAGCATCAGTGACTGGTACTGCGCCAATGGCGGCTCATGTGTGTATTCCTAGTCATCAAATCGGCCTTCGCCATGCCCGTCCGGTCCGCCGTGTAACGCCGAGAGCAGGTCGCACCAGCCAGTGACGAGAGCTCTGCGCGCAAGGATCGCGGCAGCGGCGGAGCGGCGGCTGGCTCGTCGGCCACGTTCTGATCTTTCAGTTAAACAGAAAAACGGACCCTGATCCTCTGGATTTCTCCCACCCGGTCGGGCCGGGTGGGAGAAACGGGGGGGCTTCGTCTCAGTCGTCGCTTTCGCCGAGGTCGAGTTCGTCGAGATCCCAGATGGCGTGGTGGGCGTCGAGCTTGACCGTGCTGTGGACGCTGTCGTCCTGAACGAACGCGTCGCGGTTGAGCGAGACGAGCGTGGGGGAGAGCAGTCACGGAAACCGCGAGCACGGTCGGCGGTGCGCTTGCGGGCACGGCTCTGACGATCCTCGCCGGCCCCTTTGTCGGGAGCGCGACCGGCGAGGTCGTCGCCCGCGTGCTGCGACGAGTCGGGTTCGAGCTCGAGCAGGTGTTCCTTGCACCGCGGGAGCGTCGTCGGGCGGGGCAAGCAGCGGAGGCCGCAGCGACCGTGGTCCGGAACGAGCTGGCCGCCGGTCGCTCAGTTCGGTCGGACGGCTTCTTTGATCAGGAGCAGATGGGGACAGCGACGCCGCTGAGGTGTTCGAGGGGGCGCTCCGTACCGCCGCCGACGCGTGGGAGCAGGCGAAGGTGCCGTACATCGGTCGCATCTTCGGGGCTGTCAGCTTCGATCCCTCGATCACGCCATCGGAGGCGAGCTTCCCGTGAGGGTCGCCGACCGTTTGAGCTATCGGCAGCTCGTGCTGCTTGCGTTCTGGGAGGTCGTGCAGGGCGGGCGGGATGACCTCACCGAGCTGATCGTGAAGTAGGCGCCGCGGACCCGACCGGCACCTCAGCGATCGCCGCTGAGATGAATGATCTCGCCAGCTTGAAGCTCCTCGGGCGCCGCGCCGAGGATGGGCGGGTGCAGGATCGATACGCCACCATCGCTGGGATGGAGGCCTTCGGTGTCTTCGCGGGAACGGTTGAGGTCACGCGCGTAGCGCTCACTCCCCTCGGCGAGCGGCTGTATCGACTGATGGGACTGCAGGAGATCCACGACGAGGATCTGCGCTCGATCCCAACCGCGTTCTCGCACGGACCTGACCCAGTGTCAGCGCGAAGACGGCTCCGCCAATCAGTGTTGGTTTCATTTCACGACCCTCCTGCGGTCGTTGCATCGAGTTGGAGACTGCGTAGCTCGGCGCGAGCGTGCCGGGTCTGTTATGCGCGTGACAGAGCCCGCTCAGAGCTGGTCCAGTAACTCGATTGCCTCGATGTCCGCGAGATCGAGATGCGAACCGCGTCGGCGCTTCAGTTCGATCAGCGTGCGGCGGTTGACGATCGGCACCTGCATGCCATCAATCTCGTAGATCTCCGCCTCCTCGCTCAGCTGCGACCATTCGGGGAGGCCGGGCAATCGCTGGACCACGTCGATCTGTCCCATCGGGCTCAGCACCGTCGCGTTCGCGCCCTTGTGCATCCCCCAACGTTCGCGCGGACCGAACTGCCGCGCCGGGTTCAGCTTCAGCACCGCCTTCATCGACATCAGCCATTCCGCCACCCGGTCGAGGTTGGCCCGCTCCGGGTTGACGAGGATGTCGAGATCCTCGGTGGTGCGGACGTAGCCGTAGAAGATCATCGCGAGCGCGCCGAACAGTAGGTACTCGACTTCGTGTTCGTGGAGACCGCGGAGCAGTCCCCGCGCATCCACGTTGGGCACGGTCATCGCAGCCGCTTGGCGCTCCGAGCCCACGTGACTCGGCGCGCGAGACGTTCGAACAGCTCGAGACGCTGCTCTGCGCTCATCCGCTTGGCTCGTCGCATCATCTCCAGCCGCGACGCGTCCTTGGGCAGCGCTTCGCGGGGCGTCGTTTCAGTGTCCTCCATTGGATGCTCCTCGGCCATCAGTTGTGGATTGTGTCAGCAGGTCTGGTCGTTGGCCACTGCGCTTGATCCGCTGATGCGCCGCAGCGCCCCGACCAGCCCGACGTGTTCGACCGCGTGCGCGAGCTGCGCGCGCGGAGAATGCTCGCCGTCCTGGACACCCCGGGTCTCGACGCTCCGAGGCGCGGCCGCGGGGGCCTCGGCGACGACCTCGTGGGTGGGACCGTCGGCTTGATTCGGCTCGCCTTGGGGCCTCGGATCCGCCTCGAGGGTCGAGTTGAGCTCGTCGGAGTAGGGCTCGACCCGATCAGCGAGCCTGGCGAGGTGCGCGTTCGCCCACGCGTCCGAGTGACGTGGCCACGGGTATGTCTGGCCCATGAAGCTCGGGATCCGCGTGCCGCCGGCGATCCACGAGGCGAGGCAGTGGAAGTTCGGGAAGTTGAGCGCCTGCTCGGGGGTTACGCGAAGTCGGGCGCGCGAGTCGGGGTCGTCGCGGATCATCGTCGAGTAGACGGCCATCGCGATCCGGGTGGCCTCCTCGGCGTCGTGGGCGTCGCCATTCGGAACAGGAAACGGCTCTGCAGGAGGTTGACGACGCCTTTTCGGATCTTCTCCTCGTGCTGGGAGCCCGAGCCGGGCTGCGCGAAGTACTGCAGCCCGAGCGACACCTCGAGGCCGGTGGCGCGGTGGGTGGCGATCTGGTCGACGAAGTTCTCCGCGCTGGCGACGTAGTGCGCCTCGTCGACGGTGAGCGGGACCCGCGGCCGGTCGGTCTCCGGGAGGCGGATCTGGCGCTGGAGCTGGGTGTGAAGCATCCGTAGGATGAAGTGCATGCAGGCGCGGCTGTTCTCGTTGCCGATCGCGCCCATGTTTGCGTCGACGATCAGGACGTCCCGGGCCTCGATGATCTCCCGCAGCGGGACGTCGGTTGGGTGGTTGAAGAAGCGCCGCAGCGGCGGCACGCCGGTCAGCCCGGAGATCTTGTTGCGGGGCGCATCGAGCCGCTGCGCGACGGAGCTGCCGGCCATCTGCAGATCGTCGGGCCCTTCGCCAAGAGGAGGGCTCGCGGAGTGCTAGCACGATCCAGACCCGCGACGGGCCGGGGGTCGAGTGGGAGGACCGGCTCTCGTCGAGGCGGTTGGTGGCAGTGGACCATGCTGTGGGGATGGGTGTGAAGGCTGTTTGTGCACCTGGCTTGCGGGCAGTGCGGTCTCCTGCGCCGCTGCCTGGTGCGCGCGAGCGAGGCACCCAGGAGCTCCGACGTCGCCCCTCAGTCCGTGATGGCGTCAGATCCAAGTGGCTCCGGGTCCTCGGCTGCCTCCCACCGGTTGCGGGAGAACCGGCTGAGCTTCCAGACGATGATCGCGTCCGCCTCGCCGGCCAGGATCCGCCGCATTGCAATCCCGACCTGCGGCCGAGTTCGGCTGCTGCAAGACTGATCCTCATCGCTGAGCACATCGACAAGCTCGTAGCCGTCGTTCCGTACGGTCCGCTGGATGCTTACCCGCTGGATCTGGAGCGTGTGGTACTCCGGGCTGGATCGCCCGCCGACGCTGGGGACGCGGATGTATCCGAGCGCGCGCTTCCGCACGGCGGGGCAGCATCTTCTGTGTGCTGCGCTTTGTTGGTGTTCAGGACTGACCCCAAACCTAACCACGGGCCGCACAGAAGATGCCCTACCGCCGGCGACGGTCTCGCGGCGAAGTCGCCGCCGACGAGGAGGCCGTCGTCCCAGGGTTCCCTGATGGGGACCGCACCGAGGGGGTACGCGCCCGTGCGTTTCGCGGTCGGAGCCAGACTCCGCTCGCACGTGCAACTGGAAGAACGCGAGCTCTTTCCACGTCTTGAGACCTCACTCGACGAGGCGTCGCTCGCGCAACTGGGCAAGCGGATCGCTCAGTCAGTCCAGGAATAGAGGCCCTCAGCATGCCGAGCGCTGATGCGCAGTTGCGCCACATGGCGGCCGCCAAACGGGCCCCGGGCGCGTATTAGGCTCTTTCGATGTACGACGTCGCGTTCTTCTTCCACATCGTTGGCGTTCTGCTGTTCATTTCCGGGGGCGTGGTCGCCGGGGTGGCCTTCGAAGCAGCGCGGCGGCTTGAGCGCCCGCGGGACGTCGCGCTGCTCTTGGGGCTGACGCGTGTCGGCGTCGCGCTCGTCGCGACGGGCACCGTGATAGCCGGAGCGTTCGGGCTGTGGTTGGTGCACCTGGGGGACTGGGGGTATGGCACCGCTTGGGTGGATGTGTCGATCGGGCTGTTTCTCGTGGTGCTGATTCTCGGTGCTCTCGGAGGACAGCAACCGAAGCAGGCGCGTTTGCTCGCCACCCGCCTCGCCGCCGAACACGCGCCTCACAACGACCAGTTACGTGCTTTGCTTGACGACCGCGTAGCGCATGCGGAGAACTATGCTGCGATGCTGCTCGTCGTGGCGATTGTGGCCTTGATGTGCTTCAAGCCATGATGCCGTCGATCCCACCGCAACGATCGCGCGTGGCCCGACCGTTAGCGTGCACACGATCCGCCATCCGCAGGTCGCCTGGTGAATTGATCGCAGCGACGCGAGCCGGGACTGGCGGCGTGGCGCGGGACCCTGCCGACGTTCTCGCCACCACGAAACGCTCCACCGATCCCAATCCCCTCGAACGTCCGTGGCGAACGTGGTCGTCTCGTGCGCCGCGCGAGAGGGCTGTCGTGGTTGAGCGTGGGCTGGATGACGATCGAGGCTGGGGCAGCGAGCGTCGCGGCGCTGCTCTCTGGCTCCGTCGCGCTGCTCGGCTTCGGCAGGGACTCACTGATCGAACTCGTCTCCGCGAGCATCGTCATCTGGCGCTTCACGGGTTCTCAGAGCGAGAGCTCCGAGCGCCGAGCGCAGCGGCTGATTGCCGGGTGCTTCGCGGCCCTCGCTCTGTACCTGCTCTACGACGGTGTCCGCACGCTCGCTGATGGCGCGCATCCGAGCACGAGCCGGCTGGGTGTCGCGGTCTCGCTCGCCGCCATCATCATCATGCCTCTTCTCGCCCGAGCAAAGCACCTCGTCGCCGCTCAGCTCGAGTCCGCCGCCGCCGACGGGGACGCCGCCCAGTCGTTGCTGTGCGCGATCGCGGCAGCCGGTGTGCTCGTCGGCATCCTCGCTAACGCGGCGCTTGGCTGGTGGTGGCTGGACCCGATCGTCGGCCTCGATATCGCAGTACTTGCCATGCACGAAGCCCGCGAGGCGTGGGCGGGCGAAGCCTGCGACGACTGCACTCCCACCGGTTTCAGCACCGCTGTTGCGCGTGGACGCGATCGCGACACTGATTCTTGACGAGCTCACGGCCGCCCTCCCCGCTCCTCACCAGTCATGGGGCACGCCACGTCGTGAGTAGCGTTGCCGCGCCGGCGCTCAGCTGGCGGATGACGTCGGCTGCGGGGCGAACGTCGTGGATCTCGCCGACGCCTTGGCCGGCGTTGATCGGCAGGACCGCGTGGTCGTCGAGCTCACCAGCTCGCAGGAATTCCTGGCGCGCGTCGAGGTCACCAGCCAGTTCGTGCTTGCAGCCGGTCCAGCGCTTGGAGAACTCGTTGGCGAGAACCCGTTGGCGAGAACCCGTTCGCCGTATTGGGCGGGCCACGGATAGCCGGCCGCGACATCAAATGCTCTCGTGCATACGGTGTCGCGCTGGCGGCGACGATTCGGCGGCGGGCTGCTTCGGGCAGCATCGATTCTGCGCAGGCCGCGAACACCGTACCCAACCAGGCCCCGGCTGCGCCGGCAGCGAGAACGGCAGCCAGGCCGCGGGCGGCGGTGATCCCGCCGGCTGCGAGCACCGGCACGCTGACAGCGTCGAGAACGCCTTGGAGCAGCGGCAGCGTCGCGACCCTGCGAGCGCCATGCCCACCGCCCTCGCTTCCGCGCGCGACAAGGATCTCAAGCGAGCAGTCCGATGCCGTAGCGCACGCCGGCTCGGGGGGTACTGGCTTCGCGCTCGAGCAGCTCGACGGATCCGGCGCTCCCGACCCCGATCATCCCGAGGCCTCCGGCCGAGGACACCGCGACGGCAAGCGTTCCTCCGGCGGCGCCGCCCATCAGCGCGTTGAGGATCGGCAGCTTGAGCCCGAATGATGCTGACCAGCTGAATGAGGAAGGCGCTGGCGACCTCGGTGGTGTTCTCGGTGGTGTTCTCGCTGGTCGCGCGGCGGAGCTGCTGGGCGATGACGAGCACGTGGTGATGGTCGCGCGAAAGCGGAATCAGAGAGGGTGGCGCTTCATGACTTGACCACGAGTTCGACCGTCGGGGGCCTGAATCCGTTGGAACTCGATTTCGCAGAGCTTGGTCCGGGTCGTGCGGCTCGAAGCGCTCGAGCTTGGCGTGCGGGTACAGAACGTCGAGCAGCCCGTGGGTGATGCCTTTGTGCAGCGCGCAGACCGCCGGCTGGTTTTCGTGGACTGCCGCGCAGTAGGGGCAGTTGCGCAGGCACACAGCGTGAGCCGGTCGTCGTCGCGGACGGTGACGGTAGGCTGGAACCCGAGCGCTGCGAAGGTGCTCTCCAGGACGTCGGGGTCCTTGGGGGTGTCGGCGGTTGGGAGCTCGTGGCCGATCTGCCGCCCGGTGTTCTCGATGCTGCGTAGTGCGCCGGGCCCGGCTCGGAGTGCGCGCGCAAGCCAGCGTCCGAGGTCCTGGTAGGCGCTCGGCGCGCGCCCGCCGGGCCGCGCGTCGGGCGCGATCGTCCACGCGTCGGGTGGCCGCCCGCGCGGCTTGCGGGGACGGGCGCGGACGACCAGCCCCGCGCGCTGGAGCCGGTCGAGGTGGGTTCGCACACGGTTGGGATGAAGACCGAGCTGCTCGGCGAGCTCGGCTGTCCCGGCGGGCTGCCCCCGCTCGGCGAGCAGCGCGAACAATCGTGCCCTGGTCGGCTGCGAAAGCGCGTCAGCGGGCCCGTCGCGGGAGGGGGGGGATCGATCACCGACAACAGTTTTTGCACAGTCTGACTATGAGAAGTCATCGCGGGCATGCCATCGTTTACCCATCAGGACTGTAAGAAAGATGCTGCGAGGAAGGGAGCGCGGGTGACGTATGTGATCAACGAGCCGTGCATCGGCGTCAAGGATGCTGGCTGCACGGAGGTTTGCCCGGTGGATTGCATCCACCCAACGCCGGACGAGCCGGGATTCGCGGACGCGGACCAGCTGTACATCGATCCCGAGGAGTGCATCGATTGCGACGCGTGCGTCGAGGCGTGCCCGGTCGACGCGATCACGAGCGAGGACCAGGTACCGGACGAGTGGGCAAGCTACATCGCCAAGAACGCCGCGTACTTCCAGAGAACGCGCTCATAATCGGAGCATGATGTCTACTGAACCGCTGACAATCGAGCAACTCGAGCGCTGGGTGCTTCAAGGCGCCCACTGGCGGGCCGTCGAGGTCTCCAACGGACACGCGGTGGTTGACCTTTGTGAGTGCACAGGGTCGTTCGTGGAGCGCCGCGTATCGGACGATCCTGCCGTGATCGGCTACCTGGGAACCGCGGGCTCCGACCTGGACCTCGAGTGACCGAGACCCAGCGATCCCGACCCAGGCGGGTAAGCCGCGATCACACGGCGAGCTGAGCCTCGCAGAAGGAGATCGTCGAGCGCCACCGACCCTCCAGCAGGAAGCACTCGACCCAAAGCGCGGGTACTCGAGACCGTTTCGGACCGGCAGCGCGCGCGGTCGCGCTCGACCTGCTCCGGACGGCCACGTGGTCCGTCGCTGGCGGGTGCGAGATCGTCCTCGGACCCAGGGCTGAGCGGCGGGTGCTCATCACGGACGAGCTCCAGGACGCGGCGGAGCATCACGGCGAACACCGCGACTCACATGGCGGCGCTGATCCACACCCAGACGCGGAAGTCACCGATTGCGGTCGCGGTCGCAAGGGCACCGACGACGAAGCTGCTGGCGGCGTACATGCCGAGCGGGAACACCGTTGACCAGCGCCGCACGTCGTAGCGCAGCCGCGGCGGGGGCGCACGGAGGCGAAGACCGCGAGTTCGATCGCGGCGGTTGCAGCGCACGGCCAGCGGCGCTGCGCCCGACGCGCCCGCTTCCGCGCAGCGCGGTGTGGCGGGCGATCTCGCTCGCGCGGGCAGCCTGGGAACAGACGCAGGATCTCCGCCTCCATGCGCTGGTGAAGATCAAGATCCTGCTCGGCTCGCCGCAGCGTGTTGCGCTCGCGGCGGCGGGCTCGAGCCTGCTCGTCGGCCAGGCAGTCGGCCTCGGCGCGCTCGAGCGCGTCCGCCTCGACGAGGATCCCTTGCCGCTCGTAGCGCTTGCGGGCGCGGCTGAAGCGCACCACGATCGCCGACAGGCCGCTCGCTGCTCGCGCGCGGCGCATGAGCGCCGCGTCTCCTGACGCCAGGAACACGAGGTGGTCCATGTCGGCACGCCATGCACACAGGTCCGGGATCCTCCATGATCAGCAGCCCGGTCTGCTCAGCGCCACAGACCGAGCACGTGAACTGCTCGGGCCCTACGGAACATGCAAGCCACACGCCGGCCGGCGCCCGGAGCCCTGAAGCCCGCGCTCGCCGAGGCCCGCCCACCCGGCCGGTCGAGCGGCATCGGGGCCGGCTGGCCGTGACATCCTTTCGGGCGTGCCTGATTCGTCGGATCGAACCGCACGACGTACGTGAGCCACTCGCGGGTCTCGTGCGGCGCATCCGGCGAGTCATCCTCCAGTGCGCCGGCGGCGAGCGTCATCGTGGAACGCTATATCTGCGGCACAACGACCGGCGGCGTCAGGAGAGACGGCACCACCGGCGACGGCGCGACGGCGCGACGGCGGTTGGCGATGCTGTCGGTGGCCGCCCAAGCGGCGAAGATGAGGGAGCCGATGATGCCAGTGAGTGTCACCAGCACGCCGGCGGCGGCGGTGGCGGCGACACCGTGCGCGCCGAGGATGAGGACAGTGGCCGCCGGCCCGGTACTCGGGCCGATCGGCAGCTGGCCGACGGTGAACATGACGATCAGCAGCGCCATCGAGTCGAAGATCGAGACGTGCACGCCGATCGCGTGGAGCATCAGCCAGTTGCGCA
>JBKQKK010000179.1:0-3448 GCA_052147535.1 Solirubrobacteraceae bacterium | reverse complement strand
CCGGCCGCATCCTCCGGATTCCTCGCACGAGTTCGAGTATCACACTCGGGCCGCTGGTACGTGGGTGAAGCGCTTTCCCCGCGTGGTTCGGCGTCGCGGGCCGAGGAACCGCGTTCCACATCCTTGGCGATGGCGGACGCTCGCATCCGTCGCGAAGCAGTCGTCAGATCGAGGGGCACGGAGACGGCTGCGGCTTGTGCTTCGGTACAAGGTCGGCTATCACCTCTACGCTCGAGTGGCTGGGCACCGGCACGGCCGCCTCACGATCAGAACTGACAGATGGCTCTACTCGTTGCTCGCCGGGTCGTCTGGCCCCCAGGCGGCAGGACCGATTGTGACGGCGTCGCTGACGTCGCGGTTTAGGGGATCAGCTCGGTGTCGTCAGGGAGCACGTTGACGAGGGCGTGATCGAAGGTTGCAAGCCTGCAGCCATGACTCGCGGCGAGAGACGCGAGGTAGGCGTCAGTGACCTGGCGATGGCCAACGACGTGTCCGAGATCGGCGGCCGTGTAGGAGATGGAGTCCGCCCAGAACTCGCAGCGCGGCGAGGCGTGCATGGAGGAGAGGGTCATCGCGCCGGTCGCCTGGCTCTCGCCGGCGCGGATCAGGAACCGGACGAGGGCGCCTTCCACGATCGGGCACAAGGCGATCCGGTCGACCTTCGCCGCCCACGCCGCCGCCCTGTGATGGTGCTCGTGATCGGCCAGCACAAGTGCGATCAGCGCGTTCGCGTCCAGCAGGTATGTGATGCTCACTCGTCGTCCAGCGCGTCGGCCACCTCGGCAGAGGTGACGCTGCGCCCGAGACGGATCACGGGGAACCCGCTCGTCGGGTCGGTCGCCACCTTCACCGGCTCGCCGAGAGTGGCGAGGCCACGGATCGCCAGGTCGGCCACTACGGCCGATAGGGATTGATGTCGCTCCTGAGCTAGATCACGTGCCCGGCGGTGCACGGCGGGCGGCAGATCGACCGTTGTTCTCATGCCTGCATCATATCTGCATCGGTAGCGATGCGGAGAAGGTCAGTCGCATGACAGCGGCTTCACGCGCACCGCAGAAACGCGGCGGCCAGGAGCCCAGATCCGCTTCAGAGAACACGACCGCCGTCCCGCTACGTCGTAGCGGCCACTCCCCGCTGGAGCTGCCCGACGGCTTCGGCGCCGTGCTTGAGGACTACATCCGCGCTCTTGCGGCAGCTCCGTTCGCCGCTCCGCCCCGCCGTACCTGCACCTCGAAAGTCCGCCAATACGCATGGCACGCCGCACGCCGGACACCGGACACGGCGGCCAAAGTAATCGGTTACACGCCTTAAATACCGCTGTTTTCTGCTCCATTACTACCCGAACCCCGATTTAGCTACTCCGGACACGTCACCTACCCTGGCTAACGTCCAGAGTTGCCGGTTTGATCGAGGACTGGAAGAAAGCCCTCAATCGTGCCGCGGCGTGTCCTAGCTCCCCGGTCAGCGGACGCTGAACAGGTCAACCACGAAGACGAGGGTTTCGTCCGGCCCGATGACGCGACCGGCGCCGCGTTTGCCATAGGCGAGCATCGGCGGAATCGTGATCCGGCGCTGGCCCCCCACCTTCATGCCGGTCACGCCCTGATCCCAGCCGGCGATGACCTGGCCCTTGCCGAGACCGAACTTAAAGGTGCTGCCGCGGTCCCATGATGCGTCGAACTGCTGGCCTGTCTTCCACGACACACCCACGTAATGGACCTCGACGATCCGACCTGAAACAGCCTCATCGCCTTCTCCGACAACGATGTCCTCGATCTCGAGCTGATACGAAGGCGGTTCGTCCAACGGCACTGCGACTTCGGGCTTCTGGTTCAGCGCCACGCGGAAACGGTAGCCGACGGCCGCCGAAACCAACGGGCCGGCCCTCTCCTGGTAGCTGTCCCTAGCCGTAAAGTAGGCCCGGCGCTCGCGGCTCACCGACGCGTTGGATGGCGGGTAGGCGGTCGACAGGCGACGGAAACAGGTTCGGCGCTGGTGTGGTGTGGTGCCGAACCCGTGCAGCGACGACAAGATGCGCCACCTTGCGCGCGCTGACGTTCGGCTGCTTGTCGCGGAGCCGACCGCGCGGCGACTTGCATGCCTCCCAACCGCGTCCGCATCGTTTATGAGTGGATCCCAAGCTGGCTACTTTGCGGCTGGGGACAGCTATCCAAGGAGAGGGCCCTTTACGGACCGGCCGCCAGGGCGGCCTCCTGGACCTAGATCTCAGACGAGCACCGAGTGCGGGCCGAACTGGCTACCGCGCGCCCAAGCCCCATCCGGATGAACGTCACGATTCGATCCTGAGGGACATGACGCGGGGCGGGCGGGCGGGGGGTCCTGCTCAGAGCCCGTCTGAGGCGAAGACGTCAACCCATGCCAGCACGCGGCTCGTCTCGCCCTGGTAGACAGCCACAGCTCGTACGCGCTGGCGCTCAGTGCGCCGGTGTGCCTCGGCATCCCGCACCGCAGCTGCGACGGCCTGCAGCTCGTGCCGGCCGAGCTCTTCCGGGACCCGGACGGACACTCCCTCGACCACGAAGTGAACAGCCGTGTCGTACAGCGCTTGCGGCGACGGCTGGCGCACCTCGACGTCGAAGCCCGCAGCGCTCAACGCTGCCTGCAGATTGGAGACGAACTGGGCCTCGGCGCCCTTGCTGTTGTCGACGGTGACCAGCGTCCGGTCAACGTGACGCGCCGCCCAATTCTGTTCCGTCCTCGTCACTGTCTGCATGCCTTCCCATCCCCTCTTGTTGGGACCGCGCGCAAGGAAGAAAGTGAGAACCCTCAGCGCGTTCAACCAGAATTGGGACGAGCCACCGGGCCGGTGGGATAACGCCCGTACAGCACGACACCGGCCCCGCAGTCAAAACCGGTAAACCCACGCCTCCCGCCTCGTGACGCAGAACGCGCCGTCGGTGGCATCCGGGCTTGGGATGAGAATCCTGGCCGCAGGGCCACCTCTACCTACCGACTGTACTCCGACCGCAGGCGTTTGCGTGCGCGGACCTCAAAAGTCTCTGCTCGGACTCCTCCGTACACGCTGCTGTACCGGCCGTTGAAGACTCCCGTACTCGGCGAGCCCGCGGGAGCTTAGACCGGTTTTCTGTACCAACAATCTCCTGACCCCGGACCACAATCGTCACGCTGAAGCTGGCGGTCGCCGTTGGCTTGCCCGACAGCTTGCCGCTGCGGTCGATCTTGATGGGACGCGGCCTGCCGGTAGTAATGGAGCAGGAACGTACGCTAAGCCGAGCTGTGGGACGGCCGGATCCTAGCGTTTACTGCCCGGCGCGCCGGCTGTGCGCGGCCGTCCCAGATCCAAGGATGTGGAACGCGGTTCCTCGGCCCGCGACGCCGAACCACGCGGGGAAAGCGCTTCACCCACGTACCAGCGGCCCGAGTGTGATACTCGAACTCGTGCGAGGAATCCGGAGGATGCGGCCGG
>JBKQKK010000178.1:0-6313 GCA_052147535.1 Solirubrobacteraceae bacterium | reverse complement strand
TTCCGCTCGCCGCTGACCACGATCCAATGGGTCATCACGGGCTACACGCTGGCGCTCGCTGCCGTGATCCCGGTCAGCGGCTGGGCGGCGGACCGGTTCGGCACGAAGCGCATCTACATGTGGTCGCTCGTGCTGTTCACGCTTGGATCGGTGCTCTCGGGCCTGTCGTGGAGCGCGGGGTCGTTGATCGTCTTCCGCGTCCTGCAGGGCTTCGGCGGCGGCCTGATCATGCCCTTAGTCATGACGATCATGACCAAGAAGGCCGGCCCGCACCGGATGGGCCGGGTGATGGCCGTGCTCGGCGTTCCGATGCTGCTCGCACCGATCCTCGGTCCGATCCTCGGCGGCTGGCTGATCGACAACGCGTCCTGGCGCTGGATCTTCTTCATCAACCTGCCGATCGGGATCGTCGCGTTCATCCTCGCGCTGATCGTGCTCGAACCCGATCAGCCGCAGCCCGCTCAACGCCTCGACTGGCTCGGGCTGCTCCTGCTCTCACCCGGGCTGGCGGTGTTTATCTTTGGCCTCGCCGAGTCCTCAACCTACGGGTTCGGATCGGTGCGCTCGTGGGGCCCGACGCTCGCCGGGGTCGTGCTGATCGCCGCCTGGTTCATCCACAGTTGGCGCGCCCCTGACCCGCTCATCGACCTGCGAACGTTCGCGCACACGCGCGCGGGCGCGGCCGCGGGCACATTTCTGCTGTTCGCCATCTCGGTGTTCGGCTCGATGCTGCTCGTTCCGCTCTACTACCAGTCGGTGCGGGGCGTCTCAGCGCTCCAGGCCGGCCTGCTGATGGCGCCGGGCGGCGTCGGCGCGATGTTGATGATGCCCCTCGCGGGTCGCCTGACCGACTGGTATGGACCAACCTGGCTGCCCGCCACCGGCCTGCCCCTGGTGGCGATCGGGCTGATCCCGTTCGCTTTCGTCGGCCCCCATACGTCCTACGTTTTGCTGTGCGCCGCCAGCTTTGTCCAGGGCCTCGGGATGGGATTGGCGATGATGCCGAACATGACTGCCGCGATGCAGGCAGTGCCGCGCGCTGCGATCGCCCGGACTAGTACCGCAATGAACATCATCCGCCAGGCAGGAGCCTCGATCGGCACCGCGGTCCTGTCCGTGATTCTCGCGTCAGCGATCACGACCAACCTCACCGCGATCCTCGGCAGCCGCGCATCGAGCTCGCGCTCCGGCGGGCTCGCCACCCTCCAGCACCTTCCAGCGACCGCGCACGCCGCCATCGCGGGCCCACTGGCCCACGCCTTCGCCTCAACATTCGTATGGGCGCTCGCGCTTATCCTCGTTGCGCTCATCCCTGCCGTGGGAATGGCCCTCTCGGGCTGGCGGCGCCCCGTAACAGCGCCCGCTGGTGCTCGCCCGGCGGTGCTCGAATAGCGCCCGTCCGCAAGCAGCGCCCCCGCCGACGGGATCGCCGCGCACCCCCGCGCGGGCCGGAAACAGCGGACGAAATGACCTGGCAGCACCGTCCCCGGGACCCGCTCCTTCTCGAGCCGACACTAGACTCCGTCCGTCGCACGCGACCGTTCAAGGCGGCTGCGAAACCAGCAAACCGGAGATCCTGGGATCGCCAGCCCAGCCCCAGCGCGGACGATGCCTATGGCGTGAAACCGAGCATAAGAGCTTCGACCACCCCGACGGGACGCGCAAGTTCCCCCGCGGCAAGGCAGAGACCCTCTCGATCGGCGAGTCCCAGATCGGCAGGATGACCTTGAGCCGGGCTGGCGCTGGTCAAACGACGTCAAGCCGATCGCCGGCACCGACAGCTGCGAGGCGCCGCACTTCCAGTACCACGTCTCAGGACAGCTGGCGATCCGGATGGACGACGGCACCGAGATGATCGCCAAGCCCGGCGGGAGTGCGATATGCGGCGTCCTGCTCGTGCGCGCGCGCTATCCGCTCGATCAATCGTCGAGGTCGGCTGATCCCTCCTCGCGGACCTCTGTGTCCACCGTGGCCGATCTCGGCCACTCGCTCGACTGGGGGACGTGATGGTAGCCGCCGAGGTTCTCATCGACGATGCGCTCGCTCAGCGTCCAGCGGCGCCGTTCCTCATCGGTGCGAACTGCTCTCAGGGTCATCCTCGGCATGGCGTTCCTTCACTCGAGCAGAGCACGGCGGCAGCAGTCAGAGAGCACTGGCCCGCGGCCGGCGCAGGTCGTACTCCCGATCCGCCGCACGCCGCACTGTCCTCGGGACGGCGCGATTTGAGAGGACTCCGACGCAAGACCAGCCCAGGCTTTGGGCGGAGCGTGGCGCCATCGCGAAGCAGGCCATCCACTGTCACGCCGATCGCGAGCATGAGGCATCTTCTTGTTTCACCTCCTTCAAGGTCCCCTCCTGGGCGTCAGGATCTCCCACGGCGAGTTGATGGTCTTGGGCCCGGCGGCCAGAGTTCAAGCAGCTACCTTGTCCACTGGTGGGGAGCGCGATCATGGCTTGGTCTGAGGGGCGGTGCGTTCCGACGCGAGCACTGGTGACGCGGCGAGTCTCGCCCTGCGGGCGCCGATTTGTGAGGTTCTGCAATGGGCCGCCCGTCGGCATCGGCGACGGGCACCATCGGGTCGTCGCCGATGCGCTCGCGATCACCTTGGCCCCCGATCGGCGAAGGCGATCGCCGAACCGACACGGTTCAAGTCGCCGACAAAATCGAGAGACGTGCAATTGGCGAATGTCGGGACTGTGTGCGCCGACCTGGCTGCGTCCTGCTTCGGTGGTTCCGCGGGTATCGCGGCAGTCGACCTCCGGGCGCGCAGGGCGAGTGCAAACGTGCCGATGCATTGGCTGGGGCTTGTGCGTTCCGGGAGGACAAAGCGATCGTCAGCGCGGTGCCGGGGCTTGGTGGTCGAGCGGTTAGGTTAGGCACGTGGGCATACCTGGGTCGACTTAGACGTTGCTGGTGAACCGGTCGGTCGGGCTGATGGCGGTGTCGATGCTGTTGGTGTGATCGGCGTGGTCTGCTTCTATCGGCGCCGCATGGTGGGCTGTAGCGCGGGTTGGGTCCAGCCGTTGTCGGCATGGTTGATCGTGACGCCGGGCGGGTTGATTTGGTCGATGCGGTCGAGTACGTCGTCGGGGAGCGTCACTTCGGCGGCGCTCAGCTGAGAGTCGAGGTGCTCCATCGTTCGCGGGCCGATGATCGCCGCGGTGATCGCCGGGTGGCGCAGGACGAACGCGATCGCCAGCTCGATCAACGAGGTGCCGGACTCGTCCGCCACCTGGGCCAGCTGCTCGACGGCGTCGAGCTTGCGCTGGTTGGCTGGCAGCGAGAGATCGAAACGCTCGGGGAGCCGCTCGGACCGTGTCGAGCTTTGCTGGCCGGCGTCCTTGCGCCAACGGCCGGACAGCCAGCCGCCGGCGAGGGGGCTGTAGGGGATGACGCCCATACCGTAGCGCTGGCAGGTGGGGAGCACGTCGTGTTCGATCGCGCGGGTCAGGATCGAGTAGGGCGGTTGCTCGCAGCGGAAGCGCTCGCGGCCGCGCCGGTCGGCTGTCCACTGAGCCTCGACGATCTCGGAGGCGGGGACGGTGGAGTGTCCGAAGGCGCGGATCTTTCCCTGGTGGACGAGGTCGCTGAGCGCGCCGAGGGTTTCGTCGATGTCGGTGTTCGGGTCGGGCCGGTGGATCTGGTAGAGGTCGATCCGGTCGGTTTGCAGCCGCCGGAGCGAGTTCTCGACTTCGGCGATGATCCAGCGGCGTGAGTTGCCACGCTCGTTGGCGTCATCGCCCATTGGGAAGTGGACCTTGGTGGCGAGCACGACGTCCTCGCGTGTGCCGCCGGCGAGCGCTTTGCCGACGATGACCTCCGACTCGCCGGCGGAGTAGACGTCGGCGGTGTCGATGAAGTTGATGCCCGCGTCGAGCGCGCGGTGGATGATGCGGATGCTCTCGTTGTGGTCCTTGTTGCCCCAATCGCCAAACATCATGGCGCCGAGGCAGAGCTTGCTGACCGAGACGCCGGTGCGGCCTAGTGGGTGATGCTGCATGGAGTCCTCCTGTTCACGAGGCCAGGAGCCCGCGTAAGGGCCCGGCCGGTGGTCATGCGGGGTCGGGCACCGCGTGGGTGGCGTCGGCTTGGTCGAGCGCGGCGGCCCAGCTTCCGAGGAGCTTGAACGTCTCGTCATCGCGTGAGCCGGGCTCGGCCGTGTAGGTGAAGATCGTCAGACTGGAATCGGCGGCGAGATCGAGCCGTTCGGGGTTGAGGCTCAGTTCACCGACGACGGGGTGGTGGAAGTGCTTGGGGCCGTTTAGGTGAAAGCGGACGTTGTGCGACGCCCACGGGGGCGTGATTTCTATCTCGACCGGGACCAGGTCCAGGAACACAAAGCGGGCGGTGTTCACCGGTCGGACGGGACCGATGAACATTTCGGAGTAGAGGGCGAAGCCGAGCTGGTTGCCGCCTAGGATGCCGAGCCGGTCGTTGCGCACGAAGGCCGCAGCACCGGTGATCGCGCCGAGGATGTGCTGCACCGCCGGCCGGGCCTGCTGCTTGGTCGGCCGGCGTCGCCGCGGTGAGATCACGGGTTGGGCGGCGCACGCGAGATCGAACAGGTGCGAGCGTTCCGCGTCGTCGAGTTGCAGTGCGCGGGCGAGCGCGTCGAGCACGCTGTCTGAGGCGCCGTTGATGTCGCCGCGTTCAAGCCGGGTGTGGTATGGGACGCTGACGCCCGCGAGGACGGCGACTTCCTCGTGCCGCAAGCCGGGAACGCGGCGGCTGCCGTAGCTCGGCAGTCCTGCCTGGTCGGCGGTGATCCGGGGCCGGCGGGAGGTCAGGAATTCGCGGATCTCGGTGCGGGTGTCCATGGCGTGAGGGTAACCCGGTTGGCGTGAGGCTGGGAGACCCTGCCAGTACCCCTCTGACGGAGTCTCTCAAGATCCGCGATCGCGTGCTTTTGTTGATGGTGAAAAACACGAGAACTTGTACTGAAAGGCAGCCTCCAGCATGCGAGCAACTGTGATGCACGGCGCCGGCGACGTTCGTATCGAAACCGTCCCGGACGCCTCACTGATCGAAGCGACCGATGCGGTGATTGGCGTGACCCGCGCGTGTATCTGCGGCAGCGACCTGTGGCCGTACGCATCGATGGAGCCCAGTGAGACCGGGCAGGAGGCGGTGCAGCGCGTCCGTGACCTGACCGGCGGTGTCGGGGAGCACTCCGTGCTTGAGTGCGTGGGCCTCGGAGCGTCGATGGAGACCGCGATTCGGCATTGCTCGTCCCGGCGGGGCGGTCGGTCGTGTCGGTGTTCCGCAGGCCGAGACGCTGCCCGCGTCGCGGCCGGCGTTCTACGGCAACATCACCGTGAGCGGCGGCCCGGCCCCGGTCCGGGCCTACATCGAAGAGTTGCTGCCCGACATCCTCGAGGGACGGATCGAGCCCGGCCGAGTCTTCGATCGCGTCATCGGCCTCGACGAGGTACCCGCCGGCTACCGGGCGATGGCTGACCGCGAGTCGGTCAAGGTGATGGTGGCGCCATGACCGCGTGGGCGAGCAGCGAGCTGGACCGCATCGCCGCAGCCGACGAGCTGGTGATCGCCGCCCGGCAGGCCGACGGCACGCTGCGCCCGTCGACGCCGATCTGGGTCGTCCGGGTCGGCGATAACCTCTACATCCGATCCTGGCGCGGGCCCGCAGGCCGATGGTTCCGCGCCGTCCAGGACGCACGTGCGGGGCACATGAGGGCCGGAGGTGTCGAGAAGGACGTCGTGTTGTTCGACGCCGAGAAAAGTGTCGACGACGCGATCGATGCCGCCTACGAGGAGAAGTACGCCCGCTATCCGAGCTACGTCAAGCCGATGGTCAGCACCGGCGCCCGGGCCACCATCCTCAAACTCCTCCCACGTGCGGCGGACACGCCGCGGGCGCGCTGATGACGGGGAGCGAACATGCACTACAAGAACCTCTGCGCACCGGACTAAAGGTCAGCCGACTGGACCTGGAAACCATGAACTTCGGGATGCAGACCAGCGAGGCCGACAGCCTGGCGAGCCTCGATCGCTCTGGAAATAGGGCTCCTCCGTGTTTTGGGTGGGTAGCGGGCTGGGTTTTGTGGCAGCCTGTTGAGCTTCTGACCGCGATGATAGGAGCCGGCATGCCAGGCATGGTCCAGGGTGCGGCCGGAGCGATGGTCTCGCCCTCGGCGCTGTCGCTGCTCACGACGATGAACGCGGAAGGCCCTGCGCGCAATCGTGCGCTCGGGATCTGGCAGGCGACGACCGCGGCCGGCGCCACCACCGGGATCATCGCTGGAGGGTTGCTGACCCAGTACCTGGGGTGGCGCGCGATCTTCCTCGTCAACC
>JBKQKK010000177.1:0-13394 GCA_052147535.1 Solirubrobacteraceae bacterium | reverse complement strand
CGCGGTGCTTGCACCCTGGCCAGCAGCAGGGCCGACGCTGGCCTTCCTCCAGCTCCTCCTGGGTCCGGCGAATGCGGCGTTCTCGGGTCGTCTCCTGCTTGGCATCCTCGACCCAGCAGATGAACTCGTTGCGGCCCAGAGGCGTGATGTCCTTCCAGGCGTCGAGTGCCGTGGCGTTGGCGATCAGGGCCTTGCGCAGGTCTCCGGGAAGCTTGTGCACCACCCCACCGGGCACCCGCGGGCCGCTCACAGGGCCACGGTAGCGGGCCAGGGCGAGCCCCATGAGAAAGCGGCCAAGGTCGAGGTTGCCAGACTCCTCTCAATGAATCCGGAGTTCGTCGCGAAGGCTCACCGAGCCGGTGATAGGTGACATGGTCGCTAGTCGGTAATAGGGTCCGCCTATGGCATGGTCGCGGTGGTGCCGAGGCCGTAGCGCGGGCGCATCGCTCGCCTGGCTGGTGACGGTGCTGGCTTTCCTCAGCGAGTTGGGGGTCACCTCGGTTGGAGGAGCGCCGGCGGCGGCCGCCACGCCGCCGTCCGGAGCGATGGCGCCTCCGGCCGGGTACAGCGCTGGACAGCTGATCTTCGACGACCGGTTCTCCGGGACCAGCCTCGACACGACCAAGTGGACGACCTTGTTGGGGGCCGAGGGCGGCGTCTGGAACGACTCCGGCATCCTGCCGGCCCCCTATTCCGGCCCGAACGACACCGCCCACGGCGGAAACGGGTTCGATCTCGCGATGTTCGGTCCCTCGCAGGTCGCCGTCGACAACGGGCTGACGCTCACCGCGCAGCGGAACACGAATCAGTGGGCCAGCACCTTTCCGTGGATCACTGGCGTGGTGACCACCGAGGGAAAGTTCACGTTGCCGACGACCGGTTGGTACGTCCAGGTCAAGGCCAAGATGCCCAACATGAGTGACGGCATGTGGCCGTCCATCTGGTTCATGCCTGCGGTCGCTGGCACCTCCGTCAACGAACTCGACGGGTACGAGGGCGGTTTCACCTGGTACGGACCCGTGAATCAGGTGGTGCATTCCACCTACTTCGCGAACAGTGGTTCGGGCTTAGGCAACGACGTCAAAGTGAGTGCCGGTCTCGCCGCAGGATTCCACGTCTACGGCGTCCAATGGGAGCCAGGCGTGTCCATCACGATCTACCTCGATGGCACGCAGGTCTGGCAGCTGACCGAAGCTGAGGCGGGTTCCATTCCTGCGGAGCCCTACGAGATCATTCTTCAGCTCGCGGTGGCCTCCGCGAAGACGTCGTCGTGGCATACCGTCACCAACACCAATACCCCGACCTCTTCAATGCACGTCGCCGAGTTCCAGGCGTACTCGTAAATTCACCGGCTCGGGCGCGGCTCGGGCGCGTCCCACGCCGACACAGTGGTGGTGAGGGGCCCAGCCTGGACGTGCCGTACGGGGGCGGTGGCAAAACAGATCAAGCGGCATCAAATTGGTCACCCCGTTCCGTTGCCAGAGCCACAAACTCTTGCGGTGAGTCGATACGACATGCCCAAGCGGGGCGAGTCGGGACGCCGCGGAAAGCTTCGACACCAGAGTCGGCGATGATGAAGCGTCATCCGAGGTCTGGCCACGAGGCACTCGTGACCGCTGCTTCCACCACGGTCACCACGAGCTGCGGCTCGCTGCGCCCACTGCCGCGCACCCGAAACTCGTACACGCCCTGTGACAAAGGACCGAATATGGCGGCGTATCGGAGCTCCCCTGCGCCCCGCCGCTCCCGGACGGCCATGTGTTTCTCGTTCCACTGGTCGCCGGCGGCGCGGTACTCGATCTCCAGATCGTTCATGTCGACCGGTGTGAGAACCACGGCAGCCCCCGTGCCCGGGCCGATGTCGAGGACAACTGAGCCTGCGTTGCTCGGCCCGGGACGATGTTCCGGAGCATGGGTGCGGCTATGCCCGTGCGGGTGGCTGTGATTGTGGGACATGGTCACCCCGAGCTGGCGTCCGCTGTATGGGCGTTGTACCCGCTGTGGGGCGTCCCCAGATAGGGGAAGCTCGGGAGGTAGTTCTCGGTGTTCATTGCCGAAGGGTCCGTCGGACCCGAGGTGAGACCCATGGAGATGCCGTCCGACGCAGTGGGCACGCCAGTCGCCGGATCGGGCACATAGGTGGGGTCCACCAGCGGCAGGGTCGCTCCCGCGATGGCCCGCAGCTCTATAGTCGCGACGTCGTCCTGGACGCGACGACCGTTGGGGAAGCCCGCGACATCCCCACCGATCAGGCCGAGATTGCTGAACTTGTCGGATGGCGTCGGCGGAATGGACATGTTGAGGCGGAGCATGTCTGCCTGGGTCGGTCCGGTGTAGTTGCCTGCGAAGCCCGGCACGACGGTCGGGGGGATCCCGGTCAACAGGATGGCCAGAAGATCAGCCCGCGGTGTGTTCGTGACGTTGAACGCCGCCAACTTGGGGAACACCCCCGGAAAGAGGCCCGGTAGGAGGGTCGCCAGCTGCGGCGCCGAAACGTACTGGGCGAACTGCTTGTCGCCCGACGGTGACTGTGCGTTCCACGTGTCCTTCAACGAGATCGGGATCAGGACCTCGTTGAACAACGGGTTTCCCAGCCGGGACACCTGCACATATGGCCCCGAATTGGAGATGACTCCGGACTCACCCTCGTAGATCTTCACCTTCTGCCGACTGGCGGTCGTCCACACACCGATGACGGTCGAGGCGTTGCGCCGCCATTGCCAAGGCATCAGCTGCCAGATCGGTATCTGGAGAGCAAGGCTGTGCACGTTGACCATGTCGGTGGAGTTCACGCCGGCCGCCATGGCGGGCAGCCCCGTCCCCGACCACCCCGCGTGGGCGCCCTGGAACGGGCGCAGGTTGCCGAGGTCGAAGATCGCTCCGAGGTCGACGTAGAACCCCTCGGCGCGCTGTCCGGCGAAGGCCAGGATGTCGTCTCCCACGCGGTTGACGGCCGCATTGGCCAACGCCGGATAGTCGGGCGTCGAGAGCGGTCCGATGTTGCAGGGCGGGCACGGGAGACCCGTGCCGAGGACCGTCACTTGCCCATAGGGCATGTCGACCCGCTGCAGCGAATAGGTCTGGACCCTGTTCCAGTTGGGGCTGCTCAGACTCGAGATCGGCCCCACGTTGTACAGGAAGTACGAGGGGTCGCGCAGGGTGGTCGTAAACTGGAACTGATAGATGACGTCGGCCACGCCGTCACCGTCATTGTCAATGTTGATCTCATAGAGCACGTCATCCCCGAATTCGTAGAAATTCGGGCCGCCGTCCGGGCCCTGCAGTGGGATGTAGTTGGCAATCAATGTGACCGTCTCCGGAGCGTCAGGACTGACGAACGCGTATACGTCCGTACTGTCGGCAACGGGATCCTTGGAGATCTGGGGAGCCTCACGATGGGATGACATGACTTACCTCGGTTCTCTGGATTTGTTCTTGTGTGTGTTGGGAGTGGTGCGACAGGTCGGTGCGGTCCTCACTCTGGGCCGCGTCGTGGTGTGAGATCTCATTGGGCCGCTCGGAAGAGGCGCGCCGCGAGCTGGGGGTCGGAATAGACCACCTCTCGCGTTCCGAAGAACATCTGCATGGACCCCGACGCGAGATCGTTGACGCGCACGATGAGCGGTTGCGCCATGTTCACGGCAACTTCCGATGTGCTCGCGGCGGTCGCCGAGTCGGCCTCGGGCCCCTCAGTGTCGATGACGTTGACCACGGCGGGCACGATCGGCATCGCCGCCGCGACCCCAGCCGCGGCCACGGCCATCGTTCCGCTTTTCAGGAAGTCGCGGCGCTTCATCTCTGGCATGGTGCATCCCTCCTTCGGGCCCGCTTCGTGCGGATCTGCGCTGGGACGAACTCGGCCACGTGGTGGCGGTCCACCCTCGTCGAACACGAACCAGGTGGTCTCGTTGGCACTTCTAGCGTGGCGGGTCGAAAGGACCCAGGCGGACTCCCCGCAGGGTGTGCGGTCCGATTGGGAGAGTCGCGACGGGAGGCCCGTCTCCGTTCAGCAGTCCATTTCTTTCCAGGTGTCTGCATCGGATTCTCCGTTCCCTCAACAGGGGTTCGGAGCGCCGGCAACGCACGTATGTCGGAGTTCGGGAAAAACTTCATTTTTGCAATGAACCTGCAATGTCTGCTGGGCCAGGAGGACTCACGTTCAGAGCTGCAGCCGTCGGAGTCGGCGGATAACTTGGACCGGTGCAGGTCCTGCTCACTGCAGTGGCATTCCAGTCCTTCGGTGCACTACTTACCCGACCTGGGGTCGACTGGCTCCTGATGAGTGAGAATGGGTCTCTTTGCGACCCGCACGGCGCGTCGATCGCTCGGGAAGATGCGCACCCGGACATCGCCTGGGGGACATCGGATCTGTTCCGAGAAGGGGCCCCGCTCGTGCCGTTCTTCTCGTTCATGCTCGAGAGTGTTGGGCTCGGCTGGTTCCAGTCTCCGGGCGCCGGCTACGAGGATCCGGTATTCGGGGCACTCGTGGCCAACGGGGTTCGGGTCACCAATGCCCACGTCAATAGCGTGCCGATCGCCGAATTCGTGATGCGCTCGGTGCTCGACGAGTTCCAGGACGCAGCGCAGTGGCGCGACCAGGCATTGGGGCGCCGCTGGCTGATCCACGACTGGCGCGAGCTCTCGGGCTCGACCTGGCTGATTGTCGGGCTCGGAGGGATTGGGACCGAGGTCGCTCACAGAGCGCGAGTCTTTGGCGCGCGGGTGATCGGGTGCCGACGGCACCCGTCGCCGACTGATCCGACCGAGCGGACTGTCACCCCTGATCAGCTTGAGCAGGTAGTCGGACTCGCAGACGTGGTAGTCCTGGCCGCACCGGCCACACCTGAGACGGAGAGCCTCGTGGACGCCGAGTTCCTCAGCCGGATGAAACCCGGCGGTCTACTCGTCAATGTGGCTCGCGGGACCCTGGTCGATGACGACGCTCTGATCGAGAGCCTTGATTCAGGGCATCTTTCGGCCGCCGTTCTGGATGTGTTCCGGACTGAGCCGCTTCCAAACGATCACCCGTTCTGGTCGCATCCGTCCATCCGCGTCACTCCGCACAACGCTGCCGGTGGTGTCGGTCGGCTGCGTCGGCAAGCCGAGCTCTTCAAGGAGAACCTCGATCGTTTTCTCGACGGCCGTCCCTTGCTGAACGAGGTCACCGACGCGATCGCCGGGCAGACTGCCGACGGATAAGACGATCTCGCCTTGGAGGTTGGCTCGGAGCCGCCCTTCGTCAGATGACGGCGGGGGCGGAGATCGCAGCTCGACACTCATGGCCCGGGAGGTACGGGGTCGGCGAGTGTTCAGCCGGGCGAAGCACCGACCATCCCCGGACACCGACCCCTTCTCGATTCATCGACACAAGGCAAGTTCGGCCCACCATCATGTCGGGCAGCGGCTGATCCGAGAGGACCTTCTGGATCGAGAGGTCGACCTCTTGCTCCTCACTACCACCGTTCAGCATTCATCTTCTTGCGGGGACCGACGAGATAGAACACGGCAATCGCAGCGCCGATGATCCCAAAGAGCAACCAGCCGATCAGTGCTGCAATCACCCACGCCGCCTTCTTCCCGGGTGCCAGCTCGGAAGGAGGTCTTCTCATCGCGTCGACGACACACCATATGACGAGAATCAGTGATCCGCCGTAGACCAGGAGCGTCGGCAGGTCAGCCCCAATCGTTGCCGTGTTCATCGCCTATACGGCTCTAGGAAGCGAGCCACCGACTCCGACCATACGCACCCTACGTACCGTAGGCGACTTCGGGATGCTCCCGGTTGGGCCTGAACCTGGAGGGCCAGAAGATCCCGTTAGTCTCCGCAGCGGGCGCCACGAGCACGGGCAATGACGAGAATCTGAGGATGCGCTCCCTCACCCCTCGACCGGAAAGCCTGGCGATCCCGTGAAGTCGTCGGGATCCAAGCACGATTCCCTGACACTCCCACTGCAACGTTTCCTTCACGATCCGGCGCGCGACGTGCCCTTGCAGCAAAGAACAGGATCGCCCTTCCGCCGGGACGTCGAGCAATTGCAGTGAGCGCACGGCTTCGCGCACCAGATCCTCTGCCTCCGCCGGAGATTCGAGCGGGAGGGCACGCGCCATTCTGGGCAGCTCGCGAATGTGCAGCACCCTGACGCTGGCATCGTTCACCGAGGCCACGCCTGCCACGAACTCCAAGGCCGTCTGGCCAGACTCGAATTGATCAATCGCAAAGAGCAGTCGGTCCCACACCGGCGCACCTCCAGTGCCGGTTCAATTCTGTGCACCGAGGATGAAAACAGAATGTGAACAATCTCCGGTTTGGAATTAAGAGAACGTAAACCGGCCCGCTACCAGGGCCTGGTCGTCGTGGTTGGGCTCCAGCCCGTCGCATGGGGGTCAGCCGACGATGCGCTCACCGATCGGGCCCAGAATGAGCATCGGCCGTAGATGAGCCCGCCGACGATCACGATCACCCCGAGCAAGAACACGACGAAGGTCGGACCGGTGGTATCGAGCGTTGCCCTCGTATGACCCAGGTGGACGACCTCGTAGAAGACCGCGATGATTTGCGCCCCGACGACGACGTCGACCCAGCCGATACGACGTCCGCGGGGCACCTCGAGTACCGGAAGGGTCTGCCGTACCGACATGCGACCGCCTTTCTAGGTCACGACTGGGAGCAGCTGGAAAATGGCCCCCGATGACGTCACCCGAAGGCCGGCGAAATACGCTGCAGCGGGTCAATCGGAGACGGAGGAGGGCATGACCAGAGCCACCGCTGGTGGTGTGATCGCAGTCCTGATCGGGGCTGCCGTGCTGGCGGGCTGCTCGAGCAGCCCGAGCAACCAGTCGGCCGGCTCGACGACGACATCGACCGTGGCTCCGACGACGACGCCGACGACGGCCTCGGCCAGCAGCGCAGCCTGCACGCAAAGCGCGATCCTGGCCGCCTCCAAGAGCTCGACCAGCACGGGTCCGGTGAACTCGGTCTCCAACTTCGGCTGTTCGGGAGCATGGGCCCATGCGAACGTGAACGTCGGGAGCGGCTCGGCCTCCTACGACGCGGTCATCGTCCTCCGGGCCCAGGCATCCGGGTGGGTGGTGGCCGACCGCGGCAATGCGTGCTCGAACCACCTGGTGCCGAGCGCCATCTATACCCAGGCCTGCTCGTCGAGCTGACGCGCCGACGCTCACGTCGACGCGGTCCGCCGGCACGAGGGACCGCGGAGAGGGCAGCATGTGCCTCGCACCCAGGACACGAGGAGAGCTGATGAGCGAGCCGAGGTCAGGCGACGACACCGAGTACCCGAGCGGATCGGGCGTGGACCCCGTCACGGGCGCCACGCAGGTGCCCGGGCCGAACCGGGAGCCCGCCTTCCTGGTTCCCGGTCGCGACGAGGCCGCAGCCGCCAAGATGGAGGAGTTCCTCTCCCGCACCGGGCGGCGACCGAACGTCGTCGTCATCTTGATGGACGACGTGGGCTGGGGGGACTTCGGGTGCTACGGCGGCGGGGTCGCGGTCGGCGCGCCGACTCCGAACGTCGACCGGATCGCCCGGGGCGGCCTGCTGCTGACGTCGTGTTACAGCGAACCCTCGTGCACGCCAACGCGCGCATCCATCATGACGGGCCGACTGCCCATGCGACACGGTCTCTTGATCCCTCCCATGTACGGCATGCCGGGCGGGCTCAGCGGGGAGATCACGCTCCCGGAGCTCCTCTCGCACTCCGGGTACGTGACCCAGGCGGTCGGGAAGTGGCACATGGGCGAGAACCAGGAGAGCCAGCCGCAGAACGTCGGGTTCGACGACTTCTACGGGTTCCTGTCGGTCTCGGACATGTACACGGAGTGGCGTGACCCGTACTTCTTCCCCGAGGTCGTCTACAGCGGGGACCGTACGGAATGGGTCAAGAACATGCCGTTCAACAAGTGCTTCGTCCACGCGACCCGCAACGGCCAGCTCGAGGAGGTCGAGGAGGTCACCGTCCCGGTCCTCTCACTGCTCGACGACAAGTGGTGCACCTACTCCGAGAAATTCATCCAGCGTGTGGCGGGGTCGGCTGATCCCTGGTTCCTCTACCACTGCACCCGGGGAGCACATTTCGACAACTACCCGCATCCCGATTTCCTGGGTCGCTCCCCGGCCCGGCACCCCTACAAGGACGCGATCGTCGAACTGGACGCCATCTGCGGCCGGTTGGTCGCCGCGCTCGAGCGGACCGGTCAACTCGAGTCGACCATGGTGGTGATCTCGTCCGACAACGGGCCGGAGATGGAGACCTGGCCGGACTCGGCGTTCACACCCTTCCGCTGTGCGAAGGGATCGACGTGGGAAGGCGGTGTGCGCGTGCCGGCCGTCGTGTCGTGGCCCGGCATGATTCAGCCGGGTCGCTCCAGTGACGGCCTGGTCCATCTGCTCGACCTCTTCGCCACGTGCCTGTCCATGGCCGGCGCACCCGACCGGATGCCCACCGACCGCTACATCGACGCCGTCGACCAGCTCTCGTTCCTCCTGGCCGCCGACGACCGCGAGGCCGTGTCCAACCGGAAGTACCAGCACTACTGGCTCACGTCCCACTACTCGGCGCTCCGGGTGGGCGAGTACAAGTACATGCTGTCCTCAATCTCGGACGACGACACGGACGTCCTCAACCCCGGGGGGTTCACGGGTGTGGTGCAGCGCTACGGGTACGGCCGACTCTACAATCTGTACCTGGACCCCAAGGAGACGCGCTCGTACATGATCCGCAAGCTCGTCTACATCGACGCCATCATCGGCGAGATCGGACGGCACCAGGCCACCTTCCGCGAGTGGCCGAACAAGCCGGCACCGGTGCCCGCCGGTTGAATCCGCGGCCGCTGCCGCGACCCTTTAGGAACGGCCCAACTCGTCGGCGACCTTGCGCAGGTCGTCCCGGAAGTCAGGATGGGCGACCTCGACCAACAGGTGGGCACGCTCGCTCACGGTGAGCCCGGTCAGCTCCGCCGCGCCGTACTCGGTGACGATGACGCCGGTGTGGTGGCGTGGCGTCGAGACCACCGCGCCTTCGGGCAGGAACCCCACGATCCGGGACACGACCTCGCCACTGCGGACTGCCGTCGAGTGGAGGCAGATGAGCGAATGGGCGTCGAGGTGCAGCTCCGCCGCGGCCACGAAGTCCTCGTGCCCGCCGACACCCGAGACCTGACGGCCACCGATGTTGTCGGCCACCACCTGCCCGTAGAGGTCGACGGACAGTGCACCGTTACTGCGCTTGACGCGTCGTTCGGTCCCACCCAGGCGTTCGCGCGCGCGATCCTGCCCGCGCTGCCGGTTCTCGACCCGGCGATCGGCGATGCGCTGCCGTGGATCTCACAGGTGGACGCGCTCGTCTCGCCCGCTGAGCTCGGCGGCCTGCTGCAGGAGCTGACGCCAACCGTGCAAAACGCAGCGAACCTGATCAAGCCGGCGACGGCGCTGATCAGCGGCGCCGATCAGCTGGCGCGCTGCCTGATCCACAACGTGATCCCGGCCGGAAACACGGTGATCCAGGACCCGCCCGGCACGACCGGGCTGCAGGTCTACCAGGAGCTCTTCCAAGCGGCGGTCGGGATCGCCGGTGTATCCCAGAACTTCGACGGCAACGGTCGCTACGTGCGCGCATCGGTCGCCGGAGGCTCGCTGCAGGTGCAGACCAAGAGCCTGCCCGACAGCGGGCCGTTGTTCGGAAACGCGGTGCTGGCGCCGCTCGGCACGCGCCCGCTGTTCCCGTCGCAGGCGCCGCCGCTGAACGCGAGCGTCGCCTGCTTCAAGAACGCGCTGCCCAACCTGAACGCCGCCGCCACCGGAGCGGGTCCGTGAAACGCGCGATCAGGATCCACCGGCTGGACTTCGTCGCGATCGTCACGCTGATCGTGCTCGCAATCGCGGTCGTCGGCTACATCCTCGAGCACCAGCCCGCGTTCACGTTCGGCAAGAGCTACTACACGGTCAAGGCGGAGTTCCAGACCGCCGCCGCGGTCACCGCGGGCCAGGGACAGGCGGTGACGATCGCCGGCGTCGCTGTCGGTCTCGTCGGCGGTGTCTCACTCGACCACGGCCGCGCGGTCGTGACGATGGACATCGACAAGCAGTACGCGCCGATCTATCGCAACGCGACCGTGCTGCTGCGCCCGCGAACGCCGCTGAAGGACATGTACCTGGCGCTGGATCCGGGCACCCGGAGCGCCGGCGCAATTCCCGACGGCGGAGCGCTGAGCGCCGCCAGCACCGAGCCCGACATCGACGTCGACCAGATCCTGTCCTCGCTGGACGCCGACACTCGGACCTATCTGCTGTTGCTGCTGGCCGGCGGCTCGCAGGCGTTCCAGGGACCCGGGGCCGGCGGCGGTAACCCCAGCCCCGTGGCGGTCGCGGACCTGCGCGGGATCTTCAAGCGGTTCGCCCCGCTGGACCGGGACACCGAGAGCTTCGCGAGCCTGCTTGCGACGCGCTCGCAGGAGATCCGCCGCGCGATCCACAACCTGCAGGCGGTTGTGATCTCGCTCGGCGGCGTCGACTCGGAGCTGGCGTCGCTGATCGAGGCCGCGAACGCGAACTTCACAGCGGTCTCCTCCCAGGACGCCGCGCTGCAGGCGGGACTCACGCTGCTTCCCGGCACGTTGCAACAGACCAGCCAGACGCTCGTCAAGGTGCAGGCGTTCGCGGCGCAGACAGGGCCCACGCTCGCCCACCTGCAGCCGTTCGCGCGCGAGCTGGCGCCCGCGCTGCGCGCTCTGATGCCGCTGCTGCGCGACACCAAGGCGCCGATCGAGCATCAGCTGCGGCCGTTCGCGGTCGCGGTGGCGCCGCTTGTGCGCACCCTGCGGCCGGCAACGGCCAAGCTCGCCCAGGCGACGCCGGCGCTCTCGCAGGCCGTAGATGTGCTCAACACGCTGTTCAACACGCTCGCCTACCAGCCGAAGGACGGCCAGCCCGGATACCTCTACTGGGGCGCGTGGCTGAGCCACATCGCCGCCAGCCTCACCTCGATGCAGGACGCCAACGGGCCGGTCGTGCAAGGGCTGTTCATCGCGAGCTGCTCGGAGCTGAACCTGCTGGAGGCATCGCTCGTGCTATCGGACCCGGCGCTCTCGCCGATCCTTGACCTGCTGAACGCCCCCGACTGGTCGAAGATCCAGTCGCCCTTCTGCCCATCGCCGATCCCGTGAACAGGAAGGCTCCGAAGCGCAGCCGGATCGTCGCGATGGTCGCGTTCGCGACCTCGTGCGTCGGGCTGCTGCTGTTCCTGTGGCTGTCGTTCGGCGGCACGATCCCGCTGCAGCCCAAGGGCTACCGTTTCAGCGTCGAGTTCGACCAGGCCGTCGAGCTCGGCACCCAGGCCGATGTGCAGATCGCCGGCGTCAGCGTCGGCAAGGTCGTGAGCGTCGGGCTCGATCGGACAACCGGCCTCACGAGGGCGGTGATCGAGATCGCGCCGCAGTTCGCGCCGCGGCCCGCCGACACGCGCGCGATCCTGCGCCAGAAGACGCTGCTGGGAGAGACCTACGTACAGCTCTCCTATGGCAACCCGCACGGTCCGAACCTGCCGGACGGCGGGCGGCTCCCGCAGGCGCAGGTAGCGCCGACGGTGCAGCTCGACCAGATTCTCTCGACGTTCGATCCGGCTACGCGGCAGGCGTTCGAGACGTGGATGCAGCAGGACGGGATCGCGTTCACGGGTCGCGGCGAGGACCTCAACGCGGCCCTCGCCGAGCTGTATCCGTTTGCGACCAACGTGCAGTCGGTACTCGCCGTGCTGGACCGCGACAGCGCCGCGACCAACGTCCTGCTCGGCGACGGAGCGCAGGTGCTCGCGGCGATCAGTGCTTCCCCGTCGCAGCTGCAGGGGTTGATCGCAAACGCGAACACCGTGTTCTCGGCCACTGCAGCCCAAGACAGCTCGCTGCAGACGGCGGTGCGCGCGTTCCCCGCGTTCCTGCTGGCAACGCAGCAGACGATCTCGGCGCTCGACAGCTTCGCGTCCTCGACCAAGCCGCTGGTCGACGAGCTGCGCCCGGCGGCGGTTAAGCTGAGCCCCGCGCTGGAGTCGATCGCGCTGCTCGCGCCGGATCTGCGTGACTTGATGCTCGACATCGGGCCGCTGACGCGCGCCGCGCGCGCCGGTGAGCCGGCGCTCGAGCGCGTCCTGCACGACAGCGTGCCGCTGCTGGCACGGGCGGCGCCCTACCTCGGCGGCGTCGTGCCCGTGATCAACTACATCAACGACTACAAAGCCGAGCTCTCGGCGTTCTTCGCCAACGGCACGGCTGCGACCCAGGCGACGCAGCCGAGCCTCTCCAGCAACGCGCTCCTGCACTATCTCCGCGTCTCGGTCCCGGTCAACCCGGAGACGCTGACGGCCTACGCGCAGCGGCCCTCGAGCAACCGCTCCAACGCTTATCTGCAGCCGGGCGGCTACCTCGACCTGCTGAGCGGACTTCCCGTGTTCGGCAGCTACCTATGCACAAACAACGAACTGCCAACAATCGGGCCGACGATTCCCGCAACTCTCGCCGCAGTATTGCGTTCTGTGTACTACACGGACAACCCGGGGGGTCCTCCGTGCCGCGCGCAGGCGCCGCTCGCCAGCACACTGACCGGCTTGACTCAGAGCTTCCCACACCTTCAACCACTGCGGTGAGCGCGGTCCCGCCTCACAGCGAAGTCCAATGCGATCCACAAGGAGGATCCACTTGCGTAGAACCATCATCGTGACCACCGCTCTGGCGGTGCTCCTCGTCGCAGGGGTGGCGTCCGCCACCACCTCGTACACGGGACCCACGATCAACAAGTACACGGCGAACATCAAGGTCTCGCCCAGCGCGGCGGGCAGCGCGACCGCGCCGTCGCCGGCGAGCTTCCTCGAGACGCTAACCGCCAAGAACGCGAACAGCGCCCTCGACGCCGGGCCGCTGACGGACATCGATCTGAAGATCTACGGTCTGGTCACCAACTACAAGGCCTTCCCGACCTGCTCGTACACGAAGATCCTCAACGCCCACAGCGATGCGGGCTGCCCCAAGGGTGCGCTCGTCGCCCAGGGTCCGATCAGCACGATCCTCGGTCAGAAGTCCCTGAGTCCGACCGGTTCGTTCGTCTGCAATCCGCGGCTCGACGTCTGGAACAGCGGCGGCGGCAAGGTCGCTGAGTTCTTCGTCACGACGCTCACGCCGGGCTCGAAGTACTACTGCAGCGGCGTCAAGACCGGCTCGGCTCCGCCATATGTCGCGACGATCAAGCAGTCAGGCAAGTACCTGATCCAGAACACGCCGCTACCGCCGCCCGTCTCGACGGACGTGATCGGTGCGTATTACGGCTCGCTGGTGCTCGAGAACCTGACCTGGTTGAAGACCACGGTCAAGGTCAACGGCAAGCCGGTCCCGTA
>JBKQKK010000176.1:0-3252 GCA_052147535.1 Solirubrobacteraceae bacterium | reverse complement strand
CCTCCTATGCGATTGTGGGCCGCCGCGCGGTTGCAGCCGCGCAGCATCAAGTTCACCCCACGAACGTCGCGGGGGAACCGGCCCTTTGTACACCGCGGGCCGGACGGACCGTCAATCCATATTGTCTGACTAACGCTCTCCCCCTTGCCCCGCTTTCCCCTCCAGGAAAGCTCCTGTGGCGCGCGCCGTCGATACGCGCACGCCAGTGTCTCCAAACCCCCTGGACCCGATCCCGCATGACGGGCGATCGTAAAGCAAGCGTTCCGGGCAACAGTCGCGGGCCCAGAGCCGCCGTCTGACGCGAGCCCGCGGCGCCGCGGCCGGCAATGCGCAGGAACCAGCGTCTCTTGCTTGGCTTCCGTGCTTGTCGGCTTCTGTCGCTCTCGCCGCCCGCGTTAGGCGACGCGCCGCGCGCGCCGGCGCGCGCTGTCGTATCGCTGTTGGGTCTGCTCGATCAACTCGACGAGCTCGCGATCGTCGCGGCGGAGCAGCTCGAGCAGCGCGGCAGCGATCGTCATCCCCTTCGCGACTCCGAGCTGGCGGGAGCGTTCATGGAGCGCGTGGAGTACTTCGACGGGCAGGCGAAGCGTCGTGACGTCCGTCGCTCCACTCCAGTCCTGTTCGGTTGAGGCTTCCCGCGGGAGGGATGGTTGGCGCGGCTTCCCGGGGCGATGCGTAGGACGTCGCCGGGTCGGCGCGGTGGCTGTCGCGGTGGAGGGCTCGTCGATGGAAGAGTCGGCCGGGGACGTGGCGGTGGCGCTCGATGGCGCCTCGGGGCGTGCGCGAAGTGGGTCGTCAGGTGTAAGCGCTGGAAGTTTGCTCATCGGGTTGAGGTGGTCGCGAGGAGTCGCCGAGCGAGGTCGTGGTAGGCGATCGCCGGGCTGCTGTCTGGTGCGAGCGCACGCACGCTTTGGCGGTAGATGCTCGCGTGCTTGACGGTCACACGGGATGGGATTCGCGCGTAGATGGTGAGGCCCAGCGCCGCGATCGCGTCTTCGACGACAGTTGTCATACGGAGCCGGTCGCTCCAGCGGGTGACGATCACGCGTAGCTCTGGGGCTGGACGGCCGCCGCGGAGTGGGCCGAGCTTTCCGAGTGTCGCGTTCAGCTCGGCGAGACCCTGTACGGCGCCCTCGTCGTCGGCAGCGACGGGCGCGACCACGACGTCGGCCGGCACGAGTGCGTTGACGGTGAGCATGCCGAGGTTTGGTGGGGTGTCGATGACGATCAGGTCGTATTCGTCCTGCAGATCGATCAGGGCTTGACCTAGGCGCGTTTCGCGAGCTACCTCCCCCACGAGCGCCATTTCGATGCCCCGTAGGTCGCGTGATCCGGGTAGCAGGTCGAAGCCTTCTTCGTGGGCTACCCGAATGCCGCCGGCTTCGAGGCGGCCCGCTAGTACGTCGGCGGTGCTGAATGGAACCTCCTCGCTGTTGACCTGGATCCCCAGCTGGCGCGTGAGCGCCCATTGCGGGTCGACGTCGACCGCGAGCACGCGGCTGACCAGGTGCACAGCGGCCGCGGCGAGGTCCTTAGCGGTGGTCGTCTTGCCGACTCCACCTTTCTCCTGGGCGACGGTGATGATCATGGATCCCGTTTCGGTAGGTTGGGCATATTTCCTGCTTTCTGTCTTGCAATCTTGTCATATTACAATCTATATTACTCGCTTGTAATATTACAATCCGTATTACTTGCCATATTACAAGCTGCGGAAGTGTACCCCGAGGCCAGCGCGCGCCTCAATACAGGTCGGCGAGTTGCGGGCGGAGCGCGTCGGCGTCGGCGCGGGGCTTGGGCGCGGGGCCTCAGCTAGGCACTGCTGGGTGAACCACGCTAGGCGGTAGGTGGGGGAGAGGCGTTTGAGGAGGCTGGCATGGCGCGGGGGGCAAAGTCGTTCAGGCGGCCGGGCCGAAAGCGGTTGCCGTCGTCGCCGGCCCGCACTGCGACAGGGGCGTTGTCCTTCACGCGGGGCCGTTGCGCCGTGCTGCTCGCATTGCGGTCAAGGCGGGCCGTTGTAGTCGCTGTTGAACGCGGCGGCGAGCTGCCCGAGCAGCGGCTGGGTGGTGAGCTCGATCGCGAGCTCGCGGTTGTACTCGAGTGAGGTGGGGGAGAGGTTCTGGGAGCCGACGAGCGCGTGGCGGGCGTCGACGAGCAGCAGCTTGGCGTGGATGTAGTAGCTCTGGCCGTAGTAGAGCCGGATGTGAGCGCCGCAGCTGGCGATCTTGTCGAGCGCTGAGCGCCAGGCGCTCTGGTAGGTCATCACGACCCGGACCTGGACCCCGCGGCGCGCGGCGTTGCACAGCGCGTCGGTCGCGGGCGTGTAGTCCATCTCTTAGTTCTCGAGGTCGATCGAGCTGCGGGCAGCGTCGATCAGGGAGGTGACGGCGCCGGCGGCGCCGGGTGACCAGACGAGGTCGCCGGCGCCGGCGGATGGCTGGGTCGGCTGGCTGTCGTAGTCGGCGTTGAAGGTGGCGAGGATCGCCTGCACGTCCGCGCGCTGGCGATCGAGGACGGCGTAATCCCGGGTGGTGGAATAGGCGCCGTCGAAGTTGAGCGTCATGATGACCGCGACGTCACCGTCGACGGTGAGCGTCTTCTGGTGGGTCAGCGCGAAGTAGGTGGGGCTGTAGCGGACGTGGACGTGGTGGGCGGCGAGGTAGGTGTGGGCGGGCTGGTTGGTGCTCTTGCGCTCGTTGTAGTAGCCGTCGTTGAGCAGCACTCGCACGTTCACGCCGCGGGCGGCGTCTGCGGCGAGCGCGTGCTCGATCGCGGGATCCTCGAGCTCGTACATCGTCAAGGTGACGCTGTGCCGGGCGCCGGCGATCAGCGCCAGGAACGGCGCGTTGCCGGCCTGCGGCTCGGTGATCAGCTCCAGGTCGCTCGCCGACGTCGCGGGGCGGGCGATCGGTGTGCCGTGAGCGCGCAGTGGTTGGCTTTTGGCCTGGCCGGTTGCGATCACGACGATCGCGGCGGCCGTCAGGACCCCGGCGGCGACGGTCCGGGACGCGCGCCGGCGGGTGAGCAGCACGCCGGCGGCGGCGAGCGCCGCGATCACGCTCAGCCGCAGCCCGCCGGCAGCCGCGAGCACCGCCACGGCGACGAGGGCCTGTGCGAGGAGCAGAGCTGAGGTTTTGGGTTTCATGAGGCGATCGCTTTCAGGGTCGGGTCCTGGTAGTAGCGGCGCTGGCCGTAGAAGGTGGGGGGTTGGTGGGTGTGGATCAGCAGCCCTTCGCCGGCGGTTGTGCGTTGCAG
>JBKQKK010000175.1:0-16768 GCA_052147535.1 Solirubrobacteraceae bacterium | reverse complement strand
TACATGCTTCTCGAGTCCGACGATGAGCGATCGCCGTGGCTCGACCGCGTGGAAGCCAGGGAACTCGGCAATGCGCTCTTCGACCAGTTACGACGCGCTCGCGCCGGACTCGTCTACCTCGCCGACGCCATCAACGATCGAGAGCGCCGCACCAAGCCCGACGGACTCCTGCCTACGTTGCCCACCTGGCCTGCCGAACCCGAGCAAACCACCGACTGGTAGCCCACCCTTCACAGGTCGTCAGCATCTAGGCCCGTCGCTGTTGTTCACGGCCGACCTGACGATCGCATTCGTCGCCGCGGCCGTGCCGGCCGCGCGATCGCGTTGGCGACGTCTGAATCACGCCGATCGTCGCGTCCTGGCGCGGGGGGCGTGATCGCATTCGCGGCGCCCGATCGTCGGGCTCGCCCGCCGCTGCGTCTCAACCGAGACCGACGAGCGCTCCTACCATGCCGGGCGCGCGCGCCTTGAGGCCACGATGGACGATATCGCCGCGCTGACGGCCGTCCGCGCTCTTTCAGCCCTGGAGCGGGTTGACGATCCGCACGGCGAACAGGACCGCGCCGGTGGTGTTGTCGCGTAACAGCAGCAGGAACGGATGGTTCAGGCGGATCACCGGCGGTTTGGTCTGATCGGGGGCGATCGCCATCGCGCCGGCGGAGATCCCGGTCGCGGCCGAGGCGATCGTGCCCGCTTCGGTCATCTTGAACGTCGCGGCGTGCTCGACGGTCTGGATCAGCAGCGGCGGGGTGGTGGTGATGCCGCTGAAATCGGCGGAAGTGCTAAAGGCGACAGGCATGCCCAGATCCGAGAGCTGCTTGTTGAGCGGCGCGTTGAGCTTTAGGTCCGCGCGCGGCAGATAGACGTCGACCTGCTGGTCCTTGAGCCCGGCGACGATGCTCGCCAGGTGCGCCGCCGTCAGGCCGGATAGGAACTGGGCGATGGTCTGGCTCGTGGGCATGATCGCCAGCAGCGATAGTGTCGAGTCGTGGTAGGGGAGCTCCACGGCCTGGTACCCGTGGCCCTGCTCGTACGGCGCGCTCAGCGGGTCCTGCGTGGTCATGAACTCGGCCTGGACGGTGCCCGACGGCGCGTAGAACGGCGCATCGGCGGTCATGCTGGTGTCGAACGGCTGCGCCCAGCGCGCGTCGAGATACAGGGCGTTGGCGAGCACGAGCAGCGTCTGGCTGTCGATCGAACCCGCGGGGAACAGGTCCGGGATATGCCCGTGGGTGCGTTGCGCCACCCACTGGTTGATCTGCTGGCGGGCGGCGTCGGGCGCGGCCTGGAAATCGACCTGTTCGGGCGCGGCGCCGAAATCGGACGCGAGCACGGACGCGAACGACGGCAGAACCGTGAACGAGGACTGCAGCCAGAGGCTGTTGCCGTTGGTCAACAGGGGCTTGTTCTTGCCGTCGCCGCTGACGGTCGTCACCGCCGCCAGATGCGCGAGCAGCGCCCTGGTCGAGCTCGCGAGCTCGCCGGCGCTCCGGGCGCCGAGCACGGCGTTGATCTGCTGTGCGGTCAGCCCGCGCGCTCCCTGATCGACCATCGCCAGGGCCTGCAGGATGCTGAACGGCGAGATCACGGCGTTCTCCTGCGCGTTCACCTTCGGCAACAGCGCCAACGCGAGCTTGACCGTGGAGGCGGCCGCGGTTTGGGCGCCCGCGCCCGATCCCGGCGCCACCGGCGTCGCCGGCGGATTGGTGATGGTGGTCGTGTGCGTGGTCGTCGTCGACGATAAGCTGGAGCCGCAGGCGGCAAGCGCAAGCGCAAGCGCCGCGAAAGCGCCAGCGGCGAGGCCGAGGGCGACGGCGAGATGGGACAGCACGCGCTTGGTCATGTTCACCGTCCTAGCACTACAGTAGGGCGCGAAATGCTTTTGTAGGGCGCGAAATGCTTTTCGCGGTCATCGAGCGTTAAGAATCAGCTTACAGTTCACTTGCACATCAGCCGTGACATCACCGGTCCGGCCGTGGCAATAACCAGCGCTGGATGCGGGGTCCGTCTGCTTGATTGCCACCGTTACGTTCAGGGAGATATGTGAGACGCTACGGCACTCAGGGGGATATGCGCTTCACCGCAACACGCGGGGGCACCTCGTCCAACGCGCCGAGCGTCGCCCATCGATACTGCACCCGCCGCGAGTCAGATCGAGGGCGTTGGCGGCACAGGACTCGTCTCGATCCGGCGGTGAAGCGTCCCCAGCTCATGATCTGATCGAGTTCGCCTCAGCTCATTCCGAGCGTCCACACCGGCCGTACCGGACGGATGCTCCCGCCCGATCCCGAGCGCGCCACGGCGCTCCGAACGATCGCCTTGATCCTGCTTGCGCGTCGGCGTCGCGTGACTGCGTCGGCGACCCAGCGATCGTCCGGATCGAACCCAATCGGCGCCGAGCATCACGTCAGCAAGACCGCGCGATCGCTTGGACGACGACCGGGCTGCGCGGCGAGCAGGCGTGCAGAACTCGAGAGCGGGCTCGATCGCGGGCGGACTAGACGGGCGTGACCGGGCCTGACGGGCCCGTCTTCGACGGCGCGGGTACCGTGATCCCCGTGCGGGGCGCGAGGTCGAGGTCAAGGAAGTCCATGACGGTGTTGGCGTTGGCGTCCCGGTCCGTGAGCGCCGGCAAGTTCCACTTGGCCTGGATCGTTGCCAGCACCGAGGTGTGGTCATGGACCACACTGGTCACGCCTCCGGCGGGAGAGTAGGGGGAGACGACGATCGCCGGCACGCGGGGCCCGTAAGCGGTGTAGGCGCCCGGCGGGTCACCGGGCTGCAGTTTCGGCGCGATCGTGTCGGGCGCGATCGCGGCTGGTGGCGGGACGTGGTCGTAATAGCCGCCGTGCTCGTCGTAGATGTAGATGAGCAGGGTTCGCTGCCAGGTCTTTGAGTCGAGTACGGCCTGAATGAGGGTCGCCGCCCACGCCTCGCCCCAGTACATATCTTGGGGGTCCTCCTCGGTCTCGGCCGGATCGGCGTCCTCGAAGTCGGCGCCGAGCACCTTGAGAGCGTCCTTGACGACGCCGGGCAGTGAGTTGAGCGGCGCGCCGATGTCCGACAGGATGCCGACGCGGGGGTCGACGAAACTCACGGCCGGGAGCGTCCCGGCCTGGCAGTCGTGGAAGAACTTGGCGATCGGTGCGTGGTGGTCGGCGTGCTTGAGGATGATCGAAGGAATGACCGAGGTCATCGGCAGGTCGCTGAAGTACTCGCACCAATTGATCTGGTGAGCGGAGAGGACGTCAAAGATCGTCCCGCGCGGCGGCGGTGGGTCGAGCAGCGTCTCGAACGCGGTGACCGTGGCGCCGTACGCGGTGCCGGCCAGCAGGAACCGGCGGTTCGGGTAGGTCGGTCCGGGCACCGAGCAGAACCACCGGTCGCCGATCGTGAACTGCGACGCCAGTGAGTAGGCGAACGGCAGCACCTCGGGCGTGTAATAGCCCATCGGCTCACGGGCGCCGTTCGACGACCGCACGAACCCGTCCATCGCGCGGCCGTTGACCTGCTCATGGGTTGCTGCCCAGCTCTGCGTGACCTGCTTGGTCTGGGCCGTGTTGGCGAACGGGAACGCGGTCACGCTTCCGGGCGCGCCGCCGGGGCCGGGGTTGCTGTTCGTCGCCGCCCCGGAGCCGTCGAAGTGGAGCGCGTCGACGTCGGTACGCGTGCGGCCAAGGTCCCCGAGCAGGTTGTCGAACGAGTGGTTTTCCATCATCACCACGATGACGTGATCAAACGGCATCCCCTCGTTGACGGTCCCCGCCGGCCGGTCTGGAAACGGCAGGCTGCCAGCGACACGCGACAGTGCCTCTGTATCGTCCGCTCCCGCCGCGCCCACCGCACTCGCCTCCATTGGACCAGTCTACATCCGCCGCCGCCCGTGGTGACTCGACGTTACCCCAGCAAGCGCGTGGGCGCAGACCCGCTCACACAAACAACGGAAGCCCGATGACACCCGGGCGATCGCATTGGTCTCCACGACGTTGCAATGGCGGTCGACCAAGCCCCCGAACCGCCCAACAAGGTCTCAGAGCCGGAGCAGCGGAACCGAGCGCGGAGTCGCCGGTCCGATGGTCAGGAAGTCACGCCCGCCGGGAACCAACCGGTCGTTACCGGCTCATACGACGTCGGCCTGCCGACCGCGGGCCCCGCGACGAGCAGCCTGCTGCACAAGCCCTATGCCGTCGCCGTTGACGGCTCCGGCAACCTCTGCATTGCCGATAACAGCAACTCGGTCGTGGAGACGGTCACCTCGCCGCAGGTTGGAACCCCAGGGCCGGCCGATCGCGAGCTCCGCGGGAGCCGGCGCGAAACGGTTTCTCGCCGGCCTCGACCGGGATGTCCGTCAACATTCGTCTCGTGCTTGCTGCCGGACGCGTGCGCAGCTAGCGGTCGGATGGGCCTGTCCGCGACACGGACGCCTCTGCGGCGCCGCCGTCTCAGCTCCGCTCGTCGCCGAAACCAGAGCCGCCTGGCTGCTGCTGAGCTCGGTCGGCTTGACTTGAGTCGACGATCGGGCTCACGCGAACGCGATCGTGGGCTCGGGCTGGCGTTCACGAGCGCAAACCAATTGGGCCGTCCGAGCAACGTTGCCCGACCAATGCGATCGCGCCGGTCCGCGGACAGCCGTGCGGCTGCCCGCGGTCGCCGACGACGGCGCAACTGAGTTCGGCGCTGGTGGCATCACGCGAAGACAGAAGTCCGGTGCGGCAGTCGCATTGGAAGATGAAGCACTAGATCGGGGGATCGACACGGTGCCGCTGGAGTCGGCGGCCGACGCGTGGCAGAAGATGGTCGCCGCCGAGCTCAGCTGGCGGATCGTGATCACGACGGGCGCGTTGCGATCACCTGCCTGCTTCGGTGTCCCAGTTCAAACGCCGCGTGTGAATCACGATTGCAGGACAGTGGGAGTCGCGGCGCAGCGCAGCGCGGCGCGTGCCTTGTGACGAAGGTCAGCTTGGCTGGGCACGAACGGAGATCACCATGGTGCCCCCTCTCGGAACAGGTCCGTTGGCCGGCTCGTGCCCTGCCAGGGTTCGTGGAGAGAGGAGGAGTTAGCGTTAGCGCACCGGGGTGACCGACCCACCGCCCATCACGGACAACCGTGATCGACAGACGCCGATCGAGGCCGCAGGATCACTCTCGGGCGCCCCATCCGTTTCTGACGGGCGCAGCGCTCGTGGCCGCGCCGAACCTTCTGGCGGCGGTGGGAAGGAATCGAGCGTGGCGGGGTCTCTTGCGCGAAACCCTGTTCCACAAGGAGGGAGCTGCATGCTTATTCAGCATCGAGATGGGCCGGTCGGGGAGCGCCGCCACGCGCGTCGCAAGCGCGCCGTCGCTACCAGCGCGGTGTGCGCGGCGAGTTTGCTTGCCGCCGCGTTCGCGTCGAGCGCATCCGCCGCCGCGAACTGGAGCGTGGCAGATCCGCCGTTCACCACCCCGTTGGGCGTCAACGTTCCGTTCGCGCCGCTGTACGGGATCAGCGCGATCTCGGCAAGCGACGTGTGGGCGGTCGGCGAGGTCTCCAGCGCGCCGCTGACCGAGAACTGGAGCGGGCGCAATTGGTCCTCGGTGGCGCTTCCCGCGGGACCATGCAGCGCGTTTGAGAGCGACTGCGTGCTCATCGGCGTCAGCGGCGACTCCCCGCGCGACGTGATCGCAGTCGGAGACGGGATCATCAACTCCGAGTCCGCCGCCGGCTGGGTCGCGACGCCGCTGGCGTTCCACTACAACGGCCAAGCGTGGGCTGCGATGACGCTCCCGAGCGGGCTGCCATACAACGCGCTCGAGCGCGTCGCGGTGTTTTCGCCAAGCGACGCCTGGGCGGTTGGGATCGGCAGCTCGGGAAACGCGACTACGGCGCTCGCGCTGCTCTGGAACGGCAGCACCTGGACCGTGGCTCCTACCCCGATCTCGACGACCAACGATCTGACGATCAACGCGATCTCAGGCTCGTCGGCGAGCGATATCTGGGTCGTCGGAGAGACGGTCACCCCGGGCTACCACAACCGACAGTTCACATCCGTCATCATGCACTACAACGGGTCCAGCTGGACCCAGGCATCGGTACCCGACCAGAGCGGCTTGCTCGACGTCGACGCCCTATCGCCCACCGACGCGTGGGCCATTGCCGCTGACGGCTCGGTGCTGAACTGGAACGGCAGCACATGGACGGTCCAGACGCAGGAATCCGGCGCCCAGCAGGTGGCCGTGCTGTCGCCGACCGATGTTTGGGTCGGCGGGATCGTGTCGCTTGGCCATTACAACGGCTCCGCTTGGAGCACGACGACCGCGCCGAGCGGGATCAACGAGCTCTACGGCAGCGCCGCGCTGCCCCCCGGCCGCGCGTGGTTTGCCGGCATCTCCTACGAGTCAAACGGCGAAGAGCTGCCGGCCGTGCTGAGCACAAGCAATGGCTGAGCTTCGCCGAGGCCACGGGACCGATCGAGACCAGGCCGCTCGACCCGCGGCCCGGTCTTGCTGAATCGGGGTTGCGGTGGCGCGGCCATCGCCGGACCCCGCGAGCGTCCATTTAGTCCAGTCACGAGCCCGGGAGGCTCAAGTGCGGCGGGCTCGCGGACGACCATAGCGGGTGAGATTCGGGTGTGACCCGGCACGAGATCAGGGGCGGCGAGGTGGCACGCGAGGAGGTGGCTGGGAGCGAGATTGGCGTTGTGGCACGCGGCGCCGCTTCGTCGGCGGGTGCGCGAGCTCGTCTGGGCGGGCGGTTCGGGGTCACGGCCCGGACGGTCGCGGCGATCCTGATTCCGGTGCTCGCGCTGTCGGTGTTCGTTGGCTCGCTTGTCGTTGACGGGTTACGGACCTCGGAGAAGGCGAGGACGATCGAGCGCCAGGTTCCGGTGCTCAACACCCTGGTGCGGTCCGCGCGACGCTCGACAGCGAGTGGGCGGTGACAGCCACGGCGGTGTTCGCGGGCGACCAGGGTGAGGACGTCGCGGAGGTGATGCGTCAGCTGGGGGTCAACGGCCTCTCCGCGGCGGCGCTCCAGGCGGCGACCAACGCTGCGATCGCGGGTGCGGGCGGGCTCGTGTCCAGTCGCGATCGGAGCCAGTTGGCTGCCTTGCGACAGGAGGTCGACCGCAATGCGGCGAGCGTTGCCGCGCTTGACGCCGGCTACGGCCGGTTGTCCGACGCGTTCGTGAGCGAGTTCGCGGCGCGGGTCAAGGTGCTACGGAACGACCTGTCCCAGCTGGGTGATGGCGGCCAGCAGGTGGCCATGGATCTGACCTCGCTTGAGGCAACTGATTCACTGTTGGCGAACGGAACCGGGCTGGTGTCGGATCTCGGCGAGGTGTGGTTCTCGGCCCCGGGGCAGCGTGACGCCGCTTTCGCGCGCCTCAACCAGCACCAAGCGCTGTTCGGGCAGGCGGTCGGCCAACTCGACGAGTACGCCTCTGGGGGGCTACGTGCCAAGTGGATGGCGGTGCGGGCCGACCCGCCGAGGGTTGCTTTCAACGACGTGATCTCCGCCGTTATCGGTGGCGAGGGGTTGCCGAGGACGGGCGGAAAGGTCGACTCCGCGAAAATCGCGGCGGCGTTCAGAGACGGCTTCGCCGCCGGGCCGGTGTTGTACGGGTTCATGGGCGCGGCGACGAGTTCGCTGGTCGCGTCCGCGGCGCGGCTGCGCGCGAACGTGGTCGCCGACTACGAGAATCGGCTGGTGAGCGGCATGCTGCTGGTAGCGAGCTCGTTCGTTGTTGCGTTGCTGCTCGCCACGTCGATTAGGCGGCCGCTGGCGCGGGTGCGCACACGGGCGCAGGAGGTGGTCGATGGTGTCTTGGAGCTCGATCCGCTCGACTGCTCAGGACCCCGTGAGACGGCTGTCGTGTCGGCGGCGCTCAACGACCTGGTGTCGAACCTGCGGCTCCTGGAGGCCAAGGCGCAGGCGTTGGCGGCGTGTGCGTTCGAGGACCCGGTTCTCGACCAGCAGGTCCCCGGTCAGCTGGGTCGGGCGTTGCACGAGTCGGTCACTGTGCTGCTTGGGTCGATCGTCGAGCGCGACGCGCTCCAGCGCGATCTCGCCTACAAAGCCACCCACGACGCCCTCACCGGTCTGTACAACCGCGCGGCCGCGATCGACGCGCTCACCAAGGCGCTGGCGCGCGCACAGCGAAGCGGCGAACCGCTGGCGCTTCTGTACCTCGACCTGGACGACTTCAAGCGCGCCAACGACACCCACGGCCACGGCGTCGGGGACCGTATCCTTGCCAAGGTCGCGGCCCAGATGACCGCTACGGTGCGCGGCGGGGAGTTCATCGCCCGCGTCGGCGGCGATGAGTTCGTGGTCATCACAGACCGGATCAAGGACACGTCGGACGCGAGCGTGCTCGCCAAGCGGCTGATCGAGGCGGTGTCGGAGCCGATCGAGGTCAGCGGCCTGTCGCTGACGGTCGGCGCCTCGGTCGGCGTTGCGCTCGCGCTCGACGGCCACGATGACCCGCTGCAGCTCCTGGCCCGCGCCGACCTGGCTGTCTACCGCGCCAAGCAGCGAGGACGCTGCCGCGTGGAGCAATACGACGAGAGCCTGCAGCGCGCGCTACTGGAACGCGCCGACGTCGAACAGGCGCTCGCGATCGCGTTGCGCCCCGACAGCGACGAACTGGTCCTCCATTACCAGCCGCTCATCCAAGCCTAAACGGGGACCGTGCTCGGCGTCGAGGCGCTCGTGCGCTGGAACCGCCCCGGCCACGAACAGTGGCGCCCGGACCGGTTCATACCGATCGCCGAGGCCAGCAACCTGATCATCGACCTGGACCGCTGGGTGCTGTCAACCGCCGCCCGCCAACTCGAGCAGTGGTCGGCAGTCGGCGAACTCGCGTCCGTGTACGTGGCGGTAAACATCTCCGGCCGCCACCTGGTCAGCGGGCGCCTCGTGCGACACCTCAGCCAGATCCTCGAGCGCACGGGCGTCGACCCTGCCCGGCTGGTGCTCGAGATCACCGAGACCGTCCTGGTCGACGATCTGATCGTCGCCCGCCGCGAGCTCGAGGCACTGCACCAGCTGGGCGTCCGGATCGCGATCGACGACTTCGGCACCGGCTACACGTCGCTCGGCCAACTGGCACACCTCCCGGTCGACGTGATCAAGATCGACCGCTCCTTCATCACCGACATCCATCAACGCCCAGATCGATCGCTCGTGCAGATGGTGACCGAACTCGGCCACCAGCTCGGTGTCACGATTGTCGCCGAAGGCGTCGAAACCGACAGCCAGCTGTCCACGCTTCAGACTCTCGGCTGCGACACCATCCAAGGGTTCCTGATCAGCGAACCACTCCCGCCGGCCGACCTCGCGCAGTGGCACCAGTCCCGCGAACCCGCCAGCCACAGTGCCTGAGCACCGTCCGCCCGGATCGGCTATCCACGCCAAAGCAGCTCACGTCTGCGGGCAAGAAGACGCTCCGCATCATCTCGTTCGTGCTGATGGCGCTCGGCCTCACCAGCACCTTGCGAATGTTTGCCGCCGGCAAGCGACCGCCCGGAAGCACGCCCGGCGCCTGGGCTGAGACGGTGGGCCAAGCCGCGCGTGGCGGGCGAAACCCATCCAGCACCGCAATCCAGGCCACCCCGCCCCATCAGCACCTCCAGCCTCCACCGCGCTGCTGCCCGCCCCGGCATTCCGAGCGTGTGCACGGCGCCAAACGACACGCCCGCTTGGGAACGCCGCACGTCGGCGACGCCATCGGCGCCACCGCCCCGGCAGCCCGGCACGCTGGATGCCCGTCCTGACCCGAACGCCGGTCTCGAGGATCGGAGTGGTCAGAGTCGCGGCTCTCGCCACAGGCTGGCCCAGCGGCCCAGCGGCCCAGCGGCCCAGCGGAGCGCTAGCACGGTCCTTAAGGCTGGCAAGCACAAGGCGGGAAGCGGCCATCTTGGCTCGGCCAGCGAAGCCGCTCCAACGCCGCTGAAGCAGACGCGCCGAACGATCGCCTCGTCCCTCGCCGTACCTTGCAGTGCTCTGGTAGACGATGGTCGCGCGGATCGGTGGGACGAGTGTGGAGTACGAGGCGCTGCAGCATTTTCTGGCTGATAGCCCGTGGGATCCGGCGGTGATCGATCGGGCGGTCGCTGAGCGGGTGTGCGTGGTGATCGAGCCGATGGCGTGGGTGCTGGATGACCTGGGGTCCCGAAGTACGGCCGCCACTCGCCGGGGGTCAAGCGCCAGTACTTCGGGACGTTGGGGAAGGTCGGGAGCTGCCAGATCGCGGTGTCGTTGCATGCTGTGAGCACGAAGGGCACGGCCCCGTTTGAGTTCCGGCTCTACGTGCCCGAGGACTGGTGCGCGGACCGGCGCGCCGACGGGAGGCGAAGATCCCCGCCGAGCCCCAGGATTCGCCTCGCACCTGCTCCTCGCCACAAACGCGCATCGGTGCGGCTCGAACGGGGTGAAGTCGGCTCCTTGACCTTCCTCCAAGCAAAGATCTCGTGAAATCCGGCTCTTCACTACCAGAACGAGCTCGACTACGCCGCAACGAAGGCTGCGTCAGGGCCGGGCGCGTGACCGCCAGGACACGGCTCTAGCGCGCACCAGCGATTCGGTACCCGCTTCACCCCATTTGGGATGACGAGCTCACCCGATTGAGATGACGAGCGTGGGCGCACGGTCGGTCATCGTTCGCGCCTAGTTCACGAGTCATGCCCGTGCAGGAATCCCCAGCTCTCGCGCTCCACGATCCGCAGCGCGCGCATCACCTGCTGATGCTCGAGCTCGGGTCGCGCACGCAGTTCGACGATCCCAAGCTCGAGTACCGACGGTTGTTCTCGGAGCTGCTCGGCACGTTCTTCCTGGTAGTCGTGGCGGCCGGCGGCGGAATCCTGCACGGACAGGGGCAGATCAGCCTCACCGCTGCAGTAGTTGCGCCCGGGTTGATGGTGCTGGCGATCATCCTGTTCGTGGGCGCGGTCTCCGGAGCGCACCTGAACCCTGCTGTGACGCTGACGTTCGCGATGCGAGGGGACTTCCCGTGGAAGCGGGTGCCGGGGTACATCATTATCCAGCTGCTCGGGGCGACGCTGGCGTGCCTGTTCCTGCTGGCGGTGTTCGGGAACATCCAGCACCTCGGCGCGACGCTGCCAGGACCGGGCTATAAGGATTGGCAGGCGTTCCTGATGGAGATCGCGCTGACCGCGGGTCTGCTTAGCGTGATCCTCGGGACCGCTTCGGTTGCCCAGAACGTCGGCGCGCTCGGCGCGCTCGGGGTCGGCGGCTACATCGCGCTGGCCGGACTCTGGGCAGCGCCAGTGAGCGGCACCTCGATGAATCTCGCACGCCGCCGGTTCCGGCGTCCTGACCCCCGGCGACCTGGAGCTCAAGACCAGGCTCGCCCAGGAGATCGAGCAGGGCAAGGTGGTTCCGCCCGGACTCGAGCCCGAGAGCGCACCCAGCGACTCGTAACCGGAGGCAGCCGAAGTCTCCTAGTACGTTCAGACCAACGCATGTTCGTCGGTCATCTGATGCCGGGCCGCCGTCGGCGTCGCTGTGGGGACCGATGGCGATGCTGGACCGTAGTACCGGACGTGAGCTGATCGACCCGCTGGACGAGCGCATCGCGCTGCTCGGACTCGACCCGTACGGCGACAACGTGCTCGGCGTAGCGATGGAATCGGCGTCGCTCGAGGTCACGAGGATGCTGATGCCGGCGCTGCTGCGCGCACCCCGGCGCTCATGGCGCCGTGGCGCGCGCGCCACGTAGCGCAGCTGCGTGAGCCCGCTCAGCGACGACTCTGCTTGCGCGCAGAGCGTTGCGCTTGGCGCGGCGCCGGCCGGTGGTGTCTCCGGGCGCGCGGTAAGCGACGGCATGAGCGCGCGGCACCTCGCAGGCGTGCTCGAGGTCGGGCAGCGGGTCGCCGCTGAGGCTGCCGCGGTCGGCCAGACACCGGAACAGGGCCAGAGCGCAATCCGGCGCTGCGGCGCGCGCGTCGTAGAACTCGACCGATGCGCGCCTACCGGCGTGGCGAGGCTGCCCGCGTTCATCGCGGCGTCGCCTCGGCGCATCGCTTCCTCGCTATCGAACATCGTCACCCCGAGCGTCCCGCCCGACTCTCGGTCGACGAGCAGCAGCGCCCTTGCGCCCCGCAGATCGGGCGGCACGTTGCCGGAAGCAGCAAACCCGTGCATCTCCTCGATCCGCGCGTCGATCTCCGCCGGACCGCCCTCGAAACGTGCAACGCGTGCCCACATAAGCGGTTCCTCTCCACTCTCCACCTGACTTCCGCGAAACGCATTGGATTGTCAAGCCAGTCCGGTCCCCGGTAGCTCGAGTCTCCCTCACCGCAGCGGCGGTGTCAACCTACCGCCGAGCCATCAGTCCGGCGTCCGCGTCGCAGGTACGAGTCTACGCTTTGGCCATACACGTAGTGCGCCATGGGTCTCCGGGAGGGCGGCGATTCGCGAGCCTGCGACTCGACGCTGAAGCTGCTCCAATAGCTCGGTGTGAGCTAGCCTCCGGAGGCTAGCCTCGGTTCAACCGTACGCGGCCAGAGGTAACAGCGCCGTAACGCGCTCGCAGCTCCGTTCCGCGCTTCAGATACGACCCCGGACCCTTGATTCGCCCATACTTTCCAGTTGGTCACCACGGCACGCATCGACCAGCTGCGCATCGGAGAGGCCTCGCTTCTCCTTCGGGCTGATTGCGACAGGGGCGGGAATCGGCGGGCGTCCTCGTTGCGCCTTCGCGCTGGCGGACAAGCCACACGCGAGTAAGCACCCCCAAATGGAAAGGGGCAGTCCGCCGACGCTAGGGCCCAACTCCGGGCGGCTGCTTGCCAAGGAGAGATGCGCCGGGGGCCGAGAGCGGCGGCGCGTTGGCGACGAAGCAGGCGGTCGCCACCGGCGCGCTCGCCTCCTGCCGGCACGACTGCTTTCGTCGTCCGTGTCCGAGTCCGCACAGGCCGTCGGGCTCAGCTTCGGTCAGTCGGTTGCCGTTCGTGATCGCCCGCAGTGCCGTGACCGAGTTGCACGTCGCGCACGTGACGAGAGGATGTTGGTGTCGATCATCGCCCGAGGGAGGCCGTCATGGAATCCACATCGTTGCTGGATTGCGCTGGCCGGCGCCGCACGCCAGCGACCCTGTCCAGCTTTCACCAGGGTCGAGTGCCGCGCAACAAGGGGTCATGCCGACGTCGGCATGAGCCCTTTTTATTGATGTGCCGACCTCGCGGGCATGCCGACCTTGGCCTGAATGTTCGTTCTCGCACGTTGGGTGATCGTTGCGTTGGGGGGTCTGCATGATCGCGTGGCTTTTGCCGAGCTGCCGAGCTTACTGTTGGTGACGGATTGCAGACGGGAGCTGTTCGTGGAAGAGCGATCCGTTGTGCAGGCGTTTCCGCAAAGGAGTCCGGGTGGAGAGCCCTGTGGCGCTGTTGCGTCGGGGTTCGGTACATACCAGTTCGATTACCGGTCGAACACGCTGATCAGTGGGCTGCGGTCGTTGCTTAGCTCCCTACCGACTGTTGTGAGAGGTTGCGCCGCCAGAGCTCGAGCGTGCGCTGGAAATGCCGCTCGCAAGCGTCGCGGTCGTAGACGGGCAGATCGGCCATCGCGAACCCGTGCGCCACTCCCGGCAGCCGCTCGACGACACCCGCGACGCCTTGGCGCTCGAGCTCCTCGCGGAACCGCTCGACGACCTCCGCCGTAGCCGAGTGGTCGATCTCGGCAAACGCGAAGTACAGCTCGCCGCGCACACCTGCAAGCTCGTGATGGGGCGAGCCGGGCTTCTCGGTGACCAGCACGCCCGGGTGAATGCCGGCCGCCGCGACGAACTCGTCGGGCCGCGCCGACGCCGCGCGCAACGCGATTCGGGCGCCCATACAGTAGCCGACGCAAACCTTCGCGCCCCGACCAGCCGCAGGATCGGACTCGATCGCCTCAAGGACCGCGTCCGTATCGGCGAGTGCGCGCTCCGGCGTAACCGCCGCAACCACCTCCATCAGGCGCTTACCATAGGTTCCCTCCATGCCCTCGGCGCCGAGCCTGTCCATGTCGAAGGTCAGGCCCTCCCCGGAGCGATAGAAAAGATCCGGCGCGACGCAGTAGTAACCGTCCGCGGCAAACCGGCGGGCATTCGCCTTGACCTGCTCGCGAAACCCGATCCCGTCCATGTAGAGCACCGCCACCGGGAACGGCCCCACCCCGTCAGGGTGCGCAACGAACACGGGCATCTGCCCATCAGCGGTCCGAACACGAATCTCCTTTTCGACCATCGCTCCTCCTGTGACTCTGGCAGGCCCTAACGTCCGCCGTTTCTGATCGTAAGCGATGCCCATGCCCAACCGCTGACGCACCCACTCGGCAGGTCGCCGCGTCTGACTGCAGGGCGACCCTGCTGCGCCGGCGGGTCATCGCACCGTGCACGGTCATGGGCGGGGTGCTGCAGCCGCGCTGGCTGGACGCAAGACGGTCAGGGCGCGGTCGTTGCGTGCATCGAGGGTGGATCGCGCGCTCGAGCCGACCAGCGTCGATGAGAGCCTGCAGCACGCGGTCGATCTCGCGGGCTTCCTTGGAGGCGAGCGCGACCGATGATTGCCTGGAGCTGCTTGACCGGTTTACCGGTGAAGTCGCGGTTTCGGCGCTTCTGATCCGGCTCTCGCGCCTGAGCGGTTGGAGGGTGCTTCTGGGGGAGCCCTGGATCACGTGCATCTGCTTAAACGCGCAAATACGATCGGCTCACCGTCGATGCGGAGGAGTTGCGGGCCGACGAGAGTCGGTAGGATCGATATCGTCGCGCTCGCTTCGCGTTCGCGCGCGGCGTAGCATCCTGGAGGTGGCCGTGGAGGTTCGTGATAACCCAGAGGCGCAGCGTTACGAAGCCGCGGTCGACGGCACGTTGGCGGGCTTCGCGGCCTACCGCATGCAGCCAGGGCTGATCGCGTTCGTGCACACAGAGGTCGATGATGTGTTCGAGGGACACGGGGTCGGGTCGATCCTCGTACGCGAAGCGCTCGACGATGCGCGCCGGCGACGCTTTGGGGTCCTCCCGTTCTGTCCGTTCGTGAACTCATTCATCGAGGGGCACCGCGAGTACCTGGACTTGGTCCCAGCTTCACGAAGGGAGGAATTCGGTTTATGAGGAAGACCTACGCCGGCAAGGAAGTGGACGTCAGCTTCGATCCCGAGGTGTGCATCCACGCCGCTAGCTGTGTCCGCGGGCTGCCCGGAGTGTTCGACACCACGCGTAGGCCGTGGATCGTTCCCGACGCCGCGGGAGCCGATGATGTTGTGGCACAGGTAGGGCTATGCCCGTCGGGCGCTCTGCAGGCGAAGCGACATACCGAGTCTTGACGGCCCGGTTCCGGCCCCGCAAGAGCGACCGCTGAGCTAAGTCAGCCCGGGGCGTGGTCGCTGCAGCTCGTCGCGTTGTCCTTCCGACGGTCCGGCCCGCTCGCGCTTTCGTCGGGACCGAACGGCGCCGCTCTCTGGCGGATACGCGTGGTTGCAATAGCCCAGGAGAGAAGCGCAAGCTTCTATGCCGAGCGCATGCCAGCAGCTGTCTCTGCGCGCCGGGCAGCACGCCGATCCTCACGCCAACATGACCGGATGACCGAGGTATCGCCAATCGCATTTCGGCGGTCGCGCCGCGTGGTCGAAGCCGGGCTCGTCGTCGCGGCCGGCCTGCTCGTCGCCTATTGGGTGCTGTGGTGGTCTGATCGCGGGCTGCTGGCCAGCCGCACGACGCCGGCCTACTTCAGCTTCGAGGACGACTTTGCGCTCGCTGACGGCTGGCTGCTGGGCGCCATGGTCGCCGCTACCGTCCAACTCTGGCGCCGACGGCCAAGCGCGCTGCTGTGGCTCATCGCCGCCGGCGGCGCCGGACTGTACCTGCTCGGGATGGACCTGCTCTATGACTTCGAGCACCGGATCTACGCCAGCAACAGCGGCGGGGTGATTGAACTGCTGATCGACATACTGATCGCAGGCGCGAGCGTTGGCGTGCTGCGGTGGAGCTGGCGCTACAGACAGCAGTTGCTCAATCCGGCCTGCGGTCAGGTCTGAGGCCGCCACGTCCAGCGTTTCAGCCTGGAACGCTGACCCCAACGCGGTCGGGGGGTGGCGGAGGCGGTTGCGCTGTCGGCGCCCGCTGGGCGCGACCTCACTGTGGCGAGGAACTCGCGCCGCGAGCAAAGCACGAGGTCGGTCACGTCGGAGCCAGCAAGCAGTCGCGAGCGCTAGCTCCGATCCGAGTCCGGCGGCCGCTGCAACCGCGCGGGCCGGTCGAAGCAGAAGCCGATCTACTCGCTCACCACAGTGCTGGTCTCGTGTGTTGTCCGTCCGATTATGTTGTGAGGATGGTTCGCGTGCTGTGTTTTTCGCTGCTCACAGCGCGTTTTTAGGCTGTTGAGGTGGACAGCATGATCGTCGGCGTTTCGTGGAGGCTTCCCGGGTTCGGCTTTTGTCGATCTGGGGAGCAGCAGTGATCAGTGGACGGTTGTGGGTGCCGGTGGCGTCTGGGCCGCTGGCGCGGTATGCGGCGGGGTACGGCACCCCATCCCGCCACACCAGCAGATCGGGGACATGGCTCACCGGCTCGCCGTCCGTGCTGTAGCGCAACCGCAGCGGCTGCTCGCAGATCCACTCGACCTCCCGATCGAAATCCATCAACAGCATCCAGTCGCGCTCGAGCAGGCTCTCGTACTCCAAAAAGCACCCAGCCGTCGTCGAGAACCAACGCCCCGGCATATGCCGCTGACGCCGATACACCCCAGGAGCCCGAACCGGGCGACACGCCCTCAGCAGATCAAGCGAGAG
>JBKQKK010000174.1:0-5349 GCA_052147535.1 Solirubrobacteraceae bacterium | reverse complement strand
GGCGACACCCTCAAACACACCGATCCTCACCACCAACGCCCTAACACACCCATCCCGGCCGCTCGGACAACCCCACGCCGGCCTTACTGCAAGCGACGCGATCCCACGCCTACTGCAAGATCGAGGCCAAGGGTGTGTTCCGCCGATCGACAGCAGCGACTCCAACGCGCCAATGATGGCGGCGATAATCCCGACTATTCGACCGAACGCGCGGCCCGCGATCAGCGACAACCCGGCGGCGAGCTCGATGATGCCGACGATGATCGTGATCCACCCCCAGGTGTGGAGGCTCGAGAACACGTACTGCGTGCCGTTGAAGAAATGAGCATTGCCTACCGCGGCGATGCCGTAGATGATGTTGAGCGTGCCCGCAATCAGCAACAGGATTGCGACGAACAGCGCCCGACCAAGTCCTCTCATATGCGCTTCCTTTCTCTCGCGGGACGCCGTCCCGCTTGCTTTTGCGTGACGGGTTCGGCATTCGGCGCACCGAATCCTCTACCTGCACACTCCGGCCCTCGCGATTGCTGCCTCGATGTCTTGATGGCGTTCGGACGCTTCAACACGATCCCGCCGAACGACTTCTCTAACGGGAGACGATCAACGAGTCTCATCCAGCAGGCGCCGTGCGCTAGCGAGACCGAGGCCGGGTCAGTCCGGCATCTGGCGACGACAACACTGCGCTGATCGCTGCGCAGGGACTAGGTCGAGCTGAGCCGCACGATCCCGAATGCGGCGACGCCGATCCCGACCGCGATCGCGAGCGGCCCCACGACTATCGGCCAGCGACGACCAACGAAGTCGATCACCGGCCTCAGGACGCTCGCGGCGCGCTGGCCCATCACGACGCACACAGCCGCGATGCCGATCAGCGGCAGCGTGTACACGACGCAGTAGAGGACCAGCAAGAAGACCTTGTAGGCCGATGAGACGCTCGAGCCGACGATCATCGCGATCGCCGCGAAATACGGGAAGGCTGTGAGGAGCTCCAGCCCGCCGATACCGGCACCGAGCAGTACCGGTGATCCTTTCGCGCTGTCGGTGGCGGCGGCGCCAGGCGAGGGCTCGGTGCTGGCCAGCGCTTTGCGCCGGATCAAGACGACTGTGCCGCCCGCGACGAGCACCAGGCCGGCGGCCGTGATCAGCTCGTACTTGAGCCTCGCGCCGGGTTTCGGCACCAGCGACAGGATCAGGTCGCCGAGTCCGAGCGCGAGCGCCAAGCCGAACACGAACGTGACCGTCCACACCGCGAGCACGAACGCGATCGTCCGTCGCCGCGGATTCTGCTCCGCGACCAGGAACAGATCAGCGGCGATCAGCGAGGGGTTGAGGCTGTCAGGCAGCGCGATCGCCACCACCACGATTGCCAGGCTCAGCACGGTACCTCCAACTAGCGGTAAATCCGGTGGGTTCGTTTGGCCATGCTTCGAGGACCCTCGCAGAAACGCTGGTGAATCGCGCTCCGGTCATCAGTTGGCGCCGAGTCGTGCTTGCCGGCCCTAAGGGGCAGCCCGCTCGTTATCCTGCGGTCGTGCTTTTGCGGGTCGCGATCGCCGATGACAGCTATCTTCTCCGAGAGAATCGTGACGCGCGATCAAGGCCTAGCCGGAGAATGGTCCCAGGACACGCCCTTCCTTCTCGCGCTGGTCGCGTTTGCCGTCGTCTGGAAACACCATCCCTTGGCGCGGGTGTCGATCCGCGGTGTGCGGGGCTTGATCGACGCGGCCGTGACAGGCTTGCGCAGAGCCCGGTCTTACGGCGTCGATAGAGCGCCGGCCCGACCGGTGGTTGACAGCCGTACCCGCTTTCCCGAAGCAGTCTGAGCGCACAGATGACGCCGCGTCGGCGGCCGCGGGACGCTTGACGTGCCTGGTGCGTGGCGGGCTCGGATCAGTCGTCGGCGTATTCGTTTTCGCCGAAGCTGTCCGGACTCTTGAGCAGACGACCGCTTGCGTCGACACTGCGGTGCGCAGGGACCACTTTGGGGGCGGCGAACTACACGGAGATGGGGACGCAGTCGCCTGGTGACCGGGGTCGAGCGGTGGTTGGACAAGCGCATGGAGCGCAAGGGCCTGCGCCCGCGCGACGTCGCGTATCTGATCGGGACTCTGTGGGCGATCCGGTCGTCGTGTTCGGCGTTGTCGAACGACTGGTTGACCCGAAGACATTCCACAGCGTCTGGCTCGGGATGTGGTGGGCAGTCGAAACCGTGACGACTGTCGGCTACGGCGACATCGTCCCCAACCAAACCGTCGGCAAGATCATCGGGTGCTTCCTGATGCTTGGGGGCCTGTCCCTGATCTCGGTCGTGACGGCCGCGATCCGAGTGGCTTCGTGTCCCGCGCGGAGGTCCTGCGGCGAGCCGCCGGAGAGGACCCGGTCGTGCAAAAGCTCGACCAGCTGGCCCTCCAGCTCGAACAGATCAAGGCCGAGCTCGATCAGCTTCGGCGACCGACCGACATCGACGACCCCTCGTCACCGCAAAACCAGATTTGCGAGCCCGATCATGCCCTGGCGTGTGTGGTTGCCGGGCGGCCGGCTGCTCATCCCGATCGGATGATGGCGACCGAGGTCGTTCGTGGTTGACTCACGATCCCGACGGAGGGACTCCCAATTCCCGATGCACGAACCACCCAGTGTTTTGCAAGGGCGCGACCGGCGCACGGATCCCGCGGAGGCTCTCGCTGGCAATCTCGGCCTGCGCTGCGCGCCGGACCTTACGTGGCGTGAGCTCGGGAACGCCGTCGGAATGACCCGACCGGAGAGCAGCACATGGGTCGCGTCTACGTCTTCGCGCTGACAGCTGCGCTGAACCCAGTGCTGCTGGCGGCCGTCACGATCATGCTGACGCTGGCCAAGCCCAAGCGACTGCTGGCCGGCTACCTGCTCGGAGCGATGCTGACGAGCATCACATGCGGGCTGCTGCTCGTGTTCGCGCTGCCGGACTCGAGCAGCTCGAGCACCGCAAAGTACACCGTCGACCCGGTCCTGAACATCGTGCTCGGGGTGCTGATCCTGGTGATCGTGTTCGTGGCCGACACCGGTCGCGACAAGCGCCGCCAGGCTTGAAGCGAGCGTAAACGCGAAAAAGCCAAGGACAAGCCGCCGCCCCGGTGGCGGCGCGAACTCAGCAAGGGCTCCGCGCGTGACACGTTCGTCGTCGGAGCGCTGCTCAGCTTCCCCGGAGCCTCCTACATCGCCGGGATGGACCGCCTACATCATCAGCAGATCGGCACCGCCGAGACCGTGATCGCCGTCGTCGTGTTCAGCGCGATCCAACTGATCCTGCTGGAGCTCCCCCTCATCGGATATGCGACCAACCCCACCTGGACCACCGCCGCCGTGCAGCGTTTCAGCGACTGGCTGCCCCGCAACGGCGCACGCGTCGCCCTGGTCGCCGGCACCGCGATCGGGATCATCCTGATCGCACGCGGAATCATCAACTGGTGAGCCGGCTCGATTTCCTGCGCCCTTATGCGTCCGAGTGCAGCCAACGCCGTGGGAGCCAAGGTAGCGGTCGAGAAGCGCTGGCCGGTGGCGATCGCGCTGATCGTCGCGATCGCCCTGGAGCTGGTTCTCCCTCGCCGGTTCAGCCTCGGCCCGCAATGGACGGTACCGGCCATCGAGGCGCTGCTCGTGCTCGCCATCATGGTCGTTGATCGAGGTTTTATCGAGGGTCGATCACCGGCCGGGAGGATGCTCTTCCTCGGATTCTTGGCCCTGCTCGTGGTCGAGGCGGCCGGTATCACCAGCCGACTGGTCGTAGATCTCATCGAAGGTGGCCCAGAGACGAATTCACCCGTGGCGCTGCTTCGCACCGGCTTCGGGGTCTGGCTGTACACGATCATCGCGTTTGCCTTCCTGTACTGGGGCGTTGACGGAAGCGGTCCCGGCGCGCGTGCTGCGGCGTTGCCGGAGTTCCCCGACCTCGCCTTCCCCGAGCAGATCAATCCGGGCGTAGCACGGCCGGGATGGCGGCCTGAGTTCCCCGACTACCTCTACCTCGGCTTCACCAACGCGACTGCTTTCAGCCCGACCGACGTGATGCCGCTCGCCCGCTGGGCCAAACTGGCCATGGCAGTGCAAGCCGCAGTCTCGCTCATGGGTGCTGGGGCTCGTGATTGCCCGCGCGGTCAACATCCTGAAATAGTCGCTCACTCTCACTCGTGGCGTGCGACCTCGCGTCCCACCGATCAAGGCGACACTCTCGCCCGGGTCCCTGGACAAGGGGTGGAGCGCGGCCACTTGCCATCGCAAGCCGTGGCTGCTCGCCGCAGGGGCCAAGATGGTCGCGTTCGACGACGACAAATGGGAGCTGTATGACGGCAGCACCGACTACTCCCAGGCCCACGACCTGGCCAACGAGATGCCCGACAGGCTGCGTGAGCTGCAGCGGCTGTGGCTGATCGAGGCCACGAAGTACAACGTGCTGCCGTTAGACGATCGCACGGTAGAGCGATTCAACGCCGAGCTGGCCGGCCGACCCGAGTACGTCAAGGGCACCAAGCAGACCCTCTACCCGGGCATGGCCAGGCTGACCGAATCGAGCATTCTGAACATCAAGAACAAGTCCTTCCAGGTCACCGCGCAGCTCGTCGTGCCCGACGGTGGCGCGCGGGGCACGATTATCGCCCAGGGCGGCAGCTACGGCGGCTGGGGGTTGATGATGCACGACGGCGCCGCCCGGTTCGCGTACAACCTGCTGGGCGTCAACGTGTTCCTGACCGACGCCGAGCGCCCCGTCCCAGCCGGAGAGCACCAGGTCCGCGCCGAGTTCGCCTACGACGGCGGCGGCCTCGCGAAGGGCGGCACCGTCACCCTCTACTACGACGGCGAGCAGGCCGGCGAAGGCAAGATCGCGCTCACCCAGCCGATGCGCTTCACCGCCACCGAAACAGCCGAGATCGGCTACGAGCTCGGCACCACAGTGGTTCCGGAAACCTCACCGAAGGACACCAAGTTCACCGGCGAGATCAAATGGGTCGAACTCTCCACCGGCGAGGACGACCACAGCCACATGATCGACCCAGACGCCATCATCCACATGCTGATCTCAAAACAGTAACCCGAGTCACATCCACCACTCGAGGCGGGGACAACACTTTTCCGCGCAAGACGACGCGCAAGGGGGCGGGGGGACAGGAAGACGAACGCGTGACGAAATAACGCGGGCGCCACCAGCACTCGATCCCTACGAAACCGCGAAAGCGAACTGCTCTCCGTCCAAGCGCCCCGCATAAGGCGATGCGCGGCCGGCCAGACGACTACCATGCCGCAGCCGATCGAACGCTTCCATCCACCAATACGGATCGACGAGCTCGATGGCCGGGTCCGTCGGGGCCTGCAGGG
>JBKQKK010000173.1:0-6739 GCA_052147535.1 Solirubrobacteraceae bacterium | reverse complement strand
GGCGACACCCTCAAACACACCGATCCTCACCACCAACGCCCTAACACACCCATCCCGGCCGCTCGGACAACCCCACGCCGGCCTTACTGCAAGCGACGCGATCCCACGCCTACTGCAAGATCGAGGTAAGCATGGCTCGAGGAACTCCACGACCTCGTCTGGGTTGCAGATGTGCACCATTCTCGCGACAGTTCCGGCGACCTCGGCAGGCTCCAAATGCAGAGACATAATCTCGCTTAGCATCGGACTGTCTCGCCGGTCGACCGAGTGCAAAATTTCCCGAATCAGACGCACCACTAGGTCGCTCGGCGAACTGACGGCCAGGAGGATCTGGATGCCCCTTAACCGCCGTGAAACATCTAGCGCAGGCAACTTGGCCTCAATTGCCGGTACGAGGTGGTTATGTACGTCGCTCTGCGCGAGGCCACTCAGATCGTCCCTGACCCCAATACAGTCCACGCAGCAGGTTGAGACTCCAGGACGGAGATCCCTTCCTCCGCGGCGCTTCGCTGCAGTTGTTCGGCGCCTCCGAAGGCGCGATCCACCGCAAGAGCGCGGGCAAGTGCGGCCCCCCGCCGCAGGAGTTGATCGGCCCCTTCCCGATCGGCCGCGCGACAAGCCTCGATAATGCCAGCGGCCTCGCCTCTGAATAGGCGCCCCACCCGGCCGGCGAAGAACAGCGCGACATTCCTCCAATGCGTCGAGGTTGTGATGGCAGCGAAGCGCGCGTACCGCTGATCACTGCTGGAGGCGGTGCCGACGAGGTGCGAGGCGGCAAAGTACTCCTGGAGAGATCGCAAGTCGAAGCCAAACAGCCCGGCACTGTTTTCGACTAGGAGGACAAGCCGGTCACGTGCCTCCTTGACGAGCACAGTGGTTTCGGCGTCCAACGCATCAGCGTCGAGGTAAGGATTGATGTGAGCGAGATATCGGCGCACCTCGTCTCGAAACTCGTCCTCAGTAAGAGCGGACCGAACGCGCGTGGCATCGCCAGCATTCCTATGAAGGATGTAGGCGAAATATTCGTGAAGTCCGATGAGTACGTCCCGGTCTGTGGTGATAATGCTCCGGTGCTTAGCGCGCTCGCGCTTATAGATTACGTCGACATAATCACTGAATAGAGACTCACGCTGGCGCGACGGCTTACCACCCGACAGAATGACGTAAATGATGATCGTCACCTGAAGCGGAGTGGTGAGAAGCAGCTGTATCTGAGCATCCTCGGCGCATTCGGTGAAATTCTCACGAATACGCGCCTCCCGCGTCTCACCGAGCCCTCGCGCAGCAAGCCACTTATTCGCGTACTCAGTCGCTTTCGCAGACGTTAGCTTGCAGAGTTCGAGATGAATAAACGTCGAAGCGTCGAACTCGTCTACGTACCCTGTCGGCCGAGAACTACCGATAACCTGCATGTCTGCCTCGAGACCCGAATCGACTCTTTCTATAAACGCGCCAATCTGAGTAAGTACCGCGGACCTTAACCCTGGATCAACGACCTCATCAAGCCCATCGAGTATCACGAGCGTAGGATTGTCGGCGATCAGGGCTTGGATGTCTGCAGGCATGAGCGTATGACCCGTGGCCGCCAGACGAGAAACGCGTTCCGCCAGGAATGCCTCGACGGTGGGGTCGCTGGTTCGTCTTCGCGAAGTCGCGCGATCCATTGGGCGTAGTCACGCAACACGATCCGGAAAGGTATCCGAGGGATGACGGGTGTCCAATCGACCTGTGTACCCAACGTCTCAGGAAGACGTCTGAGTAACGCTGCACGATGAACTTGTGCGGCGAACTGTCCAAGTGTTGACTTGCCTTGCCCTGGTCCCCCGATGAACACCACGCGCCGCACTCGCTCGCCCAAGACCAAAGGAATTGCGGGGAGCCGCCCTTCGCCATCGGCGATCTCGGCCCAGCTGTCGGCGACACTCTGCCTAGGAGCCTTTCGTGCCTTGTCTCGTACGACGTCGAGGTCAACAAAGATTCGCGCCAAAGGAACCGACTGGCTGCCGACATCCGCGGCTTGGTCAAGTTGCGCGTAGCTGTCGTTTTTGTAATCCGTCGATATGTATAGTCGGACGATACGATCTATGTCGACGGTCGGAATCCGGCTCGAAAGAAGACGTCCGATTACGTCGCCCGGCGTGAGGAATTGCAGATAGTTCTGCCGTACCTCGCCGAACAGTTCAAGCAGGCGGCAAATATCGTCGTATCCCCAGATTCGGACGTGCCGAATTGCGTGCAAATAACGAGGCGCAACCTCTTTGGCGATACGATCATGCGTCCCGGTTCCGGGCACAGAAGAAAGCGGAACGTTCGTCAGGAGAATGTAGTTGTCGCAGGGCTGTTGGTATTTGTTGACGATCTTGTCGAGTTCCGCATCGAGGTCGCGAAGCAATTTCTGACGGGCCGAGTTCGCGCCCAGAAGGCGCACATCGTGGTACTTGGCTTGGAACACCCAGTCGCCATCCCACTGTTCCTCCGCCGAGGGGTATGGGGCCCGGCCCGTAAAGGTCGCCTAGCGCGCACCGTCAGGACCCACGCCGAACGTGATCGTGCCGACACCGATCGCGGCTTTGACCAGGGATTGAGCGAGCCGCTCGAACTCCTCGGAGCCAAGCGCGTCGAGAGGGTAATTGGGCACAGGTCGGAATGGCCAGTAGACGAGACCTCCCGCCGATGGGTACAGACCCAGTACTCGAGGACATCTTCTGCGAGCTCCTCGCGGTACACCGGCGATGGGTTAGGACTGATACCAGGGCCGAGCGGACTTCCAAGGGCGAGCGGACTTTCGGTTCGTTCGCATGGTGTCTGGGGTGATCGAGTCGAAAGCCTGTGCCAAGCCAAGCCCGCGGTCTTTGCGCCGGCTTGGCCCGCCGCGAATTGCGGCGTCGACGCTCGCGCCTCGATACCTAGACGCGCTCTGATACCCGTGTCCGCTGGAAGCCGGCTCTGAGCAGGATCGCAAGACGAGATGGTTTCGGTGGGTCGGTCGCAGACGATGTAAGGGTCGTCGCGGTGGAGGCGGCGTTCGTGCATTCCGATCTCGGCAGCGCGGACTGGGCCTCTGGAACGGGATTGCTTTCGACGCCGAACACTCGTGCGGCTCAGCGTTGGGGCGCGATCGTAATGCCACGTGCGTGAACGCGATCGGCGGCTCGTTCACGCCGGAGCGATCCCAGTTGTGGAGGAGCGGGGAAAGTGCACGCTCGTGCTTGCTACGCGTCAGCAAGCACTGTTGAGAGAAGCGACGACCTCAAGACGGAAGTCGAGGTCGTCGCTGTTGGCGCAATCCGACGACGTAGGCGCGACCGGGACGTCGTCGAGCGCGCGTTCGAGCTTGGCGAGGCGGCGCCGGCGGGTCGCGTCGGCGCACGTGCCGCCAGGATTGGAACCGACGCCTCCCGGCGCTCAGCGCCGAACCGGACGGCTCCTTCGTCGCCGAGGCACTCGGAGGGGCGCGCGCGAGCGAACGGTATCGCCGCACCGCGACAGCGGAAAGATCCAGAGCGTGCGAAGGACAAGCAGGCAAAGGCGCCTGACGTGGGCGCCGGCACCGGCACGGGCGGAGCGTGCTGCTCGCCGATAGCAGGGCGCAGAGCGCCGTGCAAAATCCCGGGTTTACCTATGCAAGCAGTTCGACGCATGGCGTCGGTTCTGCCGCGTCGAACGACCAGGCTAACGCGTTGGCCGAAGTCTGCTGCTTGGCTGTCCGTGCTGCAGAATCGCACTGGGTGGGGCTAACTAATGCTGTCGGGACGGTCTTTCGCAAGCGGCCAGATGTCGTCGGCAGTCGGTCGCCGAGGGTGCTTGAAGCTCTACACGCTGCTTGGGCGTAGGTCCAGACGGCGACCTCGGCCGCGCGGTGGGGAGTTGCGGCTGATCGTGTTCGTCGACCGCAGCGGCGGCTTGCGGCGATCGGATCGGATCGGAGCCCATGGTGTGGGCGAAACCTCGTCAACTTCGCAGGCGCCGCCTCGGGCCTCCTGAGCACGACGACGTCGCGCTGGCCGCGGGCGAGATCGAACCGGGCGCCACCGCGGTGATGATCGTCTGCGAGAACCGCTGGGCAGCGCCGTACTGAGAGTTGACCGCCCGGCGGGGGAACGTCCATTGTTGCGGGCGCCACATGGCTGGCGGCCTACCGCCAGCGTCGCCTCCTCGGGCGACCTGTCCGGGCTACCAGACGGCGGGCGCGTCGCTCGGGATCCCGTCGGTTGGTGAAGTAGTCCTCGCCGAGGTCCCTGTACACTTCGCCGGTGCTGAGCAGGTGAGGCTGGCGCGGCGCAGACGCCTGCTCAGTGCTTCCGGAAGCCATAGGCGTTGACGCGAGGGCCACGGCTCTTCCTTTGCCGTCTAGCTCCGCTAGATATAGAAGTAGTAGTTGGTCGGGAAGATCGCCTGGCGGCGGTACTCGAAATGCGGGTGCCCGTCAGGGCCGACATCTCGCCACCCCCGCCACGCCGAGGTCTTCTCCTTCGCGACCCCGATCATTACCACCCCGAAGCGACCCTCACGCTCCGCGCGCGCAAAGTACTCCCGCGCGATGTCCTCCTTCACATCGCCCTTCACGAACCGTACGACCGGGATCTCGCGCTCCTGCGCGTAGCGCTCGATCGCCTTCACATACGCGCCGCCGATCCTGCCCAATACCGACGGCGACGGGATCGGGAACCCGCGATCGAGCAGAAACCGGATCACCTGCCCCGCCGTCATCAACCTCGGTACGTACCCCTGCACGAGCAGACGATCGACCGAATGGACCTCCAGGGTCACATGGTCGGCGAGTAGGCTTGAGATCGTGGCCACGGGAGCCTCCCGGCGATCGAAAGGTCGCTAGCCCGCAAAGGGCTTCAGAACTAGAACCCGAGGCTAACGTGGCCACGACCCCACGCCAAGGCGTCCACAGCAGCCCCAACGCGAGCGAGGCTCATACCGAGCCACTCCAAACGACCGAGTCACCGGAACGCTGCGGACAACCGCTCGGCGGTATGAGGCTCGCTCGCTAAATCTAGACTGTAATCTGGAGTGCCGTCGGCGATCTCCGCCAGAGGCGCGCCTGACTGGTCCGGCTGGCCTCCTCGGCTCGAGGTGCTCAAAGACTCGACGCGGCTGTGGACTAGCGTGAAGAGTCTTCCCTCGACATGTGATCGGGGTCTTGGGATGAACCCGAAGGACTCCTCGGACCGCAGGGCGGGGCGGGGCGCGCGAACCGGTTGGCGGGCGGTCACACATGTTCGGCTAACCGAGTCTCATTCAGACGAGTCAGATCAGACGAGGTGACTGTCGCAGTGGAACTGGCTCAGGCCGGCGGTTTTCATGCGCGGAACTCGTCTGTTAGGTCCTCGTCCCGCTCGGCGGCGGCATGCGCCGCGGCCTCCTGTGCAGCCTGGCGCTGTGCGGTGGCGGCCGCTTCGGCTTCCTCCCACTTGCGATAATCCACTGCGAGATGATTGGCTTCTCTCACAGCATGGTCGAGGAAGGCGCGGAGCTCGTGAGCGAACTCGGGCTGCACGTCGCTGACGACAACTTTGCCTTGAGCGAGCAGAACCCGGCCCCAGCGATTCTTACCGGACGGCTCGTGCAGATCCACGAACCGATCGAACTCCACCATGAACGCGAAGTCGGGTGCCGGATACAGGCCGGCGCTCATCTCGTCATTCTCTACTTTGCTGGTTTTCCACTCGATGTGACACTCCATCGCTCTCATGCTCCCTTCAGGTTCGTTGTTACGGTGGTTTTCGCGGGCATCGCACCGTTGTGATTGCGACGGGCAGGCCCGCGGAGCGCGGGGCAGGCCGTGGCCCCCAGCGCTCCGAGAGCCCAGATGGTCAGCGACCCGCGAGCGTGTCTGAAGCATGCCAGCCGGTCGTCCGGAGGCGACGCCATGCTTGCGATCGTCCGCGAGCCCCCAGCAGCGGCCTGCGCGGTACCCGCAGACTCACGAAAGCAGGACGGAACCGTCTCGACGGGCGCGGTCCTGAGACTCGCCAACAGCAGGTGTCAACTTGGACGGAGACGCAGCGTCGGCTTTGGGATCGGACAAAAGCAGAATCACCCATGTGATCCCTGCCAACGCGGCCAAACACCGCGCCACATCTGCCAACGTACGGATATGCGTGGCGCCACGTACCGGCTCGAGGTCGAAGGCGAGCTGAGCAATGGTGCCGGACTCGGGCTCGCGGACATGAGCCTGCAATACGACCACGGCAACACCGTCCTTGTCGGACCAATCCGCGACCAAGCCGAGCTCACGGTCTGCTGCAACGGTGCTTTGATCTCGGGCTGACGATCATCAGCCTCAACTCGATCGACCGACGAACGAACATCTGAACCGCGACCCGGTTGGCGCGCAGATGGCGAGGATCCCAGCTCGAGTCCGGTCCCTCCCCCACCGGCGGGACCGCGCGCGCTCCACGCCCAGCCGATGCGCCGACGCAGACCAGCCTGCGGTTTCAAGATCATCTGGGTGAAACGCGATGTCCAGCCGTTCCGCACCTCGTAACGAACGTAGCCTTCTGTCATGGTCGCGATCCGAGTCGACACCCACTTTGCAGGCTCCGAGCTACGGGTTGAGGCCAGGTTGAGAACGACGACTTGCGTTGGCCCCACCGTGACGGGGGGAATTCCAGTCAACGTCGCAACAGATGGACGCTCGGATCTTAGCTGGAAGCCAGCGGTCGATTGGAGTCCATGAGGTCGGTCAGCCGAGCGCGCGCTTCGGGAGTTGTAGCTCGGAGCTGAA
>JBKQKK010000172.1:0-99621 GCA_052147535.1 Solirubrobacteraceae bacterium | reverse complement strand
GACGTCGAGGCGATGATCGTGAGCGCCACGACCCTGGCAGGAGGTTGAGCGTTCGCTACGCTCCCGCCCTGATCGAGTCGCGGTTTCGGCGCTGAGCGGCGCGTTTGTGATCACCTCAGACAGCGCCCCAACGCGACCGTCGACGTCGATCAGCTCAACGCGCTGGTGATCGAGGTCTGGCCGATCCACCGATATCCCGGTGGCATTCGGCGCTTGGCCCGGCCGGCGCCGCCGGCCGACCGCCGCGGCCGCCGCCCACGGCGAGATGCCGGCCGTAGGCGGCGATCACATCGGCATCCAAGTCGCCGACGAGCGGCGGGCGGTGGAGCTGCGCGGTGAGCCAATCGCAGAACGCCCGGAAGATCGCGGTGTACTGCCGGCGGGTGCTCGCCGACGCGGCGCGCTCGGCGATCCGCTGCGCCTCACCGTACAAGTTGCGCCACAGCATCTCCGAGGCCGCCGGCGCCGGCGTGATGGTGATCGCGGTGTCGGCGAGGACGCCGTCGACCAGCTCGTCGAGCTCGCGCTCGACGACGGGGGAGAGCGCGAGCTGCTCGCCCACCTTTACGGTCGCCGATCTCCGAAACCGCGCATCTCGGGTCTTTTTAAACCGCACCCCGGACGATCTCAGCGCCCGAGCGGCCGGGATCCGGGCGGGTGTCTCACGTTCGTTAAACGGGGTTTTCGAACCCGAGGACGCTTGTCGAGCGTGCGCGCTTCCAGTAGCTATAGCGCGCGGCGCGGCGCGCGTGGGTTCCTTTGTCAAAACCCTCGGATAGCTCTCCACGACCCGTCCAGGTTCCGAGACAGCGTTTCGAGAGGGTCGCTGTCGTTGCCAGCGCTGGAAGCGGCCTCTCGATTGCTTGCCATCCCGAAAACTGGCCGCACCCAGCCCCGGTGATCGACGGCGAGGGGGAAGGAGACGGGGTTGCAGTGTCGTACGCGCGCGTGAAATAGAGACGGGCGTGCGGGAGATGGCGGCGATCTCGGCCAGCCGTCATCGCCTCGGCGCCCGTCAGCGTGGCAAGCACGGCGGCCTTGTCGCGCCAAGCGCCGTCCGGCGCCGACGCCGGCGGCGCGGCCGCGGCCTTGCGGGAACGGGAGTGGGGAGAGGTGCGGCGATCGTAGGGGCCCCCGACGCCTGCGCGCTTTGCAGCGTCCGTGTCGGACTCGCGCCCGGTGGGCACGGAAACCTCGTTATGACGTCTTGTCTACAAATCGCATGATTTGCAGACAAGATGAACGTGGCCGCGTGAACCTCTCGGCTCGGCGTGGGTGTTCTGAGCCGATCTCGGTTTATCGTTGTGATCGTCGAGTCGGGGTGGTCGGCGTCTGGAGGTGGTGAGCTGTGGTGGATCCGGTGTCGTTGGGAGCGATCACGACGGGCTTGATCGTGAAGGCCGTTGATCGAGCTGAGGATGATGCGCTTGATGCCGGCTCGGGTGCGTTGCGTCGCCTGCTTGGTTTCTTACGCGACCGCTTCTCCCGCGACGCCAACGCGTCCGCGAGCACGGCGCTTGCGCGCGTGCAGGACGCCCCAGACAGCCCGTCGCGCCTACGGGAGCTGGCGGCGGTGATCGCTGCGCTGCGCAGGATGACGAGGGGTTTCGCGCCGAGCTCGAGCGGCTGATCGGCGAGGCTCGCGGGGCCGGGATCGAGGTCGACATCTCGCAGACCGCAATCGGTGATCAGAATGTGCATGCGGCCGGACTGGTCGACAGTGAGCTCAACGTGAGCTACGGCTCGCCGCCGCCCGCGCCTCCGGATCGCGCCGGCGGCTGACAGGGACATCTGCGGTGGGCGATCAGTCTGCGCAAGGTCACCAGAACGTTCAGCTCCAGAACGTCAAGGACTCGACGATCCAGATCACGTTCACCGGGCAGCCGATGCCCGAGCGCGTCGCCGCGTCGGTGCTGAGGTTGCGGTTCGGGGTGCCGCCCGTCGCGGCGGCGTTCGCCGGCCGTAGCGAGGAGCTGCAGATGCTCGAGCGGGCGCTGCGCGCCGACATCAAACGGGGGTGCTACATGAAGAAGCGAAACTGGTAGGGCGAGGAGCCGAGGGCCGGCATTCGCTTGACCACGCGCGCAAGAACCTTTGCGTAGCTCATGGTAACTGGAAGGTGGTCATAGAGAGCGTCGTTGCTCCAATCCATCTTTGATAGGGCCAGCGCCGCCTTCGCGGTGTTGTCCCACGATCCGTGACCCGCGTGACGGACCAGGCGGACTGGGCGTGGCGTGGAGCGGCTCCCCTGGAAGTACGAGCCACGCGGATCGATATCGAAGACGCTGCCGTGCGTCCAGAGGAGCGCCTCGTATGGGCCGAGCCCGATCACTGTGCCGCGTGCCACCGGATAGAGCGCGGGGTCGCCCTTCGCGCCGGCGCTGCGCGGCTTGTCGATCCGTACACCCCGCCAGGCGACATCGTCGACCACTTGGACGAGGTCAACGGCTTCGCACAGGTGCAGCACCTCCATACAGCCGTCAACCTCATCGCGTTTGAACTCGGTCGACTTGTGAACCATCACGCGGCGCGGGGTGCGGCCGGCGTGCCGACGGCGGTAGAGATCCATCGAGCGGGTCATAACCCGGAACATCTCCGTACGCGAGAGGTAGGGGTTGTCGCGCTGGACCTCTACCTCGTGGGCGTCGTATGCGATGAATTCGAGTCCCAAGCCCTCGGCATCGAAGACCTGACTGCAGCAGGTCACGAACCGCGGACGATCTGACTCCATCGGTCGCACGGCGTACGAGATCCCGATGTAGGCGGTCTCTTCGTCGCTGTCGGCGAGCTTCCACGGCACACCGCCGGCTTTCGCGTAGAGGGCCATGCCTACGCGCCACATGACCGAGGCGCGGCAGGGGTACGCAAGTGCTTTGTCCTCCCGCACGATCTGCACCGGCCACCGCCGGGCGGCGGTCGTCGCCTTGATGTGATCGTGCAGGTCGAAGTCCTCGCCTGGGCCGCCGTAGAAACCCTTTGCCCACCGTGAGGGCAGATAGATGAACAGCACGTCGAACTGGTCGCGGTATGCCTCTAAAGCCTGGACGCCGCGAGTGATCCGGTCGGCCAAAGTGACGTGCGGTGTTGAGGAGGCGTTGAACTCCTCCTCGAGCTCGTGGTCGAGTTCGGCGTGGCAGCCCGTGCCAGCCAGTCCGGCTGCGGTCATGCGCAGCCCGAACACGCCGTGGCAGCCTGGCCACTCCGGCAGATATTCGCGACGCTCGATCGGCTTGTAAGAGGAGTTGAGCTGTTTCATGAAGCCGAAGAGCCTGTGGCTTTCGCCGGCCGGCGCTAGCGTGGCCACTCGGATTGGATCGGGCACCAGGCCGCTCGAGTGCGGTCCGTAGGCCAGCAGGCCACGCAAGCGATGTACCTGACGGTCGGAGCTCCGATCTGGGTGAAAAGAGAGCTGCGGCTCGGGAAGCCAGAGGTGTGGCGAGATCTCGGTGCTCACGCGTGCGCTCGCCTCGAGAAGGCGGTCGTCTTCGAGAGTCGAAACACCGCGTCAACCCCGTCGGTGACTCCCAGGGCGCGGAGCTCGTCCCCGCCGTCGTGCATCAGCCCGCCCCAAAAGGCGAGTAGGTCGTTAAGTTGGCGGTTGTACCGGCGCACGGTGCGCTCGCGCGCGAAGTCGTTGGCCGCCGCCCGGTTTTCGTCATGGGCACCATCGAAGATGGTGCGTGGCTCGAATAGCACCCACAGCTGGTCATTGGCCCAGTCCAGCCGAGTACCGATTCCTTCATGCCAAAGCAGCTGAGGATGACCGGGCACCGTGCCCGAGAGCCCCCCACAAGGCCCCGGAGCGGGAGCCACGACGTGTCTCTCGGATCCGCTGGCCACAGCAGATCCGTGCTGCGTCGCCGCTCACGCATCAGGAGATAACGACGCGCGACTGCGCGGGCGACAGCATCGCGGAGTAGTCCGCGCTCTCCAGAGTCGTAGCGCAGCCGGCGCTGGTCGATTGTGTGCAGATCGAACTCCTCGATCCCATAACTCTCAAGCGCGGCGCGAACGTCAGCATCGGCGCCGAAAGCCAGAACTCCGGCGGTCACTCGGGCGTACAGCAGGTCTACGTCTGCCTCCCGCACGGCTCCGGCCAGCTCGGCGTATCCCCCGACCGAGCATACGACCCGTCGGCAAACCGCTGGCGCCTGCGTGACCTGCAACGCGTTAAGGCGCACAACCGGAAACCCTCGCCCGCCGCTCAATCGCGGCGCCGAGGTTCGACGCTGGCGCTCGGCGGCGAACTCGTCCAAGACCTCGGTGTTGAGATCCTCGACGAGGAGTCGCACTATGTCACGAAGCGCCATCGAAATTCTCCACACGGACCAAATACGCCTCGACGCTAGCTTCGACAGCCGTTGCGAGCAACTGTCCGACCCGCTCTAGAGGCTCACCGTCGCCGCGGTGCAGCCAGAAGAACCCGGTCGGATAGGCACCTTCAACCGCGAGAGCATCCCCGAGCGCGTGCATGACCAATTCATCACGACCGGAATAGCCCGCCACCACCAGCCCCCGGCGTCGGCATTCATTGACCAGCACCCGCCTCAGCCGTACGTCTTGGTGACGCAGCTCGTCAGGGATGTTCTTCAGCCGGCGCGAGCGGAAGTCGCCGTGCAGCTTAATCTCTAACGGCCAGCGTGCTTCGGCGATGAGCTGAGCAGCAAGGTCCGGGGCGTCGAGCGCCACAGTCGTCAGCGAACCAGTTGTCCCGTACACACGCGCGCAGGCGTCGGCCACCATTGCATCGAAGTTCGTCGTCCACACCTGAGGACACAGACCCGCCCGCATCAAGGTAGCCAGAGCGAGGTGGCCGTAGGACGGGCGAGCGCCCGCCATTTTCGCATCCATGTAAGACCGCCGGTCCGCCTCAGCCGCGTACACAGCCTCGAACAAGGCGGCGTACTCGTCCGGCGCACCGGCGGTCGGCAGGCGGCCGGAGGCGTCGATGTGAGCCTGCAGCTGGGCGCGTACCGCAGCGCTTGAAAGATCGGCAACCGCCCGAGGGGAAGCACGTCGTTGGGAAATGAACAGGAGCTGCTTGAACTCTCACACCATGTCCCAAGCAGTAGGAACGCCTGCTGCCGCAGACGCACCAGCCCCGAGGAGCCACATTAAGGACGAAGCGCGGAGCGAGAAGCGCCGCGAGAAATCATCAGCGCCGATCTCCGGGATAGTCACTTATCGGGGCCATATGGACATAGCCAAGTAACGATAGTCCGGAAGTCGGACGCTGAGATGGAGCGCCACCCAACGAAACGGGGCAGCGCCACCGCTGGAGTTGCGGAGCCGGTCGCGCATGACTTCGATCGTGGCGGCGTAGAGCGGATGGCCCGGGGAGAGCAGGACGGCATCCTCGTGCTCGGCGTGCTGTCGTACCTCCTTGCGGAACGTTAGCTTGAGGTAGTGGTCTTGGGGTGGCCCGAATCGATTGACCGTCTGCAGCCGATCGCTGCGCAGCGCGCGCGGGACGTGCTCGGCTCGCAGCAGATGCTCGCCGTCCTTGCGCTGCTCCAGACGCAAGCCGACCCGGCTGGCGGCGCGGCCGAACAGCTGCTCGACGAACTCGGGCATCAGCCGGCGCTCCTCAGAGCGCCAGTCGCGCTTGATCACCCAGCTCATGTCGACGTGCTTGGTCGCCTGCGCGATCCCGACCGCCTGCTCGTATGCCTTGTACGCCTGCGGGTCGATCGCGGCGATCTCGCGCTCCCCCGCATCGACGCGGTCGGGCGCGATCAGCGCCTCTCGCAGCAGGCGCTCGAAGTCCAGTCCGCTCCGCGAAAGCACCTCGCCGATGACGTCATAGACGCGACCGTGGAGGTCGGCGCGCATCGCCTCGAGCTTGTCGAACAGGCGCTTGAGGAGCTTCCCCTCGACCGTGTTGGTAGCGTAGAAGTTGAACACCACACAGCGATGCTCCTGGCCGATGCGGTGGATCCGGCCCATCCGCTGCTCGAGCCGCACAGGGTTCCAGGGCAGGTCGTAGTTGACCATCAAATGGGCGACGCTTGGCGAATACGACTTCATCAACGTAATCGAGGCGCCCGACGAGAAGGTGATGGCCCGGATATCGCTCGAACTCGGCTCGCGCGGGACCTCACGGTACGAGACAATGTCCGCGATCCCGATCGACGAATTCATTGCCTGCATCTCAACCTAGCTAGTTCCCCCGGAAAATCCCGGTTCTGTCCGATGCTGATGCTAGAAATACCTGCATACGGTAAAGAACGGGATTGTGGGTTTCGGGTGTTGAGGGTAGCGCCGGATCGGCAGCGGTGTCTGCTTGAGGCGTTGCTGCCGGCGGCGTTCGCGGTGCTGCCGGCGAGGCTCGCCGCGATCGACGGGCTGCTCGCTGAGGGCGAGGTGTACGCGTCGGTGTGAGAGCTGTGGCGTTCGCAAGACGCGAAGCTCGGGACGGCGGCGTTGACCGAGGGCAGGCCGACGATCCCGATCGAGACGTTCGTGCGGTTGATGGTGCTCAAGATACGCACGGGTTGGGGGTATGAGCGGCTGGTGCCGGGAGGTCGCTGACTCGTTGCATCTGCGGCGGTTCTGCGAGATCGGGCTGGCGGGCCGGGTGCCGGATGAGTCGACGCTGCGCAAGCTGGTCCATCGGCTTGGGCGTGAGCGGGTCGAGGCGATCACGCTGAAGGTGATCGACCTGTCCGCCGCTGAGACCGGGTTCCGTCCGCGCGCTGCGCGGTCGACTCGACGGTCATCGAGGCTGATGTCCGCTACCCGACCGACGCCGGCCTCGCCTACGACGGTGTCGTGCTGTTGGCGCGCGAGGCGCGGCGGTTGGCGGCGATCGCGGGGTCTGACGCGCCGAGGGTTCGGGACCGTGGGCGGGGCGCGAAGGGGCGTCTGCGTCGGCTCGGTCGTTCGTTGAAGCGCCGCACCGGCGAGGCCAAGCAGGACGTGCTCACGATCACCTCAGAATGCGGTGATCTGCTGGGAAAAACGGTCACCGAGGCACGCCGGCTGGTTGCGCATCTGCAGGCCGGCAGCGAGGTGCAGCAGACCGCCGCGACCGCGCTCGCAGAGCATCTCAAGCGGTGCGAGCGGGTCTGTGAGCAGATCCGCAAGCGGCTCACGGGTGAGCGGATCACCGATCGGCTGGTGTCGCTGCACGACCCGAACGCGCGCCCGATCTGCAAGGGCAAGCTCGCCAAGAAGACCGAGTTCGGGTACGTGGCGCAGATCTGCGAGGTGACCCAGAACACCACTGGTGCCCGCGGCTACATCCTGCCGCCGACGACCGCGCCGGGGAACCCCGGCGAGAACGAGCTGCTGCCCGGCACGCTCGCCAGCCTGACACGCTCGGCTTCGTGATCCGCGAGCTCGCCGTCGACGGCGGCTTCGGCGCCGCCAGCACCCAGGACGCGATCGACACTAGCGACCAGGCCCCCACCACCGTGTACGTCGCCGGCCGTCAAGAGCCCGACTCGCCCCGCACCCGCCGACGCCTGTACCGCTACCGCGCCGGCGCGGAGAGCCGCATCAGCCACCTCAAACGCGGCTACGGGCTGCGCCGCAGCCGCCTGCCCGGGCGCACCGGCCAGCAGGCCTGGTGCTGCTGGCCGATCCTCGCCTACAACCTCGACACCCACGCCCACCGCCTCAACTGACCCCAGCCCCGCCCGGCGCCGCTCACGATCAAACGATCAGCGGCGCCACCCGGTCGCGGCGTGCCCACAAACCCCTCAAAACCAGCAAAAACGCGCACACACGACCACCAACCAGCCCGCCACCGGCTCCCGCCCCACGACCAAAAACCAACCATCGGGATTTTGTAGGGTCGGCGAGAGGCGCCTGGACCGCGCGGCACATGCTGGCCCGACTGGTCTGGTTTCCTCCCGCCGCCACCTCGAACCGTGCATGCGGTTCTCCCGCACACGGCTCTCCGACGTTCTTCACCGCCGGCATTCGGCTATCTCCCTCGCCAGGCCCGGTGGGGCCGTGGCGCGACGACGGTTCCAGAGAGGCTGATCAGCCCCAGGCGATTTGGCGAGCTGTAGGTGACCAGCCGCCAGCCGTATGCTCGCGTCCGCTGGTGGCGTTTGGCCATGAACAGCGCGAGCCGGTTATGCGCGTGGTGCTCGATCAGGTTGAAGTGGCGAGCTGAGTTTCCGTGCCGGAAGTAGCCCGCCCAGCCCGCAGGTACTCGTTGAGGTCCTGCACGATGTCTTCGACCGGTAGCAGCAGTCGCTCGCGCGCCGTGATCTCACGGACACGGTCGCTGGCGTGCTGCATCGCCCGGCGTGAGGGCCAGCGGGCGAGGAACTGGACATGCCTGGCGCGTGTGGCGCGCACCCACCGGTGATGGAAGCCGAGGAAGTCAACGCCCTCGCCCCCCACGGTCAGGTGCACGATCCGGGTCTTGGCGTCCTTGAGCTCAAGGCCCAACTCCGCCAGGATCAGCCGCAGCGCCGCAAGCGCCGCCTCGGCCTCTGCCCGCGTCTGGCACATCACCAGCAGATCATCCGCGAAACGGACGAGAACTCCGTGCCCGCGCTGCGCCCACTGCCGGTCAAGCCGATGCAGATAGACGTCGCACAGACAGGACGAAATCACACCGCCTGCGGGGTTCCCGTCACCTCGTGACGAACCGCCCCGTCCTGCATCACCCCCGCGCGCAACATCGCACGCAGAAGCTTCAGGACATGACGATCGCTGATCCGCTCCTCGATCGCCGACATCAACCCATCGTGCGGAATCGCCCCGAAACAATTCGAGACGTCCGACTCCGCGACCCACCGCCTGCCGTCCCACGCCTCATCAATGAGAACCTGGAGCGCGCCGTGCTGAGAGCGCCTGGGCCGAAACCCATACGAGCACTCCAGCATGTCAGCCTCAAAGATCGGCTCGATCACCGTCTTCAATGCCGCCTGCACGACGCGATCACGAACCCGAGGAATCGACAACGCCCGCCGCTCGCTGCTGCCGGGCTTCGGAATGAACACCCGGCGGGCAGGCCACGGACGGTAGCTGCCGCCCCTCAGATCCGCGGCCAGCTCGTCGAGCAGCTTGGCGATGCCGTACTCCTCGACGTCGGCGATGGTCTGTCGGTCGATGCCAGCCGCGCCTTTATTGGCGCGCACCAGCTCCCACGCCCACTCCAAGACGTCCTGCGGTAGACCTTGTCATAGAGCGCATGGAACCTACGCCCGGGATCGGCCTTGGCCGCCCGGTAGAGCGTTCGCTGCAGTTCTCGGACTTTGAACGGCTTGGCGGTCCTAGCCATTACTGGCACTCACCGGCCCTTCCCTGTACGCAACGCATGAACGAAGCAGCGGCCCTTCCCTCACCGGCGGTTCTGTTGTCCGCTCAGCTCAACCGGTACTACGGCCGCCTCCGACGCCCACCCAGCACCACGCCCACTTCCCGGGATCACCGGTTATAGGACGGGTCGCTCCGACGATTCGCTCCGCAGCATCGCCGGGCCGGGGAGGGCCTCCCCAGTTCCCGCCGCCACCTTCCAAACGTTCAACGCCCCATACGCCGGGAGGTTCATCGGGGCTGCGCTTCCAGGCTCTTCACCCCTTCCATGGCCTTCGCCCCGACCGACCGGGCTCGGCTCCTCCTATCCCCACCCGAAGGCGGGCTACTAACGACGCGGCAGGCTTCGCTTAATGCTGCAGACCGCTTGGTTGCTCCCCCAGAAGGGCTTCTGACGCTGGGCTTCGACCCGACCCGTTTCCAGACCGAGCCGCCAGCCTGCTACCGGGCCTCCTGGCAGCTACCCGGACGGGACTCACACCCGCTGGCGACGACGAGCTTATGTTGGATCACGTTCTACATACCGCCCTCCAACTCTGGGCGCACCCGGGTAAAGTAGTTAAGCTAACCCAAATCCAAGCGCAAGCGGAGCGCTGGCGGTCGTGTCCGCAGGGTGCTGCTGCTCGCGACCGGCAGCTCGGTGGTGGTCGCCGCATGCCTCTGGACGCGCGGCAAGGTCCTGGATGCCCTGTTCGGCGCAGAGGACGAGTTCGAGTACTCGCTGCCGCCGCCGCCGCGCCGGCAGCCTCCGATACTAGCGTGCCGGCGGCGTCCGATACGAGCGCGCCGGCTGGCCCTGAGGCGAGCGTGCCTGGCGCACCCGGCAGCACCAGCTAGGGTACGGAACTGCCCTTCAAGCGGGCCACACGGGAGCCGTCGTTCGGGGGCTACGCCCTGGCCGCGAGCGGGACAGGCAGCATCGGGCGCTGCGCGCAGCGCTCGCAACGGCCGCGCGCGGCATGGTGGCGGAACTCGTCCGCGAACACCTCCATCGCGCTGGCGATGAAGCGGGCGGCGCCGTCGGGGTGCTGGCAGGCGCCGCGTCCGGGCAGCTCGCGCGTCCAGCGGCTGACGTCGTGGTGCCCGGTCCGCCCGCCCGTGCCGGTGGCCATCCGTGAGATCGTCGTCGCGATCGCGTCCAGGCCATGGACGCACGGGCCGCACTGGCCCGCGGTCTGCTCGGCGAACCATTCGCTGACCCGCGCCGTCTCGGCCACCGGACACGCGGACACGCCGAGCGCGACGATCACCCCGGCGCCGAGGCTGGCGCCCCGTTCGCGCAGGTGGGTGGGGGAGAGGCGCAGCGTTGCGATCTCGCGGGCCGCTACCCAGGTTCCGAAGTAGCCACCGATCAGCACCGCCGACAGCGACTCGCGCGGGCCGGCCGTGTCGAGCAGCGCCGACAGCGGCATGCCATGCTCGATCTCGTATACGCCCGGCGCGTGCAGCGCACCGCTGATCGTCACGAGCGCCGCGAACTGCGACCCCAGTTGGCGGAACCAGTCGGCGCCATGGCGCGCGATCAGCGCCACGTGTGCGAACGTCTCGGCGTTTTGCACCAACGTCGGGCGCTGGCGCACTCCACGCTCGTACGGTCGCACGCCGAAAGTCGGCTGGCACGGGCCACCGTTCAGCAGGTTGACGAGCGCCGTCTCCTGGCCGGACAGGAACAGCTCCGGCGTCTCGAACAGCCGGAAGGTCGGCTCATCAGGCACCGAGCGGCGCTCCGCCAGCGCCGCCGAGAGGCTGGCCGAGCTGCGGCTATCGTGCTCGCAGAAGGCAACGAAGACGTTGTCGGCGCCGACGGCGCGGGCGGCGAGGCAAGCGCCGTCAAGCACCAGATGCGGCGCTTGGCGCAGCAGCGCGCGGTCCTTCTTGCTGGCCGGCTCGCCCTCTGTCCCGTTGACGACGACCACCTTGGACCCGCGCCGCCCGGCGACTGAGCGCATCTTCTTCGCGGTCGGGAACGAGGCGCCGCCGTGGCCGCGCAGCCCGGCGCGCTCGAGCTCGTCCAGGAGCTGCTCATGCGATCGCCGCGCTAGCGCCGGCAAGGGGCCGTGGAGCCTGACGTGCGCATCCAGCGAGGTGGTCGGCTCGCGGCCGACCCCGCGTAGCAGGCGCGGGAGCAGCTGCTGCTCTGGCGATATTCCGGTCATCTCTGCTTGGCCGCCGGAGTCAGCACGGAGATGCGGTTGCTCGAACGCTCCGGGCGCCGTGAGCCCTGCGGGCGCGGCGGCTGCAGCGAGTGCTGCCTGAGACGGGCGACGATCGCAGCGGCGACGATCAGCACGCAGGCTCCTGTCAAGGCGAGCATCCAGCTCGAGTGACGGTCGCTGCCGATGCCGACGCCGTGCACGATCGCCACCGGCCATGACAGGTACGCAAGCCAGTGCGTTGCCCGCCAGATGCGATACCCGAGCCGGCGACGCAGCACGCTTGTCAGTGCCACCGCGATCAGCAGGTCGAAGGCGATCGCGCCAAATCCGAGCCACAGCGGCTTATAGGAGGCGCTGAACGGGAGGATCACGTTGATCAGGTCGATGTTCACGTAGCTGTCGAGCAGCGTCGTGGCGATGTGGACCAACAGGAACACGACCGCTAGCAGCGCCGCGTTGCGGTGCAACGTGTCGATCACGAAGCGAGGCACCCTGTTGGTCTCAAAGCGCTTGCGGTTGGCGACGCCGAGCGTGACTGCGAGCGTCAGCAGCACGAGCGTCACGACGCCCGTAGCACGCGTCAGATACCACAGCACGGACGGGGAGGAGGAGACCGTGGCGGCTGCAAGCATCGTCACGATCCTCCGGAGACGGTCTGCGTCGAGGAACTGCTCGACGACGCTGCAGTGGGCGTCTGGGACGGCGAGAGCAGGTTCGAGCTGGTCGTCGTGGTGGTGGCGGCGGTGGTGGTGGCGGCGCTCGCGCGCGACGTGCTCGTCGCGCCCTGCGCCGAGTTGCTCGTCGTGCTACGGGCCGAGTTGCTCGTCGTGCTCCGGGCCGCGGCGTCTGCGTTCTGCGCGTTGTACTCGTGCGCGGCGACGTCGGTGACGGCGCCGGTCATGCCGATCGCGCTCGCGATCATCAGGTTCGTCGCGCAGGAGGCCAGCTTCAGTCCAGCTCCTCGGCGAGCGGCGCCTTCGCGGCGGTTGAGGGCTCGTTTCTTCATCGTGCGAGCAAGTCTTCACGGCGCTCACAAGAGAGCCCTAAAAGCTCCGTCAGACGAACCTAAGGGGGCGATGAGAAAGCGCTCATCGGCGCATCGGGCCAGTCCGAGCTAGTCCGCGAGCTTCGGCGAGCGCCAGGGCTCGCGCAGGCGCCGCTCGAGCACCCCGCTGAGGGCGTCGATCGCGATCCGGGCTTGACCGAGGGTGTCGCGGTCTCGCAGCGTGACCGTCTGGTCCTGCAGCGACTGGTGATCGATCGTGACCGCCCACGGCGTGCCGATCTCATCCTGGCGGCGGTAGCGTCGTCCGATCGCGCCGCCCTCGTCGTACTCCGCGTGCAGCCGCTCGCGCAGCTCGCGGTATACGGTCCCCGCCAGCTCCGGCTGGCCGTCCTTGCGAACGAGCGGCAGGACCGCCACCTTGACCGGGGCCAGTTGCGGGTGCAGACGCAGGACCGTGCGCGTCTCGCCCTCGATCTCGTCTTCGTCGTAGGCGTCGACGAGGAACGCCAGCGTCGCCCGGTCGGCTCCCGCGGCCGGCTCGATCACATGCGGGACGTAGCGCTGGCCCGTGACCGTGTCGTTGTAATCGAGCTTCTGGCCGGAGTGCTTGGCGTGCTGGGTCAGGTCGAAGTCGCCGCGGTTGGCGATCCCCTCGAGCTCCTGCCAGCCGATCGGGAAAAGGTACTCGACGTCGCTGGTGGCGCTCGAGTAGTGCGAAAGCTCCTCCTGCGCATGCGCGCGCAGGCGCAGATGGTCGGGGCGGATGCCGAGCTCCTTGTACCAGGCCATGCGCTGCCCCAGCCAGTGCTCGAACCACTTCGGTGCATCTGCGGGCGGGACGAAGAACTCCATCTCCATCTGCTCGAACTCGCGCGTGCGGAATGTGAAGTTGCCCGGCGTGATCTCGTTGCGGAAGCTCTTGCCTACCTGGGCGATCCCGAACGGCGGGCGCTTGCGCGAGAACTGCAGGTAGTGCTTGAAGTTGAGGAAGATCCCCTGCGCGGTCTCCGGGCGCAGGTACACGGTCGAGCCCTCGGCCTTGACCGCACCGACCGTCGTCTCGAACATCAGGTTGAAGTCGCGCGCCTCCGTCAGGTCGCAGCCCGGTCCCGCGCCGGGCGCTTTGGAGGGCTTGCGGCCGCACTGGCCGTCTTCGAGCTTGTCGGCGCGGAAGCGCAGCTTGCAGGTCCGGCAGTCGACGAGCGGGTCGGTGAAGCCGGCGAGGTGGCCGCTCGCGCGCCACGTCTCCGGGTGCTGGATGATCGCCGAGTCGAGCGCGACGATGTCATCGCGCTCCTGCAGCATCGCGCGCCACCACTGCGCCTTGACGTTGTTCTTCAGTAGCACGCCGTAGTGGCCGTAGTCGTAGCTGGAGCCGATGCCGCCGTAGATCTCGCTGCTGGGGAACACGAAGCCGCGCCGCTTGCACAGCGACACGATCTTGTCCATTGTCACAACGTCCGCGCCCATTGAGTGCTGGACTCTAGATGAGATGCGGGTCAGCCACGATTCTTGGCACTCTCCCCTTGAGAGTGCCAAGCAGGTGTTGCTATAATCGCCGGTGCGATGCCGATTTATGAATATCGTTGTGAAAATGGCCACCAGTTCGAGGTTAGTCGGCGCATCTCCGATGATCCGCTGGTGGAGTGCGTGACCTGTTCGGAGCCGGTCGTGAAGATCTTTCATCCGGTTGCCGTGCATTTCAAGGGATCGGGCTTCTACAACACCGACTACGGGACGCGCAAGCGTGCGCGCGAGACGAGTGAGGCCAAAGAGTCCGTGGGCGCCAAGTCCTCCTCCGAGAGCGGCACTGGTTCCTCCTCCGGGAACGGCTCTGGCTCCTCCTCCGGGAACGGCTCTGGCTCCTCCTCCGAGAGCGGCTCGGGTTCCTCCTCGGACAAGTCGGATTCTGGCGGCAAGGCCAAGGCCAAGCCCGAGTCGAGCTCGGCGTCGACCACCAGCACCTCGTCGAAGTCCAGCACGCGCTCCAGGGACTGAGGCCCGGGCCTGCGGGCCCGCGGGCCTGAGCCTTCTTTCGGCGGCGGTCTGCGTCCGTCCGTGGCGCCGGGCTCTGGGTCGCTGGACCCAGACATTGTGACCTCTGCCACATGTCCAACTGAGTTCCGGTAAGTTTGGACGCGCGGCGGATGCTTTTCCCGTCCGTGTCGTCGATCCTAGGCTTGTTGGGGCATGACCGCCGCGGCTGCGCGGGGGCGGCCCCTGCCAACCCCCCCCATTAGAACGGACTGGACAGGACCAATGTCGTGGAAGCGAAAGATACTGGTGGTCGCCAACCAGACTGTCGGCTCGGAAGAGCTGAGGCGCGAGCTGCGCGATCGCAGCGAGCAAGGACCTACTGCAGTCACGCTGCTGCTGCCGCACCGTCCTACCGCCTTGGCTGCGGACCGGCTGCGTCTGGCGCTGGCCGAGCTGCGTGACGACGGTCTGGAGGTCGACGGCAGGCTGGCAAACCCCGATCCGTTCCTGGCGGTGGACGAGGCATGGGACCCGTCCCTGTACGACGAGATCCTTGTCTCAACACTCCCGACAGCAAGGTCGCGGTGGCTGAAAGCTGACCTCCCGCAGCGGATCGAGCGCCACACCGGAGCTCTCGTGAGCATCGTTTCGGGCCGTGCGCGGGCAGCGACCGACGCCGCTCTATTCTCGGGTCTCGAGCGTTCGAGCGTGACCGCGTCTCTATCTGAAACCGGGGACGTGATCACGTTGCAGCGCACCAGCGATCCGAAGTTCACTGCCGCTGACGTCGAGGCGGTCCTTGCGGCGCTGTCGGAGCGGGGAAAAGCGGCGTGAGTCGAGGAGCCGTCATGATCGACCAGCAGTCAGTCGCCGGTTACGCTTCAGCCGTTCAGCAGCGTCGCGACGGCGGCTTTAACGGCGGCTGGGGATGCCTCCTGCGCGTCGCCGAGGATCGGGCTGGTATAGGAGGTCGTCGCTAGCCTCGTCGGCGGCGGCGAGCCGCCCAGCTCGGAGGCGATGAACAGCGACATCAGCGTCAACCCGCCCATGTCCGTCTGGAGCACCTTCGGGGCTTGCCATGACGCCCACGGCAGGCGCAAGAAGGTGCTCGGCGACACCAGCTTGGCTGCGATCGCGTTGAGGATCTCCTGCTGGTGCAGGACGCGCGTGAGGTCGGAATCGGCCGGGTCGCACGGGTTCTCACGCGTTCGGGCGTATGTCAGCGCCTCAATCCCGTTGAGGTGATGGACGCCGGGGCTCAGGTCGAGCGTGAAACCGCCGTTCTTGACACCGCCGCTGATGTTCGAGCAGACCTTGCCGGTGCGGATGTCGATCCCGCCGATCGCGTCGATGAACGGCGGGAAAGCCCCGAGGTTGACGATTACAACATGGTTGATCTGCATCCCGGTGAACTGCTCGATCGTCTTGATCGCCAGCGCCGGGCCGCCGATCGCAAAGCTGGCGTTGATCTTGGCGAGGCCGTGGCCGGGGATCGTCGCGACCGTGTCGCGTGGGATCGAGAGCCGGCGAGAGACGCCGCCGCCTACCCGCCAGAGCAGGATCGTGTCGGAGTTGCTGCCAGCCACGTTGAAGTCGGCGCCGGGCTCCTTGGAGCCTGGCCCGGTCCGCGGCCGCTGGTCGATCCCGAGGATCAGCACCGTGCTGGCCGAGGTGAGCATGTTGCCGGACGAGGTCAGCTCGGCCTGCGCCGCGGCCGGCAGAGCCGGCTGCTGGCCCGAGCTGATCAGGAACAGCACGAGTGAGCAACCGACCCAGCCGATGACCAGCAGCACGAGCGCCGCCAGCGCCCGCCGCCAGGTCAGCCGCCGCCCGGAGCCCTCCCCGGCCCAGCGGCTGTGCGAACCCCCCGCCGCGCGCTCCAGCTCCAGCTCCGGGTCGCTTTCGCCACGCAGGCGCGCACGCAGCCCGCGCGGCGCCGACCGGTAGACGGTGTATGGGCGCTCCGGGGTGCTAGGGCCCGGGCGTCCAGCGGAAGGGGGGGCCGAGCGTCGCGGCTTGTCGGGATCCTCGAACATCGTTCACTGCATATAGTGCCGACATGTCTTCTCGGCGCGTTATCGGCGTCGACATGGGCGGGACGAAGCTCCTCGCAGGCGTCGTGGACAGTGCGCTTTCGGTCCATCATCGCGTACAGCGAACGGTTGTCGGTCTCGACCAGTCGGCGGTGCTGGAAACGGTTCTCGATGCGGTCGCTGAGATCCGTGCGCAGGCCGCCGACCCGGTCGCCGCGATCGGCTTCGGGATTCCTTGCACGTTTGACCGGCGCACCGGCAAGGCGGTGGTCGCGGTCAACCTCGCGCTGGCCGACATCAACTTCGCCGACGTGATGAGCGAGCACCTCGGTCTTCCCGTTGTCGTCGACAACGACGCCAACACGGCGATCCTCGCCGAGCACCGTGCCGGCGCTGCGCAGGGCTCGAGCGAAGCGGCGATGTTCACGATCGGTACCGGGATCGGGGGCGGCCTGATCATCGGCGGGCGCCTGTACCGTGGCGCGATTGGTGCCGCCTCCGAGCTGGGACACATGGTGATCGACATGGACGGACCGCGATGCCAAGGGAACTGCCCCAACCGGGGTTGCGTCGAATCGCTCGCCTCAGGCACCGCGCTCGCGCGCGAAGCAAGGCGGATCGCCCGCGAGCATCCCGACTCAGGGCTCGCGCGCGCGGTCGCCGACGGACGCGAGCCGACCGGACCGGTGGTCACCGAGCTCGCGCATGACGGTGACCAGTGGGCGATCGAAGCGCTCGCGCTGATTGGTAAGCGGCTCGGTGTCGCGCTTGCCAACATCGTCAACATCCTCAACCCGGAGGTGATCGTGATCGGCGGCGGCGTGATCGCCGCGGGCGAGCTGCTGGTCGCGCCCGCACGCGCGGAGGCGGCGGCGCGCGCGCTGCCGCCCGGCCGCGACCTCGCGCGGATCGTCGCCGCGCGTTTCGGCGTCGAGGCTGGCATGATCGGCGCGGCGGCGCTGGCGTTCGACGAGCTCGCAGCGCGGGGGGTGGCGCCGTGAGCGGCCGCCTGATCGTCTGCCCGACACCGATCGGCAACCTCGAGGACGTCACGCTGCGGGTGCTCGCGGCGCTCCGCGAGGCGGATCTGGTCGCCTGCGAGGACACGCGCCGTACGCAGGTGCTGCTCAAACGCTACGGCGTCAGCGCCAAGCTCGTTAGCTACCACGAGCACAACGAGAGCTGGCGCGCGGACGAGCTCGTCGAGCAGATGCGCGCCGGAGCCGTGGTCGCGCTCGTCTCCGATGCCGGCATGCCGCTCGTCTCAGACCCGGGCTTCGTGCTCGTGCGCGCCTGCGTGGCCGCGGGACTGGCGGTCGAGGTCCTGCCGGGGCCCTCGGCGGCCCTCGCCGCGCTCGTCGCGAGCGCGCTGCCGGCTGACCGCTGGCAGTTCGCCGGCTTCCTGCCGCGCAAGCGCCAGGAGCTCGAGCGGATCTTCACCGCGCGCGAGACACTGGTCGCGTTCGAGTCGCCGCGGCGCGTCGCCGCTTCGCTGGCGGTGCTCGCCGCGGTCGATCCCCAGCGTCCTGTGGCGGTCTGCCGGGAGCTGACGAAGCTCCACGAAGAGGTCGTTCGCGGGGTTGCGGCGGAGCTCGCTGAGCGCTATGCGGCGCAGGCGCCACGTGGGGAGGTCGTGCTCGTCGTCGGTCCGGCGCTCGACGACGAGCCGGACCAGGAACGCCCGCTCGCAGCGGTCAAGCAGCTCGTGGAGGCGGGCTGCAAGCCGCGCGTGGCGGCCGGGGTCGTCGCGCAGCTAACCGGCGTGGGGGCGAACGCCCTATACAGGGCGCTTACGACTCCCGATTGAGCCGCCGCGAGAGCTCTGAGCCGCTGTGGCTGATCGGCCCGCGGCTGCCGTAGTAGGGCGGTCGGCCGCCGCCGTATCCGCCGCCTCCGTTGTAGGAGCGCGGCTGGCCGGCGGCGGCATCCGAGTAGGTCACAGCGAACGCGCTGCCGGCGCTCGTCAGCGCCGCCGGCGTCGACTGCGCGCCGCCGGCGCTCACCGATGCGCCGTGGGAAACGAGCTGCGAGCCGCTGGAGCTGAGCACGATCTTGGTCGCGTCCCACAGCAAGCTGGAGATCGCGCCCGTCCGCCCGCCCGCCGTCTGGGCGCTCGCGCCCGAGAACTGCAGCGAGCCGTAGTCGGCCAGCGGCAGCGTCCGGCACTGCGTGCTGCTGAAGCATTCCGACGGCGCCTCAGCGATCCACTCGGCTGAGCTGACGTCGATCGAGTGGTCGGTCAGGGTCTTCGCGAACGACCTGTGGCGGGTTTGATCCTCGAGCGTCAGCGTCACCTCGGTGCCGAGCACGTGCACGCTGGCGCTGAGCAGATCGCCCGGCTTCACGGTCATGCGGATCGGCTGCGGCGGCGCCGGGACCAGCTCATACCACGCGTACAGGTCCTCGCTGCCGTCCGCGGCGCAATCGTCCTCGGTCCCGATCTGCTCGAGCCCGTCGGAGTTGAGGCTGTAGCCGCCGAGCCCGACCCAGAAAGCGGAGTAAGTTCGTTCACCCTGGGTGCAGGCCGCGCCCGGCTGCTTCCAGCTGCCGCTCAGCTTCCGGAACGACAAGCCGGCCGCGTGTGCGGCGTAGCCGGACCAGTTCTGGCTGGTGCTGGTGTCGGCACCGGCGAGGGCCGGCAGCGCGAGCGCGCACACGAGCGAGACCGGGACCACGCTGAACTTGGCAAGCCGCTTGCTCATCGACGGACGGCTCCAGGATAGTCTCCTGCTTGGGTCCTCATGTCCTTTTACGTCACCACCCCGATCTACTACGTCAACGCCCAGCCGCACCTGGGGCACGCCTACACGACGATCGCGGCGGACGTGCTCGCGCGCCACATGCGCCAGCGTGGCGAGGACGTGTTCTTCCTGACCGGCGTCGACGAGCACGGCGAGCCGGTCGCCGACGCGGCGCGCGCGCAGGGACTCGAGCCCAAGCAGCTCGCGGACCAGAACGCGGCGCGCTTCAAGACGCTGATGCCGCAGCTGAACGCCTCGAACGACTTCTTCATCCGCACCACCGATGAGCAGCACATGGCCGAGGTCCAGAACGTCTTGCAGCGCGTGTACGACAACGGGCACGTCTATCAGGGCACCTACGAGGGCTGGTACTGCCCGCGCTGCGCAGATTTCAAGGTCGAGAACGAGATCCTCGACGGCAACCGCTGCCCGATCCACGAGATCGTGCTGACGCGCGAGCAGGAGGAGAACTGGTTCTTCCGCCTCTCGACGTTCCAGCAGCCGCTCGAGCAGCTCTATGCTGAGCACCCCGATTTCGTGATGCCGCCACGCCATTTCCGCGAGGCGCGCGCGTTCATCGCCCAGGGCCTGCAGGACGTCTCCCTCTCGCGGGCGCGGCTCGAGTGGGGCGTGAAGGTTCCGTGGGACCCCGGTCACGTCTTCTACGTGTGGTTCGACGCGCTGCTGAACTACTACACGGCGCTCACCTACGCCCGCGACGGCGAGGATCTGCGCGAGCGCTACTGGCCGGCGACGTACCACATCATCGGCAAGGACATCCTCAAGTTCCACACGGTTTTCTGGCCCGCGACGTTGATGGCGGCGGACCTTCCGGTTCCCCAGCACGTGTTCGTGCACGGCTTCCTGCTCGGCGCCGATGGGCGCAAGATGAGCAAATCGCTGGGCAACGTACTTGACCCGTTCGAGGTGATCGAGCAGTTCAGTACCGATGCGCTGCGCTTCTACCTGATGCGCGACGTCGCCTTCGGCGCCGACGGGGCGGTCGGCATGGACGCGGTCAGGGCCCGCTACGAGTCCGAGCTCGCCAACGAATACGGCAACCTCGCGAGCCGCACGATTGCGATGCTGATCCGCTACCGCGACGGTGTCGTGCCGCCGGTGCCCACCGATGCGGCGCTCGCCGCCGAGTTCGCGGAGCTTCCTGCCTGGTTCGCCGGCGAGCTCGACCGCGCCGAGGCGACCTCGGCACTGGAGCTGATCTGGCAGCGCGTGCGGCGGCTGAACCGCTATGCCGAGGAGCGGGCGCCGTGGCAGCTCGCAAAGGACCCCGAGCAGACGGCCGCGCTGGACGAGACGCTCGCATCGCTGCACGAGGGCACCAGGGCGCTCAGCGTAATGCTGCACGCCTACATGCCGAGCAGCACGAGCCGGCTGCTGGAGGCGCTCGGGACCCCGGCCGTCCAATACGCAGCGTCGGCCTTTGCGCCGCGCGGGTCCGGTGCGACGGTCCGGAAATTGGCGCCGCTATTCCCCAAGCGCGCCGACTAATCGCCCCTTCCTGACGCCTTCCCTGAGAGCTCCAGAGGCGGCCGTGCTCGACAGCCATACCCACCTGCATCTCTGCAAGCAACCCGACGAGGAGCTGATCGACGCCGCGCTGGCGGCGGGCGTGACACGGATCGTCACGGTCGGTATCGACAGCGCCGGCAACCGCGCGGCGCTGGCCGCCGCCGAGCGCTTCGAGGGCGTGTACGCCGCGATCGGTCTGCACCCGAACGAGGCGACCGGGTTCAACGACGCGGCGCTCGCCGACCTGGAGGAGCTCGCTGCGCATCCCAAGTGCGTGGCGATCGGCGAGACCGGCCTCGACTACTACCGTGACGGCGCTCCGCGCGAGGACCAGATGCGCGCCTTCCACGCGCAGATCGAACTGGCGCGAGCGGCCGGTAAGGCGCTCGTGATCCACACGCGCGCGGCCGACGAGGACGCGATTGCCACCTTGCAGGAGCGCGCCGCCGGAATCCGTGTGATCCTCCACTGCTTCTCGATGCCCGACCGGATCGAGCAGTGCCTGGCGAACGACAACTGGTGGATCTCGTTCGCCGGCAACGTCACCTACCCCAAGGCGCACGGGCTGCGGACCGCCGCCGCGCGGGTGCCGGCCGCGCGCCTGCTGGTCGAGACCGACGCGCCGTTCCTGTCCCCGCAGGTCGTCCGTGGCAAGCCCAACCAGCCCGCCCACGTGGCCGCGACCGCGCAGCTGTTGGCGCACGAGCGCCGGGTCCCGTACGCCGAGCTGGAGCGGTCGCTGCAGGCGGCCGGCGCCGCGGTGTTCGGGTGGTGAGGCTCGGGCAGAACTTCCTTGTCGACCGCAACATCCTCGGCGTGATCGAGCGCCTCGCGGAGCTCTCCGGAGAGGATGTGGTGCTGGAGGTCGGCGGCGGTCTCGGCGTGCTCTCCGAGCGACTCGTGCAGCGCGCGGGCTTCGTACACGTGATCGAACTCGACCGCAAGCTGGAGGAGCGACTGCGGGAGATCCTGGCGCCGTCTCCGAACGTCTCGCTGCAGATCGGCGACGCGCTGGCGGTTGACCTGGCGGCGCTTGCGCCAGCGCCCGACAAGGTCATCGCGAACCTGCCCTACGGCGTCGCGGCGAGCGTGATCCTGCGCACGATCGACGAGCTGCCGGGCGTGCAGTCGTGGGTGGTGATGGTCCAGCGGGAGGTGGGGGAGCGGTTCGCGGCCGCGCCCGGGGGCGCGGCCTACGGGATTCCCTCGGTGCTCGCGCAGCTCGCCTGCGAAGTGCGGATCCTGCGCCCGGTCGGTCGCGGGGTGTTCCGGCCGGTACCGAACGTCGACTCCGTGCTGCTGGGTCTTCGCCGTCGAGGCCCGCGGGCCTCGACCGCGGTTCGAGCGCTGGTCCACGACGCCTTCGCGCACCGGCGCAAGGCCCTGGCCGGGTCGCTCGCGCTGGCGCCCGGCGCCGCCCCCGAGATCCGCGAGCGTGCGCGCGCGTCGCTCGTTGAGCTCGGGCACCCCGCCGACGTGCGGGCCGAGAGGCTGGCGCCGGCGGAGTTCGTCGAGCTGGCGCGGAAGCTGGCGTCGTGAGCCTTCACGCGCTCGCTCCCGGCAAGGTCAACCTGTGCCTGTTCCTGGGCGGCACGCGTGCGGACGGCCGCCACGCGCTGGTCACGCTGCTCGAGTCGCTGTCGCTCGCCGACGAGCTCGTGGCCGAGCCGGCGGCCGTTGACCGGGTGATCTGCCCCGGCGTCGAGGGCGACAACCTGGCGCTGTCCGCGATCGCCGCCCTGCGCGCGCGTGGCTGGGCGGGGCCGCCGCTGCAGGTCACGATTACCAAGCGGATCCCGGTAGCGGCGGGCATGGCCGGGGGCTCGGCGGACGCAGCGGCGGCGCTGCGGCTGGCGGCGGCGCTCGCGCCCGTGCGTGCGCACGATCTCGGCGCGGTCGCGGCATCGCTCGGCGCCGACGTGCCGAGCCAGCTCTCGCCCGGTCTGTCTGTCGGGACCGGAGCCGGCGAGCTGGTGGCTCCGCGTGAGCCGCTCGCGCCGCACGCGTTTGTGATCCTGCCGCTTGCGCAGCGCCTCGCGACAGCCGCCGTCTATCGCGAGGCCGATCGCCTCGGGCTGGCGCGATCCGCGGAGCAGCTGCGCGACTCTCAGGCCAAGCTGGAAGCCGCGCTCAGTGCCGGCGCTCGCCTGCCGGCAGCGCTGATCGTCAACGATCTCGCGCCGGCGGCGCTATCGCTGTGCCCCTCGATCGCCGGGGCGCTGTCGGCCGCCACGCAAGCGGGCGCCGAGCCGGCGATCCTGTGCGGCTCCGGACCGACGGTGGCCGGTATCTTCTGGGGGCAGGACGCGATCGAGCGGGCCGCTGCGGCGTGTCGAGCGCTCGCGGTCAGCTACCCGAATGCGGTCCCCGCGCAGCCGGTCTCCTCACCTTTCGGTGCCGTCACATCGAGTTGAGCGCGACTGGAGCGCTCGAAGACTTCCACGGTCGGTCACAATTCGCCCAAAGCGATGAGCAATACGAGCATCACCTACCTTGTCGGCGCCGGCTGCGGCGTGATCGCTCTGGTCGCATTCGTGACCCAGGTGATGATCCCCGGCGTCAGCGCCTACCGGGGCATCTGGCAGCGAGCGGCTGCCGCGGTGCTGTCGCTGTACGTGCTCGGCGCGCTGGTCGCCGTCGGCGTTCTGGCCGGCGCCGCGATCGTGGTCGAGTGGCCCCGGGTGTTCTGACGGGCGCAGCCGAGGCCCGAAGCCGTGTCCACCAAGCACGCTCCTTTGATCGAGAACGCATTGAGCCCGCCCCCTGACCTGCGAGCGCTGGCCGCAATCACCGATGCGGTGCAGGACGGTGCGGGCCTGCCTGAGGTCCTCCGTGCTGCGTCGAAGGCGCTCGGCGCCAGCCTGGTCCTGATCGACCGCTCCGCGACTGTGCTCGCGGTTGCCGCGAAGTCCCCGGCCGACGAGCAGTCGCTGATGCGAGCCGGCCAGCTGGTCGACACGATCGAGCTCAAGGTGGCGGATGCGACCGTCGGCCAGCTACGGATGCGAACCGGTCAGCACGCTCCCGATGCCTCGCTGCTGCGCCTGATCACGACGCTGATCGCCTCCGAGGTCGAGCGTGTGCGCGCACCCGAGCGCGCCTCCGAGGAGGCCGCGACCCTGTTCCTTCGCGAGGTGCTCTCGCGCAGCATCGAGAGCGGCGAGGAGCTGGCCGCCCGCGGCCGCGAGCTTGGGACCGACCTTTCAGCCGGCGCCGGCGTGCTGGTCGTGCGTGCGCATCCGCGTAGCACCTTCGAGGACGACTGGCGCCGGCGGCTGCTGACGATCGCCGCGCGCGGAGCACGCTCGATCGCGCCCGGATCGATTGCGTCCCCGACCGCGACCGACGGCGGCGAGATCGTGATCCTGTTCGCCGACGCCGACGGCGACAGCGGCCGGCGCGTGTCGGCCGCGGTCTTGCGCGAGCTGGAATCGGGCCTCACCGGCTTCGCGTTCGCGATCGGGCGCAGCCGCCGTGTCGAGAATCCGCTCGATCTCGGCCGCGCCGGTGACGAGGCGCTGCTGGCCGCCAACGTCATCGAGGGCGACTACGATCGCGCGGAGCTCGCGTTCGATCAGGTGGGCACCTATCAGCTACTCCTGCCCTACATGCGCGATCCGGCCGAGCTGAAACGCTTCTATGCCGAGACGGTCAAGCCGCTGGTCGCCTACGACGAGCAGTACGAGACCGACCTGCTCGGGACGCTGACGGCGTTTCTGGAGTGCGACGCCAACGTTAACGCGACCGCCGCGCGGATGATCACCCACCGGCACACGATCCGCTACCGGTTCGAGCGGGTGCGCGAACTGACCGGGCTGGACGTGCAGTCGACCGATGGTCGCGAGAAGCTCTCGCTCGGACTCAAGGCGATGCGGGTCCTCGGGATCGCGGCGCCGCGCGGGCCCGCCACCGAGCCCGGCGCGGCCGGTGGTCGCGTTCCACGCTGACCGGGTAGCATCGCGCGCCATGCCTGTTGCGATCATTACGGGCTCTGGGAACTACCAGCTGTCGGACTTCGAGTCCGAGCCGGTGAGCGTGCGAACGCCGTTCGGCATCGCGACCGTCAGCCGCGGTGAGTACCACGGTGAGGCGCTGCTGCACCTCTCGCGTCACGGACACGGACACGCCCGCCTCTCCAGCGCCGTCAACCACCGCGCGAACATCTGGGCGCTGAGCGAGCTCGGCGCCACGGCAGTGGTCGGCTGCACCGTTTGCGGCGCCGTCGACCCGACGCTCGAGCTCGGTTCGCTGGTGATCTTCGACGACCTCCACTTCATCGCCAACCGTCTTTCAGACGGATCGCTGTGCACGTTCTTCGACGAGCCCGGCGACCCGCAGCGCGCGCACTGGATCCTGCACGGCGGCCCCTATTCGCAGGACGTCCGCGCCGCGCTCCTGGCAGCCGCCTCACGGGCCGGTCACAGCGCCCGCGACGGCGGTTGCTACGGGCACGTTGACGGCCCGCGATTCAACACGCCGACGGAGATCGCGCAGCTGGCGGCGTGCGGCGTGGTCGCCATCAGCCAGACGGGCGGGCCCGAGACGGTGCTCTGCGGCGAGCTCGAGCTGCCCTTCGCGCTGATCGGCTTCATCACCGACTACGCCAACGAAGTGGTCCCCGGCGAACCGACGCCCGTGGATACGCTCGTGAAGCTGATCGGCGCCAGCCCGGCGACGTTCACCGACGTGCTGCGTGGCGCGCTTGCGATCCTGGCGGGATCCTCTCCGGTAGCCGCGGGAACGGTGTTCCGCATCGGGCGGCAATGAGCGGAGCCGCGCCGGCCGTGCTGATCATGGCGCGAGCGCCGCGTCGTGGTCAGATTCGCCCTGCGCTGGAGCCACTGCTCGGGCCGGACGGCTGCGTCGCGTTGCAGTCGGCACTGATCGCTCAGACGGCCCAGTGGGCGCGCGCGCTGGCGCCGCGCGCGATCCATGTGGCACATGATCCGCCGGACTCCGGCCGCGAGCTGCGGCGGCTGGTGGGGCCCGACGCGATCCTGTTCCCGCAGAACGGCGACGGGATCTCGGGGCGGCTGGCCGACGGCAGCGCGCGCGTGTTCGCGCGCGGCCTGGGGCGGCTGCTGATCGTCTGGCCGGATCTGCCGCGGCTACGCCGAGCGCACGCCGAGGCGGCGCTCGACGACCTGCAGGCCGGCTGCGATGTGGTGCTTGGGCCCGCGTACGACGGCGGCTTCTACCTGGTCGGGATCTCGCGGCCGATGCCGAAGCTGTTCGCGCTGCCGGAGCTGACATGGCGCAGCGCCGACGCGATGACGATGGCCCTCGCGGCAGCGCGCGAAGCGGGGTTGGAGGTGGGCCTCTTGCGTGCCGAGCGCGCCCTGCACCGCCCCGCCGACGTGCGCGCGGCGCTTGCTGATCCGACGCTGCCCGAGGACGTGGCGCGCGCGCTCGGCCGGCGAGAGCGCAGCTGACGGCGATCGGCGCAGATCATGAGCTACCCGTCGCGCCGGCGGCTTCTGTAAGGTGCTGGAGCCTGACAGCGCCTTACACTGGGGAGTGGTGTAAAGGCAGCACAGGACGCTTTGGACGTCCCAGTTCTGGTTCGAATCCAGGCTCCCCAGTCATGACCCTTCCACGTGTCGCCTCAAGCTAGGATCCGCTCGTGCCGTCTGCTCCCGTTGTTGTGATCCTGGCAGCCGGGCAGGGGACGCGCATGCGCTCCCGAACCCCGAAGCTGCTGCATCCGTTGTGCGGCCGCGCGATGATCGCGTGGCCGATCGCCGCTGCGCGCAGCGCTGGGGCCGCGCGAGTGGTCGTCGTCGACGCCCCCGGCGAGCCGTTGCGCGAGTCGCTACCGGCGGATGTCGAGGTCGTCGTGCAGGCGCAAGCACGTGGCACCGCCGACGCTGTGAACGCGGCGGTGGCGTTGATCGACCCTGCGGATACCGTGATCGTGCTCGCCGGCGACGTGCCGCTGATCAGCGCGCAGACGCTCGCGTCGCTCGCTGAGCACCACCGCCGGCAGGGTGCCGCCGCGACGATCCTGACGGCGGTGCTCGACGATCCAAGTGGCTACGGCCGGGTCGTTCGCGCGATCGACGGCACGGTCGAGCGGGTGGTCGAGACGAAGGCCACCGGCGACGCCAGCGAGCTCGAGCTGCAGATCTGCGAGGTCAACACCGGGATCTTCGCGTTCGAAGGTGCGGCGCTGCTGCAGGCGCTCCCGAAGGTCCGCCCCGACAACGCACAGGGCGAGCTTTACCTGCCCGACGTGCTGCCGATCCTGCGCGAGCACGAGCGCACGGTGATCGCGCTGGAGCTCGAGGATCATCGTGAGACGCTCGGGATCAACGACCGCTGCCAGCTGGCCGCCGCGCGGGCGATCGCGCAGCGCCAGATCCTCGAGCGCCACATGCGGGCGGGCGTCACGATCGTCGATCCAGCCGCGACCGTAGTCGACGTCGAAGTCACGATCGGGCAGGACACGGTGATCGCGCCGTTCACGAGCCTGCACGGTCGCACGGCGGTCGGCGCCGGCTCGACGGTCGGGCCGCACAGCACGCTGCTGGACGCGAGCGTCGGCGCGGGCGCCACGATCCTGCACGCGTACGTCAAGGAGGCGGTGATCGGCGACCGCGTGAGCGTCGGGCCGTTCGCCTACCTGCGTCCCGGCGCGGTGCTGCGCGAGGGCTCCAAAGCGGGCACGTTCGTGGAGATCAAGAACTCCGACGTCGGCGCCGGCAGCAAGGTCCCGCACCTGTCCTACATCGGCGACACCGACATCGGTGAGAACACCAATCTCGGTGCCAGCACGATTACGGCCAACTATGACGGTTTCCACAAGCACCGCACGACGATCGGCTCCGGCGTCAGGACCGGCGTCGACACGACCTTGGTGGCGCCCGTCGAGATCGGTGACGACGCCTACACCGGCGCCGGCTCGGTGATCAGCGACGATCTGCCAGCCGGGGGGCTGGGCGTCGCCCGCGCGCACCAGCGCAACGTCGACGGGTACGCCGAGCGGCGGCGCGCTCGCGCCGCCGCTGAGCAGGAAACGCCCTAACGAGCGGCGCCGCGCTGCGCGCGTGGTGATTCAGATCCCATTTCGTCGTGTACAACTCGTAAACTCGCGCTTCGAATGAGTGTGCTTGAGATGGAGCCTTCGGCCAACGAGCTGAGGATCGAGAACAACAAGCGCCTGATGCTCGTCTCGGGGCGAGCGAACCGCGAGCTCGCGGCGCGGATCGCCGACAAGCTCGGCGTCGCGCTCGCCGGCGTGGTGCTCAAGACGTTCGCCAACGGCGAGGTCTACTGCCGCTACGAGGAGTCCGTGCGCGGCGCGGACGTGTTCATCGTCCAGCCGACCTGCGGCAACGCCGCGGAAGGCATGAGCGCCAACGACGCGCTGATGGAGCTGCTCGAGATGGTCGACGCCGCGGTCGGTGGCTCGGCCCACCGGGTGATCGCGGTGACGCCCTGGTATGGCTACTCGCGCCAGGACAAGAAGTCCGCTCCGCGGGAGCCGATCAGCGCGCGGCTGGTGGCGCGGATGCTCGAGGCTGCGGGGATCGACCGGATCCTCTGCATGGACCTCCATTCCGGTCAGATCCAGGGCTTCTTTCAGAAGCCCTGCGACCACATGACCGCGCTGTTCATCCTCACCCAGTACTTCGCCGATCTTCGCCTGGAGGACCTGGTCGTGGTCGCCCCGGACGCCGGCCGAGTGAAGCTCAACAAGAACTTTGCCTCCAAGATCGGGGCCGATCTGGCGATCCTCAACAAGGAGCGCCCGGCCCAGCAGATGGCGGAGATCAACTACGTGATCGGCGATGTCGCCGACAAGACAGCGCTGATCGTCGACGACATCATCGGCACCGCCGGCACGCTCGCAGCGGCCGCCAAGGCCGTCCGCGATGCGGGCGCCCGGCGGATCTACGCGGCCGCCACGCACGGCAACTTCTCGGGCAAGGCGTGGGAGAACCTGGCCTCGGCGGGCTTCGAGGAGGTGGTCGTCACCGACACGATTCCGTTGCCCCCAGATCACCCCGATTGGGTCCGCGTCCTATCCTGCGACGCTCTGCTGACCAGCTCGATTCGCCAGATCTTCACCGATGGCTCGGTCAGCGACGTGTTCGGCGGCGAGAACCAGCTGTTCTAGCCGCAGTCACCATTCCCAATCGGTGCGGCTACGTTGGAGGGAGGTCATGTCCGGCAGTGCGGGCGCCGCGGGCGGCATGTTTGAGCGCGCAATTCGGCGCGCGCGCGGGCCGTTTGCTCGCTCGGACACGGTATTCGTGTCCGAGCGCGCAATCCGCGGTCTGACCGGAGCGGTTGCGCGCTCAGACAGGTCCGAGGGGATCCCGGTGAGCGCCGCGCCGCGGACCGCGGTTGTCGAGTGTGAAATAGCACTGACTATGTAGGCACTGACTATTTCCACTTGGTCAATCGCTGGCGTAGCGAGCTATTGTGTTACCGTGGCATCCTCGGCGACGTCGCGGGCGGGCACACCCGCGCGACCCAGCGCGACGCGCTCGCTGTTCCTACGTTGCTGCGGCTAACGGTGTAGCTACGTTGCTGCGGCTAACGGTTCCCGTGGGAGCCCTGACGGCGAGCCGCTTAGCCGCGTGGCTGCCCTTGCGGACGCTGGTAGGTAGGCGCTGGACCGCAAGTACTCGATCGTCGCGGCCGAGTCCATCGGCCTGGCGAAGTAGAACCCCTGCCCGAGCTCGCAGCCCAGTCCGCGCAGCGTCGCCCATTGCTCCTGAAACTCGATCCCTTCGGCCACGACCGCCAGCTGCAACGTCTTGCCCAGCCCGATCACCGCAGTCGCCAGGCCAGATGTGATCGGTGAGGCGCCCGCCGACAGGAACGAACGGTCCATCTTGATGACGTCAACGGGAAACCGAGCGAGGTATCCGAGCGACGAGTAACCGGTGCCGAAGTCGTCCAGGGCAATATTCACGCCGAGCCGCTTGAGCTCGCGCAGGCGCCGCTCCGCGAGATCTGCGTTGGTCATCATCACGGTCTCGGTGATCTCGAGCGTCAGGCTCTGCGGGGCGATGCCCGACTGCGCGAGCGCCTGGCGCACGTCGGCGACGAGGTCGCTGTGGTGCAGCTGGTTGACCGAGACGTTGACGTTCATCGACAGTGGCGGGTCGGTTTGAACCTGATCCTGAATCACCCTGGCCTGGCGGCATCCCTCGCGTAGCACCCAGCGTCCGAGCGGAATGATCAGGCCCGTCTCCTCAGCGAACGGGATGAACTCGTCCGGGCCGATCAGCCCGCGCTCGGGATGCCGCCAGCGCACGAGCGCCTCCATTCCCCTGATCGTGCCGTCGGTAAGGCGCATCATCGGCTGGTAATGGAGCTCGAACTCCTCGTTCACGAGGGCACGCTGGAGATCACCGCGAAGCTCGAGGCGCGCGAGCACGGCGGAGTGCATCGCCGGCTCGAACAGTCGGTAGCTGCCTTTGCCGTCGCGCTTGGCGATGTACATCGCGGCATCGGCGTTGCGGATCAGCTCGTCGGCATCCGTCGCGGACCGGTGATCGCCGACCGAGATGCCGATGCTGGCTCCAACCACGATCTCCTTGCCCTCGATCTGGAGTGGGCGTCTCAGCAGCTCGACGATCCGCTCGGCGGTGTCAGCGACCTCCTGGGGCCCGGCGGTGTCCTCCAGCAAGATCGCGAACTCGTCACCGCCAAACCGCGCGGCGGTGTCGCCGGCGCGGATGCTCGTCGCTAGCCGCTTGGCCACTTCCAGAAGCACGAGATCGCCGGCTGCGTGGCCGAGGCTGTCATTGATTGTCTTGAAGTCGTCGAGGTCGAGGAAGATCACCGCGAGCGAAGCGAGCTCGCGACGCGCGCGCGCCAGCGCATGCCGAACGCGCTCGTTTAACAGCGCCCGATTCGGCAACTTCGTCACAAGATCGTGGAGCGCTTGATCCTCGAGCTGCTCCTCGAACGCCTTGCGCTCGCTGATGTCACGACCGTTCAGCACGATGCCGCGCACCGCGTCGTCCTCGAGCAGGTTTGTGTAGAGGATCTCGAACTGACGGATGCTGCCGTCGCGGTGACGCAGGGAGCACTCGATCACCTCGCCGTCGCCGCCGCAGTATGCAGGTCCGTCCGCGAGCAGGTGCACAAGCCGGCTGCTTTGGCCGGGCACCAGCAGCTCATCGAACTGGGTTCCGGCGATCTGCTCCGGCGTGTAGCCGAGGGACCGCTCGATCGACGGGCTCTGGTAGATCACGGTGGAGCTCGAATCCAGCACTGTGATCAGGTCGTGGGTGTGCTGGACGAGCGAGCGGAAGCGAGCCTCGCTCGAGCGCCGATGCAGCTCTTCGGTCAGAGCGCTGCTCTCCAGCGCCAGCGACACCTGCGTGCCGAGCGCGACCAGCGCAGTCCGCGTCGCACGCGAAGCTGCCCGCTGAGAAGCCACCAGCATCCGGCCGTGTGTCCGCTCGTCTCCTCGCAACGACAGCTCCACGACATCGACGGAAGTGGCGGTGATCGGGAATCTGAGGGCGGCGAGCTCGGTCGCGATCAGCGATGTATGCGCGTGACCGTCCGCGGGCGCCGGGCCAAGCAGCGACGAGCAGCTCGCCGTCGAGACCGACCAGGTCGTGCTCTGCGGCCCGGACTCGAGGTCGAGCGCCACAACATCTGCGATGCCGTCGTTCATGAAGCACAGCCTCGCGCGCACGCGGTGTTTGACGAGCCGGGGCACTGCGCTCAGCGCCGCCTCGTAGATCTGGCGGCGGGTGGTTGCGGCGACGATCTCGGCGGCGGATGCCGCCAGGATCCGCTCGCTGATCGCGTGGCGCTCGCGCTGACGGACAACGCCCGCCATCCGCGCCACGACCAGCGCGAACAGGATTCCCGACGCGGCGATCGTGATCTCCAGGTCGAGGTCGGCGGGCCGCAGCTCTGTGGTGAGCTCGATCGCCGGTGCGATCAGCGTCGCGCAGGTAAGCAGCGCGAGCCGCGTCCACGTCAGTCTCGGCTGCCGGTCGGGCGCGGGCTGTTGCAGCTCCCGCATCGAGGGATGCAATGCGGCGGCACCCCAGAACAGGTAAAAGCCGATCCACCCGACGTCCAGGATCAGCTGATGGTTGTAGGCGTTGTCGAGCGTGACCACGCCGTAGCTGAAGTCGGTGACCAGCAGCGTAGCGATGCTCAGCGCGAGCAGATAGAAGGCCGGCTCCCGCTTGCCGCCGTCGACTGCCAGCCGGATCGCCGCCGCCAGCAGGATGATGTCGCCGATTGGGTAGGCGATCGAGACCAGCTTCGGGATAACGTGCAGGCTGTTGTCATGCACGTACGGTGCGATCAGCGCGATCCATGACACCAGCGCCAGCCCGAGCGTCATGATCAACGAGTCGATCAAGCCGGCGCGGTCGCGCTCGGGGTTCCGTTTGCGGATGAGCAGCAGCAACCCCGCCATCAGCGCCGGGTACACGGTTAGGTAGACCGCGTCGCCGAACGACGGGAACGGCACAACTGCTCCGGTCAACTGTGGGTAACTGTAAGTGTAAAGGTCGCCGACCCAGAACAGGAACAGGCCGACCGCGAACAGCAACCACGGCAGCGGGTAGCCAGGGCGATTACGGCGCATCCCGACGATCACGGCCACGACCCCTGAAAGCCCGAGCAGGTTCATGATCGGCCCGTAGCCCTGGAACGGTGGCACGAGCGTGTAGAGCGCTGTGACGAGCGCTCCGAACAGGAGATAGAGCTGCCACACCGAAAGACGCCGCCAGGGGACGCGGGCGCTGGCCTGCCCGCTGATCGACGGCGCGCCAAGCAGCTTGTCCGCGTCCATGGTCGTCATATCGTCCGCGGCGGCGGAATCTTGATCTCTAGCCGAGCTGATCGTCGCCGTCGGCCCGCGACTTCTCGGGCCAGACGCCGAACAGGTGATGGAACGCGCGCGCCATCAACCGATCAACTGTGGCCGCGATCGCCGCGACCGTAGCCGCTTGCAGCGCGGCGCCCGAGGCCACCTCGATCAGGCCCGCTTCGCCGGTTCGGGGGGGCGGCGGTGACGGGGAGTCGTCGATCCGCGCCCAGATGGCCTTGAAGGCTCGCTTGCCGAGCAGCGAGCCAACGATTCCGGCGACGATCGCGAACGGCTTGTACAGAAGATTCATCGCGCTCAGCCTACCCGGCCCGCGACAAGCTTGCCGTGCCTTGCCGTGCCGCCTCTACCAGTGCGTGCTCGGAACCCGCTGCGGGGTGCGCTGCGGGGTGCGAACCGGCTCGCGTACCGGGCGTCGCTCGGGCGCTTTGCGCAGGTCGCCGAGCCGCCGGTGATCACGCAGGCGAACTCGCGGCGCAACGGCGTCGGGCAGCGGTATTCCCCCCCCGGGCCAGAGCTTCGGGCGTGGCGGGTCCCGTGGCAGGTTGCCCCAGCCATCATCGGACGATCCACCGTCTGTGCTGCCCGGGGTGTCGTCAGATCGGAGCGCGGGGATCAGGAGTGCGGCCACGCAGAGCAGCCCGATGAAGTGAAATCCCGCAATCCACAGCATCAGCGAATCGGCGCTGGTCATTGCGACATAGTAGCGCGTGTTGCAAGGCTGACAAGCCGCTCAGCAAGACGTGCACCGGGTTACGGAGAGGGGCTACGGAGAGGTCGGTTCCGCGGCTGTCGGGCCCTGGCGGGACACCGCTCGCGGATGCGCTCGCTACCATTCCTCACCGTCATGGCAGCATCTCAGACCACAGCATTGGCCGCGTCTGTGCGCGAGCCCTCTGGGTCGCGCTCGGCAAGGCGCCTGCGCCGGGCCGGCAACATCCCCGGAATCGTCTACGGCGGCGGGCAGGATCCTGTCGCTTTCGAGGTCAACAGCCGGGAGCTTCGCAACGCGCTCGCCCACGCTGGCGCCGTGCTCGACCTGCAGCTCGACGGCGCGGGCGGCACGCCGGTCGTGCTCAAGGAGCTTGTCCGTCACCCCGTCAGCGGCGAGACCGTGCACCTCGACTTGCTGCGAGTTCGTCTCGATGTGAAGATCCAGGCACAGGTCGTGATCGAGCTGATCGGGGCCGACGACGCGCCCGGGGTTAAGGAGGGCGGCACGATTGAGCATTCCACGCGCGAGCTCACCGTCGAAGCGCTCCCCACGTCGATCCCCGACGGCCTGCGGCACGATGTCTCCGAGATGAAGATCGGCGACACGCTCGTGCTCGCCGACGTGGCTGCGCCGGATGGCGTGACGATCATCGGCGAGCCGGATACGCTGATCGCTGCGCTCCACCCGCCGCGCGTGCAAGCCGAAGACGGGTCCGAGATCGAGGCGGAGACCGAAGTCGTCGGCGCGCCCGCCGAGACGAAGCTTGCCGAGTCGGACGCCGGCAGCGGCGACGCCGGCGCGTCGGATTCGTAGCGGAGCGCCACCACCGCATGCCGTTCCCGGGTCGCCGCGGCGCGCCCGTCGACTGGTTGCTGGTCGGCCTCGGCAACCCAGGCGCGGAGTACAAGCGCACGCCGCACAACATCGGCTTCGAGATCGCCGAGCGCCTGCGCAGGCGCTGGGACCTGCCCGCGCCCAAGTCGAAGTACCGTGGCCTGATCACCGAGGGCCGCGCGGGCCCCGGCGGTCCGCGCGTCGCGCTCCTGACGCCGCAGACCTACATGAACGAGGCGGGGCGGTCAGTCGGTCCGGCCCGCGGCGAGCTGCGTGTCGAGCTCGATCGGCTGCTGGTGCTGCACGACGAGATCGATCTGCCGTTCGGCGAGATCCGCACCCGTCGTGGCGGCGGTCTGGCCGGCCACAACGGACTCAAATCACTGAAGGCAGCGCTCGGGAGCGCCGACTTCCACCGCGTGCGGGTCGGTGTCGGGCGCCCGCCGAGCACCGATCCCGAACGGGTCGCCGCCTACGTGCTCGGGGCTTTTCGGGAGTCCAAGGCCGAGGTCGAGGCGCTGATCGACGCCGCTGCTGACGCCGCCGAGTCCGTGATCGCAGAGGCATCAGCACCCGGCCTGCAGACGCGTCGGACACCACAATGACCACGCACCGGATCCGATCGAGCTGCCGTCAGCCGGCGCCGCGCCTGCCGATCGGGTGGACGTCGTCCAGCACCGCCCCCGGGTTCAGAAGTCCCGCCGGGTCAAGCGCTCGCTTGATCGCGCGCATCGCCGCGACTTCCGCTTCGCCACGGGCGCGCTGCAGCCAGCGCGCCTTCGCGATCCCGACGCCGTGCTCGGCGCTGATCGTGCCGCCGCACTCCAAGACCAGCTGCAGGACGGCGTCGTCGGCGCGCTCGTCGTCGGGGGCGGGTCCGAGCAGGTTCACGTGCACGTTGCCGTCGCCGAGGTGGCCAAACAGAATCGCGGTCGTACCGGGGACGGCGTTCGCTGAGAGCACCGGCACGGCCGCCAGGAAGCGCTCTAGCGCTGCGAGCGGGATCCCGACGTCGAGCTTGTGCGGAACGCCCGCTGCGTTGATCGCCTCCGTGTGGCCTTCGCGCAGGCGCCACAGCCCCTCGCGGCTCGCGGTGTCGTCTGCGATCAGGGCGTCATCGATCCCGGCGCGCTGCAGCGCGCGGGCCAGCTCGTCGGTCGGGTCGCTCCGCGCGGCGCACTCGGCGATCACATAGATCGGCGCGCGACGGCGCACCGGGTTGGACCGTTGCTGGTGCTCGAGCACAAGCTCTAGACCCGCGTCGCAGAAGAAGTCGCAGCACTCGAGCGACGGGGCTTCACTGCCCAGCGCGGCGAGCAGCCGTGCCGCGGCACTGGCCGATGCGACGGGCACGAGCGCGGTCACGCGCGCGCGCAGCAGCGCGGTGGTACGCCAGCGCACGGCGGTGATGACGCCCAGCGTGCCCTCCGATCCGACGAGCAGCGCCGATAGGTCGTAGCCGGCGTTGTCCTTGGTCAGGCCCTGCAGGCGTGAGACGATCGAGCCGTTGGCGAGGACCGCCTCCAACCCGACCACGTGTGCGCGTGCGGTGCCGTGGCGCAGCGCGCGCGCGCCACCGGCGTCGCACGCGACGACGCCGCCGATCGTGCACGAGTCGCGTGCCGCGAAGTCGAGGCCGGCGTCTGTTCCGGCCGCCGCGCACGCCGCCTGCAGAGCGGCGAGGGTCGCACCCGCGCCGACGGTGACCTGCCCGAGCGCTTCGTCGACCGCGCTGATCCCGTCCAGTCTTACGAGCGAGAGCAGGACCTCGCCGTTGCGTGGCACGCTCGCGCCGACCAGTCCGGTGTTGCCCCCCTGCGGTACGACCGCCGCACCGGCGTCGGCGCACGCCCGGATGACCGCGGCGACCTCGGTGGTGTCGGCGGGGCGCACCACAAGCAAAGCGGGCGCCCCGAAGCGGCCGGTCCAGTCGCGCTCATACGGCGCGCGCAGGTCGGGGTCCTCGAGCGCATGACGCGCTCCGACGATGCTTGCGAGCGATTCGCGCAGGCTCACGGACTCAAGCATGACATCAGGGCTCGGATGCCCAGAGAGCGATCGCGCCCGCTGCTCGCGAGCAGCGCCGTCGCGTCGCGCGCGCGACTTACACTCGCTCGTGGCGCATGCTCCGCACCCTCCTCAACCAGGCCGATCTAGACCCTCAGACAGCCGCTCTCGCCGACGCGGGCGGCAGTGCGTTCGTGTCGCCGTCGCTGCGGCCCTACTTGCTGGCGGCGCTGATCGACCGCGAGCCGACCCGCTCGGCGATCGTCGTCGCCGGCGACGACCGTGCCGCGCGCGAGCTGGGCGCCGGACTGCGCGCCTGGCTGGCGCCCCGCCCGGTCCGCTACTACCCGTCACGCGGCGTGACCTACGAGTCCCACCTGGCCCCGCCGCCGCACCTCGTCGGCCAGCGGATCGCCGCGCTCGACGCGCTGCTCCAGGACGACGGCCAGGCGCCGGTGGTTGTCGTCAGCGCCGTCGCGCTGTCGGAGAAGGTCCCGGATCCGTCGCTACGCCCGCACGGCTTCATCCTGCGCGCCGGCGATCTGATGGACCTCGACGAGACCGCGAGCGATCTGGTCGCGGCCGGCTACGAGCGCGTCGACCAGGTCGAGGATCGCGGCCAGTTCGCGATCCGCGGCGGCCTGCTCGACCTGTTCCCGGCGACCGAGGACCGCGCCGTCCGCGTCGACCTGTTCGGCGACGAGATCGAGTCGCTGCGCTGGTTCTCGACGTTCACGCAGCGCTCGCTCGGTGACGCCGAGATGGTGGAGGTCGCCCCCGCCGCGGAGCTCGCGCAGGAGTATCGCGAGCTGGCCGAGTTCGCGGCGCTCGAGAAGGCCGAGGATCGCCCCGACATCGCCGAGCTGCTGCCGATCGAGGACTTCAAGCCGCTTCTGGAGCTGGTCGACGCCCAGGCCGCCGTCCTGATCGCCGGCGAGGAGGAGGTCGCGCCGGCGCTCGCCGACCACTGGCAGGACGTCTGCGCGGCGTTCCACGACCGCGACGTCCACCGCCTCTACGTGGCGCCCGAACCGATCACCGAAGCGCTCGCGGCGCGGGGCCGGATCCGCCTGTCGAGCCTCAGCCAGGATCAGCGTTTCAGTTTCCACGCGCAGGCGGCGGAGATCGGGGCGCGCGGGATCCGCGACGCCGAGCCGGAGCTCGAGAAGCTAACGCGCTCGGGCTACCACACGGTCTGCACGTTCTCGGTGCGCGGTGAGGGCGAGCGCGCCGCATACAATCTGGGGCGCCTCAAGGTGGGCTGGCTGAACAGCGACGGCGGTGTGTCCGCCACGGCCGGCCCGGCGGGGCCGGCGGTGGCGCAGGAGCGCTCCGGGGCGCCGTTGACGTTCGCCGCGGCGCGCCTGCGGGACGGCTTCATCGCACCCGCGTTCAAGCTCGCGGTGATTCCCGAGCACCGGCTGTTCCGGCGCCGGCGGGCGGCGGAGGGAGCGCGGCGCCCGGGGCGGCGCGGGATCCTGCGCAGCTTCGCGGACCTGCGCACCGGCGACATCGTCGTCCACGAGGACCACGGGATCGCGCGCTTCGCGGGGTTCGACACGAAGACCGTCGCCGGCGTCACGCGTGACTACCTGTACCTCGAGTACGCCGGCTCGGACCGCGTGTTCGCGCCCGTCGACCAGCTCGCGAAGATCAGCCGCTACGTCGGCGCCGGGGGCGAGCATCCGCCCCTCTCGAAGCTTGGCGGCACGCGCTGGGAGACGATCAAGGCGCGCGCCCGACATGCGGCCCAGGAGCTCGCGGGCGAGTTGCTGAACCTGTACGCGGAGCGCAAGCGACGCCCCGGGCACGAGTTCCCGCCCGACACCGACTGGCAGCGGGAGTTCGAGGATGCCTGGCCCTATACCGAGACCTCCGACCAGCGTGACGCGATCGAGTTCGTCAAGGCCGACATGGAGGCTCCGCGCCCGATGGACCGCCTGATCTGTGGCGATGTCGGCTACGGCAAGACCGAGGTGGCGTTGCGCGCGGCCTTCAAATCGGCGCAGGACTCAAAGCAGGTGCTGATGCTGGTGCCGACGACGATCCTCGCCCAGCAGCACTACGGCACGTTCTGCGAGCGCCTGAAGGACTATCCGGTGACGATCGGTCACGTCTCGCGCTTCCGCCCCGCGGCCGAGCAGCGCGAGACGATCGCCGCCTTCGCGCAGGGGAAGATCGACATCCTGATCGGGACGCACCGGCTTCTGTCCCGGGATGTGCGGGCGAAGGATCTCGGGCTGCTGATCGTCGACGAGGAGCAGCGCTTCGGCGTCAAGCAGAAAGAGCTGCTGCGTCAGATGAAGCTGAAGGTCGACGTGATCGCGATGAGCGCCACGCCGATCCCGCGCACGCTGCAGATGTCGATCGCGGGGATCCGTGACATCAGCGTGATCGAGACCCCTCCCGAGGGCCGCCGGCCGGTCAAGACCTACGTCGGCGAATACGACGAGGAGCTTGTGCGCACGGCGCTCGAGCGCGAGCACGCACGCGACGGGCAGGCGTTCTTCCTACACAACCGCGTCGATTCGATCGATGAGACCGCCGAGCGCCTGCGGGGCCTGTGCCCAGCAATGCGCTTCGAAGTGGCGCACGGGCAGTTGGAGGAGCGCGAGCTCGAGCGCAGGATGCTCGGCTTCGTGCGTGGTGAGGCCGACGTGCTCGTGTGCACCAGCATCATCGAGTCGGGAATCGACATCCCGCAAGCCAACACGCTGATCGTCGAGCGTGCCGACGTGTTCGGCCTGGCGCAGCTCTACCAGATCCGGGGCCGGGTGGGACGCTCGCGCGATCGCGCCTACGCCTACCTGCTGTACCCCAGCGCCGCGGCGCTGACGGGGGAGGCGGCGCAGCGCCTATCGGCGCTGTCGGACTACACGGAGCTGGGCGCGGGCTTCAAGATCGCGATGCGCGATCTGGAGATCCGCGGCGCCGGAAACCTGCTGGGCGACGAGCAGTCGGGCCACGTAGCCGCGCTCGGGTTCGAGCTCTACATGCAGATGCTGGACGACGCCGTGGAAGCCGCGACGGCCGGCGACGCGGACGGCGTCGAGGACGACTGGGAGCCGGTGCGGCTCGACATCAATGTCGACGCCTACGTGCCCGCCGACTACATCCCCTACGAGCAGGCGAAGGTTGACGTGCACCGGCGGATCGCGGCCTCGCGCGAGGTCGCCGACTTGGTGGCTTTGCGCGAGGAGCTCGAGGACCGCTTCGGCCAGCTGCCGGCGCCTCTGGAGAACCTGATCTCTCTGCAAACAGCCAGGATCAAGCTGGGCCAGGCGGGAGCCCGCGCGGTCACCTTCCGCGGCGGCCGGCTGGCGGTCACGCCGATCGAGCTTGACTCGGTGCGCGCCAAGAAGATCCGAGCCGAGATCCCCGAGGCACTGTATGAGTCCGGCAAATCGCAGTTGTCGATGCGCGTGCCCGAGGATCCGTTGAAGCGCTTCCCGGCGGTCGTGCGGGCTGCCGACGTGCTGCTCGCGGTCACACGCGAGGCGGCGTGAAAAACCCCTTCTTAGACGCAGTCGCTACCATCACCCGCCGGTGAGGTTCTCGAAGACCATCTCGGCGCTCGGTGCCCTTTTTGTGCTCGCGCTGGCGGTCGCTGGCTGCGGCAGCAGCGTCCCCAGCAACTCGGTTGCTGTGATAGCCGGCAACCCGATCACGACGCAGGCTTACAAGCACTGGATGTTCGTGGCAGCGAAGGGGAACACGCAGGCGGCCTCGGCGCCCGTGATCGTCCCCACCGATCCGCCCGACTTCAGCGACTGCGTCAGCCAGGTGCGAAAGCAGATCCCGACGCTTGCCAAGATCCCCGACAAGACGATCGCGCTTGACTGCGGCGAGCTGTTCAGCTCGCTGAACAGCCAGGTGCTGGACTTCCTGATCAAGTCTTACTGGTACCAGGCCGAGGCGCACAAGCAGGGCATCCATGTGACTTCCGCGGAGGTCGCGAAAGCCCTCCAGGCGGCGAAGAAGCAGGAGTTCCAGACAAGCGCTCAGTTCGTGGCGTTCCTCGCCACGAGCGGCCAGACGCTGCCGGACATCGCGTTCCGCCTCCGCGCCAGCCAGATCTACGCGAAGCTGCTGGCGCACTACACGAAGAAGGTCACGCCCGCCGTGATCGATGCTTACTTCGCGTCGCACACGAGCGAGTTCGGAACGCCCGCGACGCGCAACCTGCGCATCGTTCGCACCAACAGCCAGAGCGCTGCACTGGCCGCCAAGGCTGCGCTGCAAGCAGGCCAGAGCTGGACCGTTGTCGCCAAGAAGTACTCTGTCGACGCCGCCACGAAGGACAACGGCGGCGTGTTGTTGGGCGTCACCAACGGCGAGGAGGAGCAAGCGCTCAACGCCGTGGCGTTCTCCGCCAAAGTGAACCAGCTGGTCGGACCGGTCCATGGCACGTTCGGCTGGTACGTCATCGAGGTGACCAAGATCGCCCCGGCGACGCACGATACGCTGGCGAAGGAGACGAGCGTGATCCGCCAGCTGCTCACCAGCCAGTATCAGACCGCTGCAGTGACCGCGCTGAACGCATCCGTCAAGAAGGACTGGGGCTCCAAGACGGCCTGCCGCTCCAACTATTCGATGGCTGATTGCAACGGCTACAAGGCGCCCAAGGCCGTCTCGACATCCACGACGCCGTCGTCCACGACGCCCGCGAGCTCAACGTCTTCGTCCCCCACCTCGACGTCGTCAGCTTCGACGTCCAAGTCGTCGTCGTCGAGCTCGTCGTCGTCGAGCTCGTCATCCTCGTGACCCCAGACTCGGTGACATCGCCCGCGACGAAGATCACCTCCACGCCTCATTCGACGTCGTCGAAGTCCAGGAAGTGAGCGCCGGCAAGCGCCCCAGCTCCGGCAACCCGGCGATCACCTCGGCGCTTGCGCGCCTTGATTCGATTACGCGCAGGTTGCGCATCGAATGCCCCTGGGACCGTGAGCAGGACGAGCGTACGATCGTCCCGCACACGCTCGAGGAGGCATATGAGCTGGCTGACGCCGCCAACCAGCGCGATGACCGCAGGCTGCTCGACGAGCTCGGTGACGTTCTGTTCCAGGTCCACTTCCTGGCGCTGCTGCTGGAGGAGCGCGGCGCGGGCGATCTCGCCCAGGTGGCGGACGGTGTCGCGCAAAAGCTGATTCGCCGCCACCCGCACGTGTTCGGCGAGGTGGACGTCGCCGATGCCGGCGAGGTGCGGCGAAACTGGGATGCCATCAAGCAGGGCGAGCAGGGACGCGAGCCGGGCGTCTTCGGCGAGATCCCGGAGAACCTGCCGGGGCCGTTATACGCGCGCAAGGTGCAGCGCCGGGCGGCGTCGAGCGGGTTCGACTTTCCGGACCTACAGGCGCCGCTCGCGTCACTGCGCACGGAGCTCGACGAGCTCGAGGCGGCCGCGGACGCGGACGCGCGCTTCCACGAGCTGGGTGATGTTCTGTTCGTCGCGGTCAGCGTCGCGCGCAAGCTCGACGTCGATCCTGAACTGGCCTTGCGCGCGGCGTCCAAGCGATTCCGTGCGCGCGTGGAGTTCGCTGTCGATCGCGCCGCGGCGGATGGCCGCAGCTGGGGCGAACTTGCCCCAGACCAGCAGCTGGCGTACTACGACGCACAAGCACGTTCCAACGAAGAAGGGACCAGGGCTGATGAGTGAGATCGAACACGTCCATGCCCGCCAGATCCTCGACAGCCGCGGGAACCCGACGGTCGAGGTGGAGCTGAGCGTGAAGTCCGGCGCTTGGGGGCGTGCCGCGGTTCCGTCGGGTGCCTCGACCGGCGAGTTCGAGGCCGCCGAGCTGCGCGACGGCGGCTCCGACTGGCTCGGCAAGGGCGTCACGCAGGCCGTCAGCAACGTCAACGGCGAGATCGCGGCGTCGATTCACGGGATGGAGTCGGCGGCCCAGGCCGCACTGGACCGCACTTTGATCAACCTCGACGGAACTCCGAACAAATCGAGGCTGGGGGCCAACGCGATCCTCGCCGTCTCGCTGGCGGCGGCGTATGCGTCAGCTGCCGAGGAGCAGCAGCCACTGTGGCGCTACCTCGGTGGAGAAGCAGCGCATCTGCTGCCGGTGCCGATGATGAACGTGATCAACGGCGGCATGCACGCAGACAACCGTGTCGACTTCCAGGAGTTCATGATCGTTCCGTTGGGCGGACGCACTTTCAGCGAGGCGCTGCGGATCGGCGCCGAGGTCTTCCAGCATCTCAAGCAGACGCTGCATGACCGCGGTCTGTCGACCGCCGTCGGCGATGAGGGCGGCTTCGCGCCGGACCTCGACTCCAACGAGGCGGCGCTCGAGGTCCTGATGGCGGCCATCCGGGCGGCCGGTTACATCCCCGGCGATCAGGTGGCGATCGCACTCGATCCCGCAGTATCGGGTCTCTACCAGGACGGCGCGTACGTGCTCGAGAACGAGCAACGCACGCTGACGGCCGACGAGCTCGCCGGCTACTGGCTAGAGCTCGCGGCGCGCTACCCGATCGTCTCGATCGAGGACGGGATGGCCGAGGATGACTGGACTGGTTGGAGGACGCTTACCGACAGCCTCGGCGACCGAATCCAGCTCGTCGGTGACGACGTGTTCGTGACGAGCACCGAGCGATTCCGGCGCGGGATCGATGCCGGCGTCGCCAACTCGATCCTGATCAAGGTCAACCAGATCGGAACGCTCAGCGAGACACTCGCAGCGATCCGGATGGCTCGCGAGGCTGGCTACAGCACGGTTATATCGCACCGCTCCGGGGAGACGGAGGATGTGACGATCGCCGATCTGGCGGTCGCCACCGGCGCCGGCCAGATCAAAACCGGAGCGCCGTCGAGAACCGATCGCGTCGCCAAGTACAACCAGCTGCTGCGAATCGAAGAGGCGCTCGGCCGGTCGGCCGAGTTCATGGGTCGGCGCGCGTTCCGGCTTTGAGTGTCCGCGCCGCGAGTGCGTTGGCAGGAAGTTGCGTGGCTCCGTCGAACGACGTGCCTAAGGGATGCCCCAAGCACGCCATGCACGCACCACCCCACCTCGCGCTCGCAAGGCAACGGGACCTCGCCCGCGTCCTGGCGCCGTCAACACGCGGGCGCCGATGTCACGTGTGCGCTGGGATCGTCTGGGCCGCATCGCCTTGCTGTTCGTGTTCGGGCTGGTCGTGGTGTTCGGCATACAAGGCGCGGTGAGCTTCATCGACACTCGTGCACAGGCGGAGCAGCAGCAGGCGATCGTCGCAGCCCTGACCCGCCAGAACGCGAAGCTTGTCGAGCAGCAGCGGTCGCTGGAGAGTACGCAGACGATCGTTCAGGAGGCACGGAAGCTCGGAATGGTGCGCCCAGGCGAGCAGCCGTACGCGGTGATCGCCCCGCCGCCGTCTCGTTGATCAAGCCCTCGTATCCGCGCGTGTGACCAGGCGGGGAGCAGCTTGAGCGAGCGAGAAGTTGGATTCGACGACGTGATCGGCCTGTGGGAGGACGGTTGCCGGCGCCTGGCGGAAGTTGAGGACACCGACCGCGTCGCTGTGGACGCGGTTGTTGACGCGATCGTCAACGAGCTCCGCCGGCGCGTCGGCGAGGACTTCACGGCCGACGATCTCGCGGGCTACTATCTGAAAGCGGGCACGGACTGGTGCTTCGAGCTCGCCACGAGGGTCGCGCCGGCGACGCCGGCGGCGTGGGATATGACGACTGCCGCGGGCGCCGGATTCGCTCAATACGTCCGTCAGGCGCGCGACTTCGGCGGCGGCCGCCGGCTCCAGCAGGACGACGAGTAGGGCCCCACCTTCCTATTCAGGCTCGGCGTCCTCGGGCTCCTCGCTCCCCGCCCGGCGGATGATGATCTGGTCCTCTTCGATCATCACCTCGACGGGCCGGTGACCCGCCCAGTATTCGGCATAGATCGGATCGTCGACAACGGCGGCGTCGAGCCACAGTCCGTAGCCCTCCTCGCCGTGGTCGAACGTGGCCTCGAGCGGGCCCGCCGGCTTGCGCTTGCCGCGGCTCGTGCCGCGGCCACCGCGCCGGCTGCGGCGGCGCTTGGGCTTGTCACCATCGGCGCCGTCGGCGCCGTCGGCGCCGTCGGCGCCGTCGGCGGCATCGGCGGCCTCTTGGGCCTCTTGGGCCTCTTGGGCCTCTTGGGCCTCTTCGGCCTGCTGAGCGTCGAGCTCAGCGGCGATCAGCGCATCGTCTTCGGCGCGAAGGTCGATCTCGTCGTCGTAATCGGTGGCTGAGATCGTGGCGTCGCCGGTGGCGCTCGGCTCCAACTCCTGCTCGCGCTTGAAAGCTTGTATCTGCTGGACGGGGACCTCGAGCTGATGTGCGATCCACGCGTCGGTGCGCCCCAGGCGCACCCACCCGCGGATCCGGTTCAGCTCCGGTCGCAAAGATCTTCTGGGCATCACCCACGGAGACTATTACAGCCGACGGCTGCCTGGCTTGCGCGTATTGCCATACGTGCGCCAGGCTCGTTATGCTGCTAGGGGGCGGGGGAGAGCCGAGGGACGGTTGAGAGGTCCTGCGGCAACGCCCGGGTGTTTCGCAGAGGCAGGCAGGCAAGCAAGGCAGGCAAGCAAGGCAAGGGAGGCGGTCATTGCAATGTTGGTGCTAACCCGTAAGTCCAACCAGAGCATCATGATCGGTGATGACATCGAGGTGTCGGTGCTCGCGATCACCGGGGAGAAGGTACGGATCGGCATCCACGCGCCCCGCGACGTCCCCGTCTACCGTAAAGAGGTCTACGTCGAGATCCAGCAGGAGGGCTCCTCGAGGACCGCGCGAGATCCGCGCGAACAGGTCGACCAGGCGCTCGGGCGGCTGAGCGGAGGCCGCTAGGACAGCAGCTCGTACAGCGTCCAGTACATCGCCACCGCGACGATCACCGCGGTGGCGATCAGCGTGAGCACGAGCACGTAGAAGCGCATCGAGCCCTTCCTGCGCTTGCGCTCGGCGTGACGCTTGCGCGTGCGCGCGTCGATGTTGCGCTGCAGATGCTCACGACGCTGCTGATCTCTCTCGGCCTCGTAGAGGAACTGCTGCTCGAGCTGAGCAAGGCTCTGACGCATCTTCATCGCCACGCGCCGAGGCTATCAGCCCGGGCGCCGCGCCGTTGTCGTCGTTATGTCGCGCTGCCGACGTGATCGCGCCTGACAAGCCACCACAGTCGCCTGCGGATAGCTAGTCTCTCGCGCGTGCAACACTGGTTCACCGGCCCGGCCTTCACGATCGGCATCGAGGAGGAGCTGATGATCGTCGACGCCGAGTCGCTCGAGCTCGTGAACGCGATCGAGACGATGCTCGAGCCGGCGGCGGCAGGCGAGATCAAGCCGGAGCTGATGGAGTCGGTGCTGGAGGTCTCGACCGACCCCTGCGCCAATACGCATGAAGCCGGTGAGCAGCTGCGAGCGCTGCGTCGTCAGGTGTGCGCCAGGGCCGCGTCCAAGGGGCTCGCGATCGGCTCGGCCGGCACGCACCCGTTCGCGATGTGGGAGGACCAGCGGATCGTCGCGCGGCCGCGCTACCGCGACCTGATCTCGGCGCTGCGGTTCGTCGCCCGGCAGGAGTTGATCTTCGGAATGCACGTCCATGTCGCAGTCGATGACCCCGACAAGGCGATCCACGTCGCCAATGGCATGCGCGTGCACATGCCGGTGCTGCTCGGGCTGTCGGCCAACTCACCGTTCTGGCGGGCTGACACAACCGGCCTCGCTTCGACCCGGACGCCGATCTTCAGGGCCTTCCCCCGTGTCGGAATTCCGCCGACCTATCAGGACTGGGCGGATTACGAGCGGCGGATCGAGTTCATGATCAAAGCGCGCGTGATCGAGGACTACACGTACCTGTGGCACGATGTGCGCCCGCACCCGAAGTTCGGCACGGTCGAGATCCGCGTGATGGATTCGCAGACGCACATCGAGCACACGCTGGCGCTGGCGGCGCTCGTGCAGGGCCTCGTACGCGAGCTCTCTGAGCATTTCGACGCGGGCGTACCGCTGTCCAAGTACCCCTTCGAGATGCTCGATGAGAACAAGTGGCTCGCGGCTCGTCACGGGCTCGACGGCGAGCTCGTCGATCTGCCCAGCTCCGATCGAGTCTCCACGCGCGCGCTGGCGCGGCGCCTCGTCGAGCGCATGCGCGATCACTGCCAGGACCTCGGTTCGCTGAACGAACTGGAGGCCGTCGAAGATCTGATCGTGCGCGGCAACGGTGCCTCGCGGCAGGTTGTCGTGCACGAAGCCAACCACGATCTGCGCGAGGTCGTGGCCGAGATCGTGGCGGCGAGCGCCGTCTGAGCGGCACCCTGCCGGGCGCCGGTGGACTGCGCGCAGGCCCAAGGCGCCGTGCCGTGCGAACACGTGGCGGAAGGCGGCCGCTGCGGTTCTACAATCGGTTCGTGAGCGGCGGTGGTCCTGAGCTATTCGTGATCTGTAAGAACTGCGGGGCAGAGGTCAGCCCTTACATCACCGAATGTCCATACTGCGGCAACCGCTTGCGCAAGCGTGCGCCGAAGCTCGACCGCCAAGGGCGCGTGGCGAGCGGCAGGCTGCAGCGCGGGCCCGCGCCGTCGCTGTCGCGCCTGCGACGCGGCGAGATCCCGGGAATTCGCGCCGAGTCGCACCCTCATGCAACGATCGCGCTGGTCGCTGCCGGGATGATTGGAGCGTTGCTGTGGCGTACCGGGTTGTTCCCGCTCGGCGACGTCGTCGTGCAAGGCAGCCTGCGCGACCACTGGTGGCGGGTGTTCACAGCGCCGTTCACCTACAACAACACCGGCTACGCGTTCGTGGCGCTGACGATCATCGCGATCTTCGGGACGCTGCTGGAGCGCCGCCACGGGCCGATCGCGGTGATCGCGCTGTTCCTGCTCGGTGGCGCCGGAGGTACGGCAGTCGCGGCGACCGTGTCCAGCGGTGCGATCGTGCTAGGCGGTAACGGCGCCGCATTGGCGCTGCTCACCGCCTGGGCGATCCCGGACCTGCTTGCGCGGCAAGCGGGTCGTGAGATCAACGGCGACCTGCTCGGGACCGCGGTGCTCGCCGCTGTGATCGTGCTGGTGCCGCTCGCGGCACCGGACGCGAGCTGGGTGGCGGCAGCCGTCGGCGCACTCGCGGGAGTGCTCGTCGGCGTCCCGCTCGCGCGCGGTTTGCGGCGCTAGAGCCGCCCAGGATGGGCGCTAGAGCCGCCCAGGATCGCAACTGCGCTCCAGACAGAGCCCGCGAAGCCATGGCGAGCGGGCCTGAAATGGCCTGACATGGGCCCCGGCGCCACCGTATGATCTCTAGCACGCGCCTGTCAGACCGCTCAGAAGCAGATGATCTCGATGCGGCGATCGCTGCGATCAGCGATCCCGCGCGACTCCGGCAGGCGCAGGATCTGATCGCCCGTGTGGCTCCCGGGCTCCAGCGGGTGCTCGCTGGCGCGATCGCCGATGGGGGCTGGTTCGACACTGCGCACGGTGCGGCACTCGGGGAGGCGGTCGCGCTGGAGGACCCGCAGCAGCGGCTCCGGGTGGTCGATTCGCTGATTGCGGAGGAGACTCGTCTTGCGATGCTGGTCGGCGCGGCGGTGGGGTTTGAGCTTGCACGGGAGCTGGACCGCGGCTGCGACCCTGAAACCAATACGGAGGATTGAGAAATGGAGCTGAGTTTCCCGGGTCGTACGGCAGTCGCCCTCCACGCGTCGTGACCCACGCGATCGTCCTGATCAACACCGATCGATCGGCGCTGGCGACGCTCGGCGGTGAGCTAGCCGACATCGAAGGCGTTACGGAGGCCTACTCGGTGACCGGCGAGTGGGACTTCGTCGCGATCCTGCGCCTGCGCGACCCCGATCAGCTCGCGGAGGTCGTGACGGCGAGGATCAACCGGCTCGAGGGTGTGGCGAGGACCCACACGATGGTTGCGTTCGAGGCCTATTCGCGCCACGATCTGGAAGCGCTGTTCTCGATCGGGCAGTGACGGCGGTCCGACTCACGGCCCAGCCGCCGGGGTCCGCGTCCGGTGGGGCTCGGTCGGTGGGCGCCCGGTCGGTGCGCGCGCGGTCGGAGGGCGCCCCAGTGCGACCGCGAGCGCGCGGTCGAACGCCTGCACCATCGCGTCGTAGGTATACGCGCCGACCGTCTCGCGGGCACGCTCCCCGAGACGGTTGCGCAGCGCCTCGTCGCCCAGCAGCAGTCCGATCGCCTGTGCGAGCGCGGCCGGGTCGCCGGGCGCCACGACCAGGCCGGTCTGCCGGTGGCGAACCAGGCCGCCCGCCACCGCGCCGACCGCTGTGGTGGCGATCATCGGTCTTGCCTGGTGCATAGCCTCATTGCAGACAAGCCCCCATGGCTCCAGGAAGCGCGGGGTCGGAATCGACGGCAGGACGGCGAACTGCGCAGCCGCGTAGGCGGCCGGCAGCTCGGCTCGTGGCAGTGGACCGAGCAGCCGCGTGCTGGGCGCCCCCGCGAACAGCGCTGCGAGCGGTCCACCGCCGATCAGCACGAGCGTCGCCGCGGGTTTCGCCGCGGTCCACGCATCGAGCAGGACCTCCGCGCCCTTCTCGCGCACCAGTCGGCCGGCGTAGAGGACCAGTGGTCCGGTGCCGAGCTGATGCCGGGTCCGGAACGCCTCGATCTGCGCTGCCGAAAGGGAGGCTGCGAACAGTTCGGGCTCGACCGACTGCGGCGCCACGAACACGTCGCCGTCACGGCCGCGGATGCCCGCGACGAACCGTCGTGCGTGCTCGCCGTAGGCGACGACTGCATCCGCGTGGCGGTAGATATGCCTGGTAACGGGTAGCGCGAGCGTGTTGGCGGCCGAGCGCGGCTGCGCCCAGACGGAGGCCCATAGCACGAACGCGCGTCGGTGCGCGCGAACGCCGGCGTACGCGGCCGGCAGGATCGCGCCGCCTGCGTAAGGCGCGATCACGGCGTCGTAGCCGCGCGTCAGCTGGAACGCTGCGCGCGCGCCGCCGTCCAGCCTGCGGGCCGGAAACGGCGCAGCCCGGAGCTGGGCATCGAGGCTGTCGGTGATCCAGGGCGGGGCGTAGCGATCGCCGCCGCCGTAGCAGAGCACCTCGACGCCGTGCCGAGCGGCGAGGCGCTCGTACAACGGCATCCGGTAGCCGACCAGGTAGTTGGTCAGCAGCGCGATCGGCATCTGCTGAAGGGCTGCACGGAGTTGCACGTTGTCAGAATCGCTTGTGCATGCGGGTTCTGATCGTGCACAACCGCTACCGAGCGCAAGGGGGAGAGGAGCGTGCCGTCGGCGACATCGCGGCGCTACTGGCACGGCACGGCCACGCCGTCGAGGTGCTCGAGCGCACGAGTGCCGGCGTCTCCCGTGCAGATGCGGCGCGGGCGCTCCTGACCGGAGGCGTCGACGGCGCCGAGGTGGCCGCCGCGGTGCGGCGCCTGCGCGCGGATGTCCTGCACGCGCACAATCTGCATCCGTTGCTCGGCTGGCGTGCGCTTGCCGCCGCTCGTGCCGCGGGCGCGCGGATCGTCCTGCACCTCCACAACTTCCGCCTGTTCTGCGCGATCGCAGTCGCCTACCGGGACGGGGGAGCATGCTTTCAGTGTCGCGCCCGGAACACCCTGCCGGGACTGCTGCACCGCTGTCGCGGATCGCTCGCGGAAGCGGCCGTGTACGCGGTCGCGCTGCGCGCTCAGCAGCCGCTGCTCCTGCAGCATGCGGATACGCTAGTGGTGCTCAGCGACGCTCACAAAGCCCGCTTGCGCGCGCTCGGGCTCCCAGCTGCCGCCACGGTCGAGACGCTGCCGAACTTCGTCCCCGGCAGCGGCTGGGCGGCTGCGACGCGAGCGGGGGAGGGGGAGTACGCGCTGGTTGCGGGCAGGCTCGTGGAGGAGAAGGGGTTCGATACCGCGATCGCGGCGGCGCGGCTTGCAGGCGTGCCGTTACTGGTCGCCGGCGAGGGACCCGACGAGGCCCGCCTCCGCGCGCTGGCCGCTGGCGCCGATGTGCGCTTCGCGGGCTGGTTGTCAGCTGACGAGCTGGCCGCAGCGCGGGCTGGGGCGGCGGCGGTCCTCGTGCCCTCGCGCTGGGAGGAGGTGTGTCCCTACTCGGCGCTCGATGCGCTGGCGGCGGGGGTGCCGACGCTGGTCAGCGATCTCGGCGGGCTGCCGGAGCTGGTCGGTGCGGGCTGTGCGCTGCCCGCCGGCGACGCCGATGCGTGGGCGCGGGCGCTGGGGGCGCTGTGGAGCGACCCAGAAGCTCGCCGGCGACGCGGGGAGCAGGCGCTGGCAGCGGCGCGAGAGCGCTTTGGCGAGGAGCGCTACCTCGAGCGACTGCTTGCCGCTTATCGCGGCGGCTCTTAGGCTGCTTAGGAGCCGCTGCTCGAGGGTGCCGCGGCGGTGCCCGAAGTGGTGCTCGTCGGGCCGCCGCTGCCGCCTGTGGGCGGGCTCGTCGGGGTGGTTGCGCTCGGCGTGGTGCTCGTCGGCGTGGTCGTGGTGGGGTCCGGCGTGGTGCTCGTCGGCGTGGTCGTGGTGGGGTCCGGTGTGGGTGTGGTCGGCGTGGTCGTGGTGGGGTCCGGTGTGGGTGTGGTCGGCGTGGTGCTCGCCGGCGTCGTGGTCGTGCTCGGGGTAGTGGTGGCGCCGGTCGGCAGCACCGTCGGGATCGGAGTCGTGTCGACCCGTCCGGGTGGGGCGGTGGTCGGAGGCGTGGTGGTGGTCGTCGTCGGGGTGGTGGTCGGGGTGGTGGTCCTGGCGGTCGGCCTGGTCCTCGCCGGGGTTGTCGCGGTCGCGGCGGGCGTCGTCGTCTGGGTCGCGGTGCTGAGCGCCGCGAGGCGCGCCGCCTTGTTCGCGGCCGCCTTCTTGACCTTCGTGGTGGCGCCGATCGGCGTCCTCGAGCGTGGCAGCTGCGCGATTGGCGCAGCGATCGCGACGGTGTCCGAGCTGGCCTGCGCGACGCCGCTGTCGAGCGGTTGCGCCACCGCTGCCTCAACGTGTTGGATCGAGGCCGGCTTGGGCGCGTGCGGGGCGTGAGCAACGTGGTCGACCGCGACGGCGCCGGCGGTCACGAGCGCGGCTGCGGCCAGCCCCGCGAACGCCTTGGTCGCCAGCGCGCCGACGCCGGCGGAGACCAGGCCGCCGGTACCGGAACCGACCGCGAGGCCCGTTCCGGCGGCGACCGTGGCGCCGGCTACGGTCGTGCCGGCTGCAGACGTTCCGGCGGTGCCGGCTCCCGATCCGGCGGCGGTCGCGCTCGACCCGGCCGAGTGCGATAGGTGCGTGAACGCGAACTGTCGCAGCACCATCAGCGGCCCGATCGGCATGATCGCGGCGAGTGCCTTGTTGGTCTGCTTGAGCTGGGACTGGAACGCGTCGCAGCGCCCGCAGGACTTCAAGTGACGGCGAACCGGCGGCGTCGGCTTGCGGAGCAGGCCCTCGGCGACAGCGCCGAGCTCCGAGCGTACCTCCTCGCACATCAGCATGCGCGCTTCGGCCGCCTCCGCGAGCGACACGCGTGCGCGGACCAGCAGCGACTTGACGCTCGGGATCGTTGTATCCATCGCCTCCGCGATCTGCTCGTAGGAGAGCGCGTCCATCTCGCGCAGCACGAGCGCGGTGCGCTGTGTCTCGGGCAGCTGGGCGATGTCGCTTACGAGCTCCCGGAAGTCCTCGCGCTCGTGGACCTGGTCGGCCGTGGTCGCGCCGAAGTTCGAGAGGTGGATGTCCATCGAGTCGACGCCGACCGCCTGCGCCTTGCGCAGCTGGTTGAGGCAGCGGTTGCGGGCGATCCTGTACAGCCATGGACGGAGGTTGATCGCCCGGTCGTCGCTGAGCATCGCGTTGTAGGCGGCGGCGAAGACCTCCTGCAGAACGTCCTCGGCGTCCTCGCGCGACCCCAGCATGTGACGGCAGAACGCCAGCAGCCGCGTCTGGTAGCGACCGACAAGCAGCTCGAACGCGGCCGGGTTGCCGCGGCGCGCGAGCGCGACGAGTCGCTCGTCCGACTGTAGCCGGAGAAAGGGAGCGCGCCCGTGAAGGCCGGTCCCTCCGGAGAGCTTGATTGCGGAGACTTCCATCCGGATGTGCTGATCTTCCTCGGGCCTCTAGACACCGTAGCAGCGCGTTAGTTGCGGTCGCACGGGGGGAATCTGTCGCTCGCGCAACTCCGCGCGCGCGAGACGCCGATCCGGCGCGCCGGACACCGGGCGTGCGGCGCCGCGGGAGGGCTTCTAAGATCACCGTGAGCCCGGGTGGACAAACAGGCAAAGTCGGCGCTCTTAAAAAGCGCTGCCCGCAAGGGCGTTGCGGGTTCGATTCCCGCCCCGGGTATCCATCCCATTTCTGCGCGACCGCGACTCGCGGCGCGCGCCCTGCGGCGGCGCGCGCCGGGCTCTCGCGACTCAACGGGGCCTCGGGCTGCGCTCGCCGGGCCGCGCGCCGGCTGCGCTGTCGCTGGCCGCGGCCCAGCTATGCGACCGCGGCGTGGGCCGTATTGCTGGCGGCCTGTTCGTGCGAGCTGCCCAGCGCGAGCATGTCGATCAGCTGATCCACTAGACGCGGGTCGCCGTCGATCTGTAGACCGCCGCGGTTGTGCGTGGGCGCGAAAGCGGCGATCCAGCTGGCCGTATCACCCGAGACGACCGCATCAGGCTGCTGATCGGCGGCCTCCGAGATGTGGGTGTGGTCGCCGGACAGCGTCACCGTGTAGGTTGCCGCACCACCTTCGCGGTTGCCGTCGGTCACGGTCAGACCGATCTTGCCGTGGGCGCCCTTCGGGTCCACCAGCCCGGGTGACAGCCTGAAGATCGCGCCGAGGTCGACGCTCTCCGAAGATCGCGGCGCACTCCAGGTCCATTCATATCCCCAGCGCGCCAGCTCGCCGAGAATCGGCATCAGCTCACGTGCTCGCGGCGTCAGCTCGTAGTCGACGCGGGGTGGAACCTCGCGGTAGCGCTTGCGCGTCAACATGCCCTCCGCGACCATCCGGTTCAGTCGCGAGCGCAGCTGTTCGGTCGAGATCCCCGGCAATACCCGCTGCAGCTCAACGAAACGGCGCGGTCCCGATGCCAGGTCGCGAACGATCAGCAGCGTCCACTTGTCGCCGACTAGATCCAGTGCTCTGGCGTCCGGGGACCATTGGTCGTAGGGGTGCCTCTTCGGCGGTGGGGCTTGGGGCATGGTTTGTCACTCCCGATCGGACTTACGTGCCTACCAACTTCGAGTCTAACCCGAAATTTCCCCCCCCAAGGGGAACTTCGGTCTAACCCACCAACGGGCGGCACAAGAGGACGTTTGTACTAGTAACGGCCCGTTAGCCGCAAGCGAGTCACGGATCCGTCGTTTAAAGGCCTATGGGCGAGGTTATTCACCTCTCGGAGCGCCGGAAGGAAGGTTCGCCGGCTCCTGACCCGCGCCGGCGTCAGGCGCGGTCACGCCCGCCTGGCAACACGGGAGAGCCACGGGCGCCGCTGCGACTCGTGCCGCCGGCTGACGCTGGGGCCCCCGAGACCGGAGCGCCGGCGGCGATCATACCGTCAACCGTGGCGTCTGCGGCGCGCGCCATTTTCTTCTTCGAGCTCGGCTGTCCGGCCTCGTATCTGGCTGCCGAGCGGATCGAGCGCGCTTTTGGTCAGGTGACGTGGGTGCCGACCGCCCAGCTCGAGCGTGCGCGCCGTCGTGGCGCGCTGGCCACCGCCGAGTTGCTCGCGCGCTCGACACGCGAGGCCGACTTGCTGAGGCTGCCGCTGATCGTGCCCGAGCGCTTCGGCGCTGAGTTCATGCCCGCTCGGCGCGCCGCGGCTTTCGCCGCAGGTCACGGCGCAGGCGGCCGCTTCGCGCTCGCGGCCTCCAGGCTGGCCTTCTGCGGCGGCTACGACATCGACACCCGGGTCGTGCTGACCGAGGCGGCCCGCGCAGCCGGGTTGAACATCAGGGAATGCCTCGACGCGGCTGCGGATCCAAGCTGGGATGAGCCATTGCTGGCCACGGCACGCGAGCTTGACGCAGTCGGAGTCAGCACCGGTCCGGCGATCCGGCTTGGTCCCAACTGGTTCCAGGGCCTCGGAGCCGTCAGCGATGCAACAGCGTTCTCGGCGCTCAGCGCGCTGCGCGAAGCCGCGCGCGTGAAGAGCAGCTGAGCTGCAGCGCGGCCGGCCGGCGGACTCCGCGCACGCCGGCTGGCTGAGTGAGCCGCAGCGGCCAGCCGGCGGACTCCGCGCACGCCGGCCCTCAGCGGGCCTCCTCAGGCGCCCGGCGGCGGTCCGCTGCCAGCCACCCTCGCTGTCAGACTCCCGTTCATGCACGATTCGCTCGGCGTCGCGATTCGGGCGGTTGCCGAGTCCGCCGCGGGCCCGGTGCTCGCGTGAGCGCAGGCGCTCGGGGCGCAGGCGCACGCGCCCGGGCCGTCTGGCTGCGCTTCTGGCGCCTCGCGATGAACGCGAACATCACCGGACTATCGGCGATGCTCGCCTACAACATGCTGCTCGGGATCGTCCCGGTCGCGCTGCTCGGGCTGTTCATCGCCGGGCAGGTGCTATCGAGTCACGCGATCATGCAGTCGGTGCTGGTCGATCTCCGCCAAGTGTTTCCAGGCACCACCGAGCACACGCTCAACGCCTTGCTGCGCCAGGTCAAGGACTCGACCACGAGCACGGGCGTGCTCGCGCTGATCGCAAGCCTGTGGCTGGCGTCCTCGTTCTGGGGCGCGCTCGACACGTCATTCGGCCGCATCTACGGCTGCCCCTCGCGGCCATGGCTGTCGCAAAAGCGCTTTGGCTTGGTGATGGTCGGCGTCGTGCTGCTGTTCATGGTCAGCACCGTCGCCGGCCCCACCGTCCAGTCGATCCTCAAGACCAGTGCCCACGTGCTGCCGCTCGATCTCAAGCACGTCAACGATCTCGTCTACGCTCTCTCGTTAGGGGCGAGTATGGTGCTCGTGTTCGCCTGCCTGACCGCGATCTACCTGAGCGTGCCCAACCTGGCTGTCCCGTGGCGCGCTGTGTATCCGGGCGCGGTTGCGGCGACCCTCGCGATTGGAGCCGTCGATTACGCGTTCCCGATCTACCTGACGAGCATCTCGACGATCGCACGCTTCGGCACGACGATCGTGTTCGTGTTGATCGTGCTCGGCTGGTTCTACGCGCTGGCGCTGATCATCCTATGCGGCGCCGTGCTGAACGCGCTACGCGTTCGCGCAGCGTCCTCAGCAATCGATCAAGATTGAAGACGGTCGCCGCCTAGGCGTTGCTCGAGGCGGCGAGGATCTGGCTGGGGTTGCTCGGAGCTGCGCGGATTGGAATGGTTCACATGACGCGCCGGTGCCGTGTTACGGTGGGTTTCGTGGTGGAGAACGGGTCCGAGTTCCACGGCGGCCGGCTGATCGCGCGCCGGCTGCGCGCCGCCGGCGTGACGAAGCTGTTCACTCTGTCCGGCGGCCACCTGTTCTCGCTGTATGACGGGTGCCGCACCGAAGGCATCGACCTGATCGACGTGCGCCACGAGCAGACGGCGGCGTTCGCGGCCGAAGGATGGGCGAAGGTGACACGCTCGATCGGCGTCTGCGCGCTCACCGCTGGGCCGGGCGTGACCAACGGGATCAGCGCGATCGCCTCGGCCAGCCAGAACCAGTCGCCGATGCTCGTGCTTGGCGGTCGCGCGCCCGCGTGGCGCTGGGGTCAGGGCTCGCTGCAGGAGCTCGATCACGTCCCGCTCGTCAGGCCACTGGTCAAGCTAGCTGCGACCCCAGGCTCCACCGCCGAGATCCCCGGGCTGGTCGACGAGGCGGTGGCGGCCGCACTGACGCCCCATTTCGGCCCCACTTTCCTTGATTTTCCACTGGATCACGTGTTCAGCATGGCGGCCGACGCAACGCTGCCACCGGCGCCGCACGAGCCTTGGAAAGCGCCAGCCGCGCCGCGCGTCGAGATCGACCGCGCGGCAGCTCTGCTGCGCGTCGCCGAGCGCCCGGTGATCATGGCCGGAACCGGTCTCTACTGGGGGCGCGGTGAGCAGCAGCTGCAAGCGCTCGCACAGGAGCTTCGAATACCGGTGTTCCTCAACGGCCTCGGTCGGGGCTGCCTGCCGGCTGATCACGAGCTGTTCTTCTCACGCGCGCGTGCCACCGGTCTGCGCGGCGCCGACGTTGCGCTGGTAATCGGCGCTGCACTGGATTTCAGGCTGGCGTTCGGCGAAGCGTTCGGCGTCGATACGGGAATCATCGTGATCGACGCCGCGGAGCCGCTGCGAGCACATCCGCGCGCGGTCGCGGCGGAGCTTTACGGCGGACTCCGCGCCACGCTTGCTGGGCTCGGAGTGGCCGCCTCGGGCGCCGTCCCGGCGCGGGCGGCCTGGCTGCAGACGTTGCGCGCCGCGGAGCAGGCGGGGCGGGCGCAGGAGGCGGAGGGTCTACGCGATCCGCGCCTGCCGATGCATCCGATGCGTGTCTACGCCGAGCTTGTGCCGCTGCTTGACCGCGACGCGATCGTCGTCTGCGACGGCGGTGATTTTGCGTCGTTCGCAGGCCGTCTGATCGACTCCTTCGAACCCGGCTGCTGGCTGGACCCGGGACCGTACGGCTGCCTCGGCTCGGGTCCGGGTTACGCGCTCGCGTCGAAGCTCGCTCATCCGCAACGCCAGGTCGTGCTGCTGCTTGGTGACGGTGCATTCGGATTCTCCGGGATGGATTTCGACACGCTCGCGCGCCACGGCGTGGCGGTCGTCGGCGTGGTCGGGAACAACGGCATCTGGGCGCTTGAAAAGCACCCGATGGAGTTCGTCTACGGCTATTCGGTGATCGCCGATCTGCGGCCCGAGACGCGGTACGACCTGGTGGTCGAGGCGTTGGGCGGCCACGGTGAGCTCGTGCGGGAACCCGCCGGACTGCGCGGCGCGTGGGAGCGGTCGCTCGACTCGGGCAAGCCGGCGCTGATCAATGTGCTGACCGATCCGGCCGTCGCTTACCCCCGCAAGGCGAACCTCGCCTGAGGTCGCTTTCGAAGGGCCACTGGTAGCGAGGGCCGGTAGCGGTATCGAGGGCCGGTCGCGAGGGCCGGTCGCGAGGGCCGGTCGCGAGTGGGCGAACAGTGCAACAACGAGACAGCCCGAGAAGAGCGGAAGCCGCCCGCCAGTGCGGGCGGCATCCGATCCGATCTGGCCCAATCGGGACGGGCAGGGGGTACGTGCCGAACGGGGCCGTTTTATGTGACCCGGGCGGCGGGAGGCGCCGATGTCTGCGGCTTCGCCCGAGTCTATGTATGTGTAGGTTTCGGCAAGCAAGCGAGCCGCGACCCGCAACCATTATCCATGAGTTGACGGACTGTCAGCAATTGGATATTCGTCCATGTGCGAATTGGAGCAAGCCAGACGCTCGCGCTAGCGCCTTCTTGCTCACCCCCTGTCGCTTGATCGTTCGCTGGCCATCCAACCGTCATAACTCTCGTGTGCGTTGACTACGAGCTTGGGGCGGGCGGCTGCTGTGTCGCTGACAGAACCATCGCTGCGCCACGCAGGATGTCGTGCTCTGAGACCTCGATGCGGTCGAGGCCGAACAGCTCCATGAGCTCGGCGAGGATTACGATCCCGGGCAGGATCACGCTCGCGCGCGCGGGCTGCAGTCCCTTCACCTTCTGGCGCTGATCGAGCGTCATCCGGCGCAAGTGCTCGAAGATCGCGTCTCGCTCGGCGCTGCTCAGCACGTATCCGTGCGTGCGGCTGGGGTCGTAGGGATCCAGCGACTGCGCGATCGCAGCCAGCGAAGTGGGTGTGCCTGCGACCGCGACGGCGCGCGCCACGCCGGCGCGGCGGCCTGCCCCGACTGCGGCTTCGAACAAGGCGCGCACATCCTGCCCAACGGCGGCGAGCTCTTGGTCGGTGGGCGGATCGTGGCGGATGTGGCGCTCGCTCTGACGTACGACGCCAGCCTGCGTCGAGACGTGAAAGTCGATCTCGGCGCCGGTGCCGAGGATCAACTCGGTCGAGCCACCGCCGATGTCGATCACCAGCGTGGTGCCGGCGCTGTCGGCGGCTGAGCGGTCGCTGGTGGCGCCGAGGTAGGTAAGCCTCGCTTCCTCGTCGCCGCTGAGCACGTGCGCATCGAGACCGTAGCGCCGCGCGAGGCGCTCGCTGAACTCGCGGCCGTTGGCCGCGTCTCGAACCGCGCTCGTGAGCACTGCGTGCGCCGCAGCCCCCAGCGAATCGATGCGCGCGCGGTACTCACCGACCACCGCGAAGACTCGCGCGATCGCGTCCTCTCGCAGTACGCCGGCAGCGTCGACCCCGGCGCCCAGCCGGGTCACCCGAGTCTGGCGCTCGAGCTCGGTCACGATCCGCCCGCCGCGCACCTCGGCGATCAACAGGCGCGAGGAATTGGTGCCGATGTCGACGATCGCAGTGAGCATCTCATCCTCGTGGATCGATCGCTGCGCTCTGTGCATCGCCACACACTCAATCAACCTCCCCGCTTGTCAGCCGTCGAGCCTCAGCGCCGATGACCTCTGGTTCTTGCCGTTCACGACGCAATCATCGGGCAGGCACCGGACGGAGCAGGCCCGCGCAGCACGCCGGGCCTCGCCGCAGCTTTGACCGGCGATCAGTGGCGGGGCGATCACGTACTGTCTTCGACGTGACGCCGGGGCCGAACATCTCGAGTGCGCGCGGCGCTGCCTCCGGATCCGGGTCTCCGGATCGGTCGATGGCGCATCCGTCGATGGCGATCAGCGCAAGAGGCATCACCAAGTCGTTTGGTGCCGTGCACGCGCTCGCCGGCGTCGATCTCGACGTCGAACGCGCCACCGTGCTCGGACTGCTCGGCCCCAACGGCGCCGGCAAGACCACGATGGTCCGGGTCCTGACCACCCTGCTGACGCCCGATGGCGGCACGGCCAGCGTGGTCGGTCTCGACGTGGTGCGCGATGCCGTCGCCTTGCGCTCCAAGATCGGACTTGCCGGTCAGTACGCGGCGGTGGATGAGAACCTGACCGGGCTGGAGAACCTGACCATGGTGGGAAGGCTCTATGGGTTCCCGCGTGCCGAGGCGACCAGACGCGGCAGCGAGCTGCTGTGGCGCTTCGACCTGACCGACGCCGCGAGCAGGGTTACCAAGACCTATTCGGGTGGTATGCGGCGCCGCCTCGACCTGGCTGCCGCGTTGGTTGCCAGGCCGCCGGTGCTGTTCCTGGATGAGCCCACGACCGGTCTCGACCCACGTAGCCGGCTGAGTCTGTGGGAGGTGATCGAGGGGCTCGTCGCCGACGGCACGACGGTGCTGCTGACGACCCAGTACCTCGACGAGGCGGATCGTCTCGCGAACACGATCGCGGTGATCGATCAAGGCCGCGTGATCGCCCGGGGGACATCCGATCAGCTCAAGGACCGCCTCGGCGGCGAGCGCCTCGAGGTGCACCTCGACGAGGGCGCCGACGTGGCGGTGGCGATCAGTGCGCTGGCGCCGATGGCGGATGAGAAGCCGATCGTCCAGGATGGAGTGATTCGCGTTAGCTTGCGCGCCCGCCAGGGCGCGATCGTCGAGGCTGTGCGGCTGCTGAGCGATGCGGGCGTCGGCGTTGACGACCTCGCCCTGCGCCGGCCGACGCTCGACGACGTGTTCCTGACCCTGACCGGTCATGCCGCCGAGCCCAGCGCCGCCGACGAATCGCAGGGGAGCGCAGGGGACGGGAAGAAGCGCGGCAGGGGCAAGCGCCGCGGCGACAAGCGCAAAGGCGGGCCGTCCCGAGACGGCCACGTCGCCGACGGCCAAAGCGAACGGCTCGGGTGCGGAGGCGACGCGCGATGAGACGCCTTGTAACAGACACGCTGATCATCGCCGAGCGCAACCTCGTGCGGCTCCCGCGCGCGCCTGACCTGCTTCTTGCGTTCACGGTGCAGCCGATCATGTTCGTGCTGTTGTTTCGTTACGTGTTCGGCGGCGCGATCAGCACTCCTGGTTACTCGTATGTCGACTATCTGATCCCCGGCATCATTGTCCAAAACATCGCGTTCGGTGGTTTCGTGACTGCGATCGGCCTCAACGAGGACGTGCACAAGGGCCTGATCGATCGTTTCCGCTCGCTGCCGATGGCGCGTTCGGCGGTGCTCGCCGGGCGGACGCTTTCGGACATCGTCACCAACGCGTTGTCGATGACCGTGCTGGTGATCACTGGCCTGCTGATCGGCTTCGTGTTCCACACGAGCTTCCTTCGCGCGATCCTCGGGGTGGTGCTGCTGTTGGTCTTCGGCTACTCGTTCTCCTGGTTCTTCGCACTCGTCGGGCTGATCGCACGCACTACCGAGGCCGCCAACTCCGTCGGTTTCATCGCCGTGTTCCCGCTGACGTTCATCTCCTCCGCGTTCGTCCCGGTTCAGACAATGCCGCCTGTCCTACAGAAGTTCGCGGAGGTCAACCCGTTCACGATCGTTGTCGACGCGATGCGCGCGTTGTGGATCGGCGCCCCGACGAAGAACTACGTGTGGGAGGCTTTCCTCTGGTCGTTCGTCATCACCGCGGTGTTCGCGCCGTTAGCGGTCGCCCGGTACCGCGCCAAAGCCGGCCAGTAGCGCGCCCGCGCCATCTGAGGCGATCCAAAGGTCCAAGGTCGACTCCAACCACATTCACTACCGACCAGGTAGCGAGCGTAGTTCGAGTCGACTCCCATGTGTCGGGCGCCGTGCTCAGGCGGCGATGCCATCGGGCAGGTAGCCCTCATTGCCGTCGATCTCGTCGAACTCGCTGACGTCGACGATCACCGCCACTTTGCGGTCGTGCCACAGCATCCTGATGCTTTGGTGGCCGTACTGCACTTCGTCGGGCGCGGGCAGCCCGGCGTTGTCGAGCAGCTCCCGCATCCGCTGCTCTGCTCTTTGCTTGTTGTCGATCGGAGCCATGAGCGCAATGATCCGCTCGATCGCGTGACCGATCTAGACGCGTTCGTGCTGGCTTTGCAACGTCCTCGTCAAGCCTCTGCATCGACGCGCAGGCGCGCGAACCAGCGGCCGCCGGCCTGCCAGCGTGTAGCACCGGACCGCGAACGCCGTCCAGCAGCGATACGTCGGTGGCGTCCGCCGGCCCAAGATAGCGCTCGAACGCTAGCGGCGCGGCGCTGCCGTCGCTCAAGCGCACGGTGATGGCGGCGCCGCGTCGGCTACCCGCGCGCAACCCGTCGCCGTAGAGCGCCAGCGGGTGGCGGATCACGCCGTCAGCTCTCCGCGCTCGTCGACCGCCGCGAGCGCCCCATCGACCGCCCCCAGCGCTGCCGCTAAGCGCGTCCCCGGTGCCTGCCATGCGATCGCGCGCGCATCGTCGAATGTCTCGAAATCCAACAGGTGCGGCTGCTCGTGCAGCCTCAGTCCCAGCCGCCCGGTCCGCGCACGCTGCGCCGCGCAGGTGAACGGCTCGCTCATCGGAATGCCGCGAACACCTCGCGGTCGGGCCGCTTGAGGCCGACGCTCCAGTAGCCACCGTCCAGCGCTGGGCCCAGCACCGCGCCAACCTCGGGTCGCGCAAGCGCCGCGATCCCGTCCAGCAGCAGCTCCTCAGTCAGCTGTGGCGTGTCCATACCGACCAGCAGCGCTGGCTGCCCGACATCCTCGAAGGCCGCTGCGAGCCGCTCCGCGAGCCCGTCGCCCCGCTGTGCGATCAACTCGAACCCGGGTGGCCGCCAACGCTCGCCGACGCCCTCAAAGTCCTGCGCGCCGCCGCCGTCGAACACGAGCACGCGGCGGGCCGCCGGCGTGCGCGCCACGACCTCGAGCGTGTCGAGCAGTGCCGCCTGCGCCAGCGCTGCCGCCTGCTCGGGTGTGCACGGCGGGCACAATCGCGTCTTCGCGGCGCCGGGCAGCGGGGCCTTCGCGATCACCAGCAACGCGATCCCCGTCAACGACGGCACCTATACCGCCCGCCCCAGCGGCGCCCGCGCGAACTCGGCCATTCCGGCGAGGAAGTCCTCGCGTGCCACGAACCCCAGCCGGTCGGCGGCGCGCTGCGCGCTCGCGAACACGTGCCGGACATCGCCGAGCCGGTACTCCCCGGTGACCGCGGGGGCCGGCCCCGCGGGGCCGGCGGCGAGACACAGCGCTTGTGCCATCTCCCCAACGCTGCGGGGCTGTCCGCTCGCCACGTTGAACGCCCCCGCGACCGCCTGCTCGCACGTCAGCGCCAGCACGTTGCGCGCGCCACGTCACGCACGTGCACGAAGTCGCGCAGCTGCCGGCCGTCTTCGAACACCCTGGGCGCCTGCCCCGCAGCGATCTGGCTCGCGAAGATCGACGCCACCCCTGCATACGGCGTGTCGCGAGGCATTCGCGGGCCGTACACATTGTGATACCGCAGGGCGCTCGCGGGCACGCCCGTCTCACGCGCGAACGCGAAGCACCAAGTGGGTAGGCAGCATCAGCTTCGAGCCCGCATGACCGCGATCCTCGGCCACTTCAAGCGCCGCTACGGCGCGAGTCCGCTGCATCTGCTCGCGCACATCGTCGCGTTCGCGATTGTCGCCTACACGATCGTGCAACTGCTCGGCCAGAAGCACTGGGTCAACTGGGCCGGTATGGTTCCTCGCTGCGGCAGTCCTGCACGACCTCGTCCTGCTGCCAGCCTACTCGGTGATCGACGCCGCTGGGCACGGCTTCCTGCGTCGCGTTGATCTCCACCTGCCGGGCGGCGATCCGCTTGATCACGCTCACGTCCCGCTTGTCAACCACGTGCGCGCGCCGGCGTTGATCTCCGGGTTGCTGCTGCTGATCTACTTCCCGCTGATTCTCGGCCCCGCCGGCCCCGGCTATCTCAGCGCGACCGGCCATCACCCGAGCGGCTACCTGCGCAACTGGCTGCTGATCACCCTCTCGCTGTTCGTCTCGTCCGCCGTCATCTACGCGTTACGCGTATGGAAGCGCCGGCGCTCGCCTGCGGGAACATCTCCGGTGTGAGCACAACCGAGCTTGAGCGGCCGCGAGCGGCGCGGACGCGGCTGTGGATCGCCGCAGCACTGCCCTGGGCGGGCCTGGGCGCCACCGGGGCCGTAATCGCTGCCGGCCTCACGATCAAGGCGACCGGCGGCCAGTTGGGCCTGCCGCTGCCGCCGTTCGTGATGTATTGGGGCCCGCGCGTCAACCCGCTCGTGGCCGTTTCGGTGCTCACGATCGCCGGCGCTCTGGCGATCGCGCCGGCGATCGTGGCTCGGGTCCCCGCCGGTGCGCGGTACGCGGCGTGCATGTATCTGCTGGCGCTGGCGCTCGGGCTGTCGCTGAATCTCGCGCACGAGGGTGCGCGCGGGTGGTGGGCAGTGTTCGCGACGGGACGGCGCGGGTCGGTCGAGGGCGCTTACGAGTATCTGACCGGCCTACCCGCTCTGATCCACGGAATCCGTTACTACCTGGGGAACTTCGCGTCGGTGTTCCCGTACCTCCCGTCCCACGCCCAGGGCAACCCGCCTGGGCCCCTGATCGCTCTCGATCTGCTCGGGGTCCGCAGCGCCGGCGGGATGGCGGCGCTCTGCATCGGTGTCGGCGCCCTGACGGCGCCGCTCGCCTACGACCTCGGTCGCGTGCTGGGATGCGAGCAGGGGGGAAGGATCGCCGGGATGTTGACGTCTTTCTCACCATCGATCCTGCTGTTCGGAGTCACCTCGGCCGACTACGCGTTCGCCGCGCTCGGCATGGTCGGCGCGTGTCTGCTTGTCAGGCCGCGGGGCGCGACCCTGATCGCCGGCGCCGCCGCCGCCGCGCTGGCGGCGTTCTTCTCCTGGCTGCTGCTGGCGATCCCGGCGTGGTCGGCGCTGGTGGTAGCGCGCCGCGACGGCTGGCGGGCCGGCCTGCGCGTCGGCCTGGTGGCGGCAGTGGCGATCGCGGCGTTCAATCTCGCGTTGTTCGTCGCGTTCGGCTACGACCCGTTGAGCGCGCTGCGAGCGACCGCGAACATCTACTTCCATGGCACCTTCCGCTACCGGCCTTACGCGTTCTGGGTGTTCGGCTCGCCGGTGGCGTGGGCGGCGATGCTCGGACTGCCGATCACGTGGTTCGCGCTGCGGGCGCTCGGTGCCGGCGACGGCGCTGCGGTCGCGACCTGGGCACTGGTGCTGGTCGCGGCGCTGCAGGGCACGACCGGCGGGGAGACCGAACGGGTCTGGCTGCCGTTCACGCCGCTCGCTTGCGTGGCGGCGGCCGCGGCCGTGCCCGTAGTCCGGCTGCGGCCGATCCTGCTCCTGCTGGCGCTGCAGGCGCTGGCAGTGGAACTGCTGTTCTTCACGGTCTGGTAGGCGGTGGGGCATGCCGGTGCTGCGGGCTGATGGTCTGGTGAAGACGGTGGGGTCCGGCAGGGCGGCGCGGCGCCTGCTCGACGGCGTCAGCCTGTCGGTCGCGGCCGACGAGGTGGTGGCGGTGCTGGGGCGTTCAGGTAGCGGCAAGTCGTCGTTGCTGCACCTGCTCGGCGGTCTCGATTCGCCGGAGGCAGGCTCGATCACCGTCGCCGGCGAGCGGCTCACGGGCCGGGGCGGCGGGCCGCTCGGGACGCGGGGGAGTGGTCGGCTGGCGCGCATCCGCTTGCGCCACATCGGCTTTGTCTTCCAGCAGTTCCAGCTGATCGAGGAGCTGTCCGGGGCCGAGAATGTGCTGCTCGCGACGCGTCTGCCGGGGGCGCCCGCGGGGGGCGCGCGGCGGGCGGCGGAGCTGATCGACCAACTCGGGTTGCGCGAGGTCGCAGGCCACGTGCCGCACGAGCTGTCCGGCGGTGAGCAGCAGCGCTTCGCGCTGGCGCGCGCGCTTGTCAACGGGCCTGAGCTGGTGCTCGCCGACGAGCCGACCGGCAGCCTCGACGCCGAGAACGGGGCGGCGGTGCTCGAGTTGCTGCGTGGCCTGCGCGGTCGCGCGGTCGTGATCGTGACGCACGAGGTCGATGCCGCCGCGATCGCCGACCGGGTGCTGTTCCTGGATGGGGGGCGGCTGACGGCGCATGTGGAGGACCACGGGGTGAGGGGGGAGTGACGGTGATGCGCCGGGGAGCGTGGGCGCTGCTGGAGGTGGGGGCGCTGGTGGGGGTGCGGGCGCTGGTGGGGGTGCGCGGGTGAGAGCGCTGGCCGCTGCATTCCGTCAGGCGTGCCAGGGTTTGCGGCTGCGCCGCCGGCGAGCGCTGCTTAGCGGCATGGGGATCGCGCTGGCAGCGGCGATGCTGTCCGCCGCCGTGGTCGTCGGCTACGGCCTCGGGACCGGCTTTGATCGAGCGGCGCGAGTTGCGGGGCTGCCGGACGTGATCGTTCGCTTTGACCCGCAGTCGGAGCTGACCGTGGCCAGGCGGATCCGCGCGCTGCCCGACGTGGCGCGCTACTCGTTGCGGTTCGAGGTCACGAACGTCGGGATCGGTTTCGATGGGCGCCAGCGCGGGGATGCGGTGGCCGAGGTGCTCAACGCTCCGGGGCGTTTGCGCGGTTACGCGGTGGTGGCGGGCCGGAACCTGGCCGATCGCGGCGCGGAGGTGCTCGTGGAGCGGGCGTTCGCGTCCGCTTGGGGGATCCGTCCGGGCGACACGCTGTACGTAGGCGGCGTGGGGCCCGAACGTGTTGTCGGGTTGGCGGAGTCGCCCGATGACGTGGGGTTTCCGCTCGCGAAACCTCGCATCTACCTGTCTCGCCCCGCGCTCGATGCGCAGTTCGGGCGCGAGCGCGACCCGCAAGTGAACCTAGCGGAGATCTGGCTGCGCAACCCGTTTTACCTCAACGAGGTCCTGGTTCAAGCGCGCTTTACGAGCTTCGGTTTGCATGACATCCGTTTCGAGACCCAGTCGGGGTTGCGGGTGCTGCTCGATCAGGCGGCAGGCATCGTGATCGACCTGCTGGTCGCGCTCTCCGTGATCGCGCTGGTGACCGCTGGCGTGATGCTTGCTGCGTCAGCGCGCGCAGAGGTGCAGCGGCGACTTGGAGCGATCGGCGTCCGCCGTGCGGTCGGGGCGACGAGGCTACACGAAACGCTGGCGCAGGCGATCGAAGGCCTGCTGGTGGCGGTCCCGTTCTGCTCTGCGGGCGTGGCTGTGGGGGCGCTGGCGACGTGGTCGTCCTCCGGGCGGCTGCTGACGCTGCTGAACGAGCCCACGCCCGGAGGCGCGCTGGCGCTGCCGCTGGGGTTGGCGTGGCTGGCCGGCGTGCTGATCCCCGCGCTGGGCGCAGCGTGGCCCGCTTGGAGGGCGGCTGGAGGGTCGCTTGTGGGCCTTTTGCGAGGGGCGGACGTCGGATCGTCGGTTGGCGGCCGGGGGCGCCGCGGGCGTCGCCAGCGGCAAGCTCTCGACCTGGACAGTCCCCAGGACGCTGCCAGCCGGGGGCGCTCGCGGTCCTTCGGCGGCGGCGGGTTGGGGGTGCTCGGCGCGCGGTTGGTTGGTGCGCGCCGGGCGCGGCTGGTGGCGACCGTCGTGACGCTGGGTCTGTCGACCGCGTTCGTGCTGCTGATGTTGATGCTCGCCTCCGAACTGTCGACGCTTGAGACCGATCCGGGTGCGCTCGGTAAGCGCTACCAGCTGACCGCGTCCCTGCCACCATCCGCGGCTGGATTGGTGCGGAGGATCCCGGGTGTGCAGGCAGCCGCGCCGCGATATGAGACCGAGGCGGCGGATTCGTTCGATCTGGGCGAGACAATCGACGTGATCGCCTATCGTGGCAACCACTCGGTGTTCGAGGCTCCCCCGCTGGTCGCCGGCCGGCGGCTGCGGGGAACTGATGAGGCAGAGGTGGGGGATGGCCTTGCCGAGGCTCTGGGGGTGGGGCCTGGATCGGTGCTGGCGCTTGCGTTCTCGCGCGGGGTGGAGCTGCGGCTACGCGTGGCGGGGGTTGTGAGCTCGCTCGACCACGACGGCCGGGTTGCGTACATCCGCGCGCAGACTCTGCTGCGCGCCGATCCATCGGCGCCTTCGCAGATCGCGGTGCTGGTGGCGCCGGACGGGAACGAGGGGGACGTGTACGAGGCGCTGATCCGCCTGGGGGCGGAGCCGACCGTGGCCGCGGGCGCGACCGCCCGCGGGGCTCCGCTGGTGGATGTCCTGCGCACGATCCTGCTGGCGGTCGCGGTCGTAGATGGTCTTGTATGCCTGTACGCGCTGATTCAGGCGTGCGCGCTGACCGTGCAGGAGCGCCGTTCGACGGTGGCGGTTCTGCGTGCCTGTGGTGCTGGCGTGGGTGCTGTCTGGCGCCTCCTGCTTGGCGCGGCTCTGGCAATTGTCGTACCGGCTGCGGTGGTGGGGGTGCTTCTGGAGCGGCTGATGCTTGGCCCCGCGCTTTCCCGTCTGGCGGAGAACTACGCCACGCTCCCGCTTGGCGCCGGCACACGGGAGATTCTCGCTGTCCTCGCAGGCCTGGCGGTCGCCGCCCTAATCGCGGTGGCGTGGGTGGCACGTGCAGCGTCCCGCGAGTCGGTCGTTGAAGGATTGGCGTCGTCATGAACTCAGGGGTCATATCGCCCGTCACAACCCAACGCCGCCTGTCGTGCGCGATGCAAGCGCCTCGATCCCGCAACCTTGCGGGCGCTCCGAGTATTTTGACCTCCTACAGACGAAACTCGGGGCCAATCGAGATCATGTCTAACCGTCAACTCCAGCCTTAAGCTATGCACAGAACACGCCGTCAGTTCCTCCGCACGGCCGCTCTCGGCGCCGGCGCGGTAGCGCTGTCTGGTTGCGGCGCCAGCGGATCCGGGCCGGCCGGGATCGCAGCGGCGCGCTCGGGATCGACGTTGCGGTCCACTTGGGGGGACCCGCTCGGTGACGGGCAGCTGCAGATCGGCCCCGGCGAAGGGCTTGTGGAACGACTTGATCTCGGTCCGCGGTCTGCCGGCGTCGGCTTGCTCGCGACGCTCTCGCATCTGACCGACGCACACGTGCTCGACGCTTCCTCGCCGGCGCGCGTGACTTTCCTGAACCGGCTCGGTTCGCCGTTCGAGTCCACTTTCCGCCCGCAGGAGGCCTTGACCGTTCAGGTGCTGGCGGGTGCCGTCGCTGCCGTCCGCGCCATGAGGCCGGACGTCGTGATCCAGGGTGGGGACCTGATCGACAACGTCCAGAGCAACGAGCTCGCCCACGCTCTCGCCGTCCTCGGCGGCGGTTTGGTGCATCCTGGCAGCGGGCCCGACGGCTACTACGGCGTGCAGCTGGCTTCCGACCCGGATCCGTTCTACTACCGGCCCGATGTCGACGCGCCGCGCTACTCGGGGCTGCTCACGGATGCTGTGCGCGCTTTTACGTGCCGCGGTCTGGGCGTTCCCTGCCTGCCGGTCCTGGGTGATCACGACGCGCTGGTAGCGGGCGAGCTGGTGCCGACGCCGTTGACCCGCTCGCTCGCCGTCGGCCGACGGGCGCTGTGGGACCTGCCGGTCGGCTTGAAGCTGCCGCCTGGCTTCCGTTTGCAGCCGGGCGGGTCGGGTGGTGAGTCCTCGCCCGACGGGCCGCCAGACCCCGTGCTCGTGGGTGAGTTGTTGTCGCAAGCGATTGGGGGACCGACGGTGCCTGTGCCTGCCGATCCGGCGCGCCGCGAGCTGTCGATCCCCGAGGTCGTTGCGCGGCTCCGGGCTTCGACCAGCCGGGTTGCTGCCAGCCAGGGGACGCGCCTCGACTACACCGTAGACGTCGGGGCGGGCCTGCGTCTGCTCGTGCTCGACCTCGCGCGCCGCGACGGCGGCTCGGGCGGCGTTGTCGCCGCTGGCCAGACGGAATGGCTCACGGGCCAGATCTCCACCGCCGGTCGGCGCTGGGTGATCGTCGTATCTCATCAGCCGCTTTCGGATTCGGTCGGCGGCGAGCAGATCCTCGATCTGCTCGCCGATGCTCCGTTCGTGATCGCGACTCTGGCCGGACACACCCATCGCAACCGGGTAACTCCCCGGCCTGCGCCTGCCGGCGGTTATTGGCAGCTCGAAACCGCTTCGCTGATCGACTACCCGCAACAGGCGCGCGCCCTGCGCCTGTTCGCTACGGCCGACGGCGGCGTGGCCCTCCAGACGTGGATGCTCGACCACGTCTTCCCCGGCTCGCTCGGCACGATCTCCCGCAAGCTCTCCTACCTGAACGCCCAGGGCGGGCGGCCGCAGGGCTTCTCCGGGAGCCGACTGGATCGCAACGTCGTGCTCTACCGGCGCCCCCCGGCCTGAGCCGCGGAAGCGAGGCGCGCGAAAGCCGAACACGCGTGTCCGGCGACGACCCTGCCGCTCATCCATCTGCGCCTCCCAGGATCTCCCATGGAGCTGGCTCGTAGCCCGGCGGCGCCTCGTCGATGTCGATCCGGACGCATAGATTCTGCTCGATCCAGAAGACCCTGATGCACGTGAAGCCGTACTCGATACGGTCGGGCTCTGGAAGTCCGTTTTCCTTGATCATCGCGCGCGCCTTGCGCTCGGCGTTGATCTTCTGTCCAAGCGTTGCCATTGGCTCGATACTGCCCAAGAAGATGTGCCGGATCTAGACGGATTCCGCGTGACTTCGTGCCAACTTGATCACGACTTCGTGTTCTCCAGGTCGGCGCCCGCGAGCGCTGGCTGGCTCGCGCGACGAGCTCGAGCGCCAAATTCGCACTCCAACAACTGGCTTTTTGGCGAATCCCACGATGATTTGCTATCAATATGTATCCGCCGCGGGGTGGAGCAGTCTGGTAGCTCGTCGGGCTCATAACCCGAAGGTCGCAGGTTCGAATCCTGCCCCCGCTATAGAAAAGCCCCGGAAACGGGGCTTTTTTCTTAGCCTCATTTTGGTTGAGCACGCAAGGTGTAACAACCGTGTAACAAGCATCGGTAGACTTTGGCTCCGAATGCGATGGGGTTCGGGACAGGTCCTGGTGGTCGAACGCAAGCGCGGTGCCGTCTGGTACGCGCAGTACCGCGACCCCTCCGGCGGCCAACATCGAAAGCTGATCGGTCCGGTCTGGACCGGCCGGGGACGTCCGCCCGAAGGCCATTACACGAAGCGCGGCGCCGAGGACTGGCTGCGTGATCGGCAGCTCGAGGATGCTCAGCGCGCCGCGACCGCCCCGGCGAACGCTCGGACGGGCACGACGTTCGCCGAGGCCGCCGAGGAGTACCTCCGCTACGCCGAGCAGGACCGCGGCTGCAAGCCCTCGACGATTCGCGGCTACCGCTCGCAGCTGAACGCGCACCTGCTGCCGGCCTTCGGCTCGATGCGGATCGAGGAGATCACCGAGCGCGAGATCGAGCGCTGGCGCGCCGGCATGGCCGGGTCGCGCAGGGCGCGGTCGGTGCTCTCCAATAAGACCAAGAACCACCAGTTGGTGCTGATGCACGCGATCCTCCGGCGCGCGGTGAAGGTCTACGGCCTGCCGCGCAACCCGCTCGAGAACGTCGACCGCTACCGCGTGCGGAGCAGCGGTGACATCCAGGTGTTCTCCCCCGAGGAGATCTGGAGCCTCGTCCGCGCCGCGAAGACGGAGATCGACGGGGCGATCTTCCTCACCGCGGCGTTCACCGGCATGCGCCGCGGCGAGGTGCTCGGGCTTCGCTGGCGCGACGTCGACTTCGACGCCTCGACGATTCGAGTCCGGGCGAGCTACGCGGCCGGCAAGCTGACGACGCCGAAGTCGGGGAAGGTCAGGTCGGTACCGATGGCACCCGACGTCGCCTCGGCGCTGGCGCGGACCGGGCAACGCCAGCGATTCACCGGCGATGACGACTTTGTGTTCGCCGGCGAATCCGGGATGCCGCTCAACCCGGACGCGATCAGCTCGCGGTACGAGATCGCGCTCGAAACGGCGGGCTTGCGGCGCTTAAGGTTTCACGACCTGAGGCACACGTTCGGAACCCGGATGATCCGCGAGGCCGACATCCGGCGCGTACAGGAGTGGATGGGGCACGCCGACATCCAGACGACGATGAAGTACCTGCACTACGAGTCGCGCGCGGAGGACGCTCAGCTGGTCGCGAAGGCGTTCCGCACCCCGGGCGCCGATGAGGCGACGGGAACCGTCGTCTCGGACTAACCGAGGCCGCGCCCGCACGTCGGGGCGAGGCGCGGACGGGGCTGGTCGTGTCGGGGGGCGGTGCCACGATGTCGACATGGCACGAGGTCTCAGCAGCGAGTTGCGTTCGTGACCAGGCCATGATCGGGGATCGCGAACCCGGACGGGCGGAACCGCCTGGCCCCATCCGCGTCGGCTTGACGATCGAGTGTTCGTGGGATGTCGTCCGATGAACTATGCCCGCCGGCAGCAATACCGCCGTCTGTCGCGCGCCGGGAAGGTGGGGCTCGGAAGCGCCGCTGCAACGCTGCTCGGGATTGCGGTCGCAGGCGCGGGTGCGGCGGCGCTCGCTGGGGTGCTGCTGCTCATCGCTGTCGGGCTGGGTCTCTACGCTCGACATTGGCTCTCGCTCGCCCATCGCAGTCGAGTCGGAGCCCGCTCAGAGGACGAGGTGCAGCGCGCGCTCGCCCCTCTCGAGGCGGAAGGGTGGCGGCTTCGGCACTCGCTGCGGTGGCGAGGCCAGGGAGACATCGACTCGGTGGCGATCGCGCCCACCGGTGTCGCGGTCGCGATCGAGACCAAAACTCGGACCTACGACGCGCGCCACCTCGCTCGGGTCCACGAGCAGGCGGCGTGGCTGGCACGACGCCGGCGCAGGTGGGCACGCAGCGGCGCCCTTGGCGTCATGTGCCTCGTTCGAGCGCGGGGCGTCGAGCGGGTCGAGCACGACGTTCTCGTGGTGTCGGTCGACCGCTTGACCCATGTGCTTCGCGTCGCGGCGGGGATGCGCCCGGGAGCGCCATCGAGCGGCTGATCGGGCCTGCGACGTGATCGTGAGCGTTCGCGCCGACATCGCCTGCCACAAGCGAATCCCCATCGTGGAAGGCGGAAGCCGGCTGCCGGCGGCGGCGCCCAACCCGGGCGAGCGCGATGTCGCCGCCGAAGCGCAAGCCCGCGTCGCCGCCAACAATCTGACGAATGCGTTAGTCCAGGAGCGGGCTGATTAGACGTTGCTTGAGCGATGGAGAACGGCAAGAATCGGGCCGTGCCTCTCAGCCCGCGATTAATGCAGTGCGCGCTCCAACTGGTCGGTGACTTCGGATCGTCCGGGAAGAGAACCGCGGTCGGGACGGCGTTCTGTGTCGTAGTGCCGAGCGAGCGCCTCGCAGGCGTCCGACACGGCTACATCATCACCACTCACCACGTGATCGCCGACCTAGACTGGGAGCGAATCGACGTCCGAGTGCCGGACCCTGAGCGTGGTGGCGAGCTTCAGGGACCGAGGCTGGTCCTGGGCTGGCGGCAGCCGATTCCGAACCTTGACCTCGCGTTGGCTCCGTTTCCTCCTGCAGGCGAGAGCTTGATTCCGGCCGTCGAGCTCGGACGACACCTCCTTGAGCTGCGGCCGAGCGTCCCGATGATCGGTATGCCGTTCTACTACGTCGGCCTGTTCGCCCGCCTTGACCGGATGATGGTCCGGTCCGGAACCATCGGGGCCGTCGACCAGCGAGACATCAACCACGACCCGGCCTATGCCTACGCCTACACGGCGCATCTCGTGGACTGCCGTTCCTACGGCGGGTTCAGCGGGTCGCCGTGCTTCCTGGAGCTGCCATACCCCGGCCTCGAGGCAAAGCCGCCGACACCGTTCCCGCCTGACCCGTCGGATCCTGTCATTGGCCGGATGCAGTACATGCACCTGCTCTGCGGCATGTTCGCTGAGCACTTCGACGACCCGACCGACCCGATGAAGGCCCGTAGCCACCTTGGCGTGGGGATCTTGGTACGCAGTGACGAGATCATCGCTGCGTTGATGACAGATGAGGCACGTGCTGAGCGTGCGCAGAAGGACGCTGCGATCGGGGGCTCTTAGGACCTTGACCTCCGACCCGGGGCTGCCGCAGCGGCGATGCCCGATGAGCGTGTGGGAGTGGACGTTAGGTCCGCGTCCGGTGGTGCAGGGTTGTCCCGAGGCTAAGGGTCGCCGAGCGTAGGAAGCCGTCTGCTCTCGCCTCGGGCGAGCGTGCTGTCGGGGTGCGTCCCGCAGTCCGGGCATGCGGAGTCTCGGCGTGGGATCGTGGTGATGGTTCGTTCGGTTCGCGCTTCGAGTCGCCGGTAATCGCCAGCGGTCTCGACGTCGGCGAGGAGCGCGGTGGCGGCGAGCATGAAGTGGTTCGTTGCCTGGGCGACGCCGATTGCGTTGAGGGTGCCGATGCTTGGGGCGGGTGCGTCATCGGCGGGGAGGTAGCGCTGCGCCTCGCGGATGGCCTCAGGGAGGAGCTCGTCGTTGAGCCGGGCTGGACTGATGAGCTGGTTGCACCAGAGGCAGCCCCGGTCGGGCGTGACCGGTCTGACGACTGAGTAGATGCCGGCGATGGTTCCATCGGGCTGGGCCTCGACCTTGCTGCCCACTTGGACCCCAGGGATCAGGTACTGGTGAACTAGCGCGTTGAACACGGCTCGCGCGACGTGGCTGTCGGCGGCGAGGAACAGGTAGTCGCAGTCGGTGAGGCGTCGGGCGTTGCGTTCTTCCCTGATGTCGCCGTGGATTGCCTCGACAGTGGTTGTGCGACGAGCGCGCCGGCTGGCGCGGTCGACGAGTCGGACCTTGGGTCTGGCTAGCCGTGCCCCGATCCGCCGGATCCAGGCAGGGGCGCCCGGTCCGCTGAATGGCAGCCCAGCGTCACGGCGGGTGGCTTCGGGGAGTCGCGGGAGGTTCGTCGGCTCGACGCGCTCGGGATCGATGACGACGATGTGGCCGACGCCTAGTCGCGCGAGCGCGGTGGCGATCGGCAGCCCGATTCCGCCAGCACCGATCACTCCGACCTTCAGTCGGCCGAGGATGGCTTGGCCGGCGTCGCCGTAGATGCGCGTCTGACGGTCGTCGATCGCTGCTCGAGCTGGTGGCGCGGCTGCGGGCCTTGGATGGATGCGTCTCAGGTTGCGGCCCAGGATGATCGTTTCGCCGATTGGTCGACGGACGCCATCCGGCGTCCAGATGTCGCCGGCGAGCGCCTCGTGAGCGATAACGAGTGCGCCGACGGGTTGGCCGCGGGCGATGTCGAGGAGCGCAGGGTATCCGCGCTCGTGCGAGCGGAGATCGATCTCTGAGAACGCGACGCTTCGGGTTCCGCCGTGGTTGTGGATGGCGAGGTAGGCCAGCTGGTGATCTCGGCAGTAGCGAATGTGCTTGTTGACGAACTCGGCCGTGAGCCGTCGGTGGGCGTTCTTCGCGGGCACGAAGTCGGAGCCATCTTCGGCGAGGAACAGTTCCCGGACGAGCAGTCTCGTGCCGCGGGTGGTGGTGACGATGCCGGCGACGGCGATGGCGCCGTGCTCGTCGTGATCGCCAGGGAAAAGATGTCGAGTCAGCGTCTGCCACGCCTCGTCGCGGATCACGAGTTGCCACGGGTTCTGGCCGTTGGCGGCCGCCCAGGCCGGAATGAATTGCGAACGGGTCATGCCGCGATCCGATCGGGTGTCGACTGATGCCTAAACCACAGGAGTACACGGTGGAGCTTGAGCACAGCGGTATCGCGAGCGGGATCCCACCTGTTGGAGCGTCGCGAGACCATCGTCGCCGGGCGGTTGAAGCCGGGCATCACCTGGCCGGGGTTGAGCGGGACTGTCAACATCGACCCGTCCGATTTCGCGAGGTCGGGGCGGACGTAGTGTGGATAAACGTCAGCGCGGGGGTACAGCGGGGAGATTGCAAACCCCACCCAGGTCGTACGCGGTGTGAACGCAGGCCCGAGGTCGAGTCCGTCCACGATCACGAACGCTCCGCCCTGTCCGTCATCGAGGTGCTGGGTGGTGGCGTCGGGGAAGGCCCGCACGACGTGGGCGATCGCGGTTGCAACGGCGGCGTTCATGGCGTCAGGAGTTGTCGTCGCCGTCGTTCGCGAGAAAGCGGCTGTGGTCCGTGACACGCACGGGGTCGTTGTCGGCGATCGCCTTGGTGCGGTCGTGGCCGAGCTCTTCGACCAGGATGAAGTCGGGTTCGATCGGGACGCCTTGAGCGATCGCGACTTCCTTGATCTTCAAGCCGGTGGTCTCGTGTGCGGTCAGCGAGACTGGGCGCTCGTTGACGTGAACCGTGACGACGGCGCCGTGGTGGTGCCGATGGTCCTGGAGGAGAGTGCTGGCGGCGGCTGGTTCAGGCATTGGTGGCCTCCTGTCGAGATACTTCAGCAACTTCAGTGAAGTATAGTAGCCTCCCAGCGGACACCATGTCAACGCAGACGAAATCGATCCGCGGTCAGGGCAGGCGCACCGCAGTCGCCGCCACCAGGACGCGAGCACGCGGGTCCTGTCCCTCGGATTCCGGCGCCCACGTTTCGCCCACTCACCAGATCCGATCCCGATGGTCCGTCCGGGCCTCGCGCGACGATAGCTGGCCCCAAAGCGTGAGCGCCCGGCTGGAACCGAGCGCTCACAAAATCGGGGCCAGAATCCTGGCGGAGTGTCGTGTGGCGCGGTCACTCTCGCACAGGGCTCAGACGGAAAACCACAGAGCGAGCGAGGTGCCCGATGGCAGAACCAGACGAACCGCCGGATCAGATGGCCGGAGGCTGCGGCCCCGGCGACGAATACAACGCGCCGTGGGCGCTCGAGTTGCAAGCCCAGACCCCGATCCGCCGGAGCCGGCCATGACCAGCGCCGAGCAACCCAATCCGGACCATCGGGCGGTCGGCAACCTACATCGTGGTCGTCGTGCTGCCGCTGCGCTTGGCGAGCTCGTCGTGCCGGCGCTAACGGAGGCGCTCGTGGTCGACTGCTCGGAGGTGACGCAGGTCGACACCGTTGGGGCCGCGGTGATCCGAGTGGCGCTCGACGCGCACCTCGCCGACCCCCGGAACACGGCGACGATCGTCGAGCCGAACGCATCCGAGATCTGGCCATTCCTGTCGGACGCGATCGGCCGGCCCCCTGCGGGCGCGAAGTGGGCCGGTACTCGATCTGTGGCCTCCCGTGGGACCGACGTGCTGATCCCCGCGATGCCGATCCAGCCCGATCAGGTCCAACTGATGCTGCGCACGATCAAGGTGTTCGCCACTGCCCTGCGGCACCCGCCGCTCGCTGGCGCACTGCTCAGAGACGCCGCCACCGTCTTCCTCGACAACGTCGCCGAACACGCCGCCGATGCCCCGACGCCACCGGTGGTGTGCTGCGCATTCGAGCCGGTCGGCCGAAACCTCCAGCTCGCCTGCATCAACCTGCTCGACCCCGACACCGACGCGACCACTGATACGTCCGCCCTCGAGCGAATGGTGGTAGACCACGACGAGTCCTTCCGGTCCCTCGCCTTGCTCGCTCAGCGACGCCGTGGCGATCTCGAGTTCAGCGTCAGGATCGCCACCGGCGCGGCGCACGCCACCCATCGAACCGGTGGCGAATGGATGTTCAGCACCACAGACCGAGTCGTGCCCGGCTTCATCGCGAGCATCGACATCCACCGATGACCCCTGACCAAGAACCTGTACATCCGTCGACGCCTTGGTGTAGTCTGCCCGACGCGGGGTATGGTTCACCCATGTCACTGAAGCTCGAACGCTATGACCTCGCGCAGCACGGGGACGTACTCGCCACGCGCTCCACCGGGCGCGACGTCGGGCGAGCAGTTGCTGAACGCCTCGCCGAATCGCCCGGACTCATCGTGAGCTTCAACGGCGTCGACGTCGCTTCACCAGCGTTCCTGTTCGAGCTGATCGGCGCGATCCGCGCTGCCCTTATCGTCCCGCCCACCCGCTGGCTGCTCGTGACCGGGATGAACGACGACGTCCGCGAGAGCGCGGAGCTCGTTCTCGAACGCTTGAAGATGGTGCTCGGCCAGCTCGAGAACGACCAAATCGAACTCCTCGGCGGCGCCCGCCACCTCCAGGACACGATAAGAGCTGCTCAGAAGCTAGGCGCTTTCACCGCACCCGATCTCGCAGCCGAACTGGAGCTCAAACTTCCCGCGCTCCATCAGCGCTTGGTCCAACTCGTCGAGGCCGGCGTTCTGTCGCGGGAGGACGACCCGACGGCAACTCGCGGCAAGCGCAGCAAGTTTACGACGCCCCCGGACGCGAACGACGCCATGTCCGCTCGGCAAGACACCGGAGACTTCGCCGCCATCACCGTGAACGGCTGAGTCGGGCATCGCCCGGCCGCGCAACGGCCATACCTCACGATCGCTTTCGGCGGCCCGATCGGGCACCGACCCGCTTCTGCAATGGCGACGAGGAGACGTCCAGCCTGCACCCCGCGGCTACAGTCTCGTGGCCGCATCTGCCGCTCCGATCGACAACAGCCGGGGGTCGGCCCGAACCCTGCCGATCGGTCGATCGGGAAGCCCGAGGGTGGACGCACGACGGTGAGCCGTCCCGCCCGCTCTAGACATAGTGTCGTTACGCGCGCACCGACCTTGCCGCTCCGCTAATCGGGAGCGAGTCTGCTTGCGGGCGCGCACTCAGTCCCGCTCGAGCAGCCCTGTCACATCGGCGGCATCCGTTGAACCTGCCCGCTGCAGCTCGAGTTCTGCGCGCGCTGCAAGGTCCAGCGGGTCGACCTGGTCCACTGAGTATGCGTGCACGATTCGGTCCATGCCGGCGCCGACGAGGGGAGCGACCGTTCGTAGCGAAGGCCGCAGCGCGACAGCGCTCGTACGCGCCCCATGGGCGATCAGGTTGCGCTGGCGGTAGAGGCGGCGGAAAGCCGATTCGGCGTACCCACGGACCGAGCCGAGTGTCCCAGCTGGATCTTTGAACAATTGCTCGAGGCGTCGGACCGAGGTTTCGTCGCTGCGGTCCTTTAGCTTGAGCCAGTTACCAGCCTGGATTTCGCCAGCGATGAGATCAGACTTTTCGCGGTTTGTTTCCGCAGCCTTGAGCTTCTCTGTGAACTCGTCGTCGACGGCATTGATCCGCCTGTGCGCGAGCGTCGTGAGTTCCGCGCGGGGCCACGCGCACGTCACGAGAGCTGCGAGGCGATCGGCCGCGATTACATTCCCGCCCTCGTCGCCGGGAGCAGTGAGAAGCGACTCGATCGCCGACCAACCGCTGAGCGCGGCTGCTTCGGGCGGCCCCTGATCGAGCTGGGCGAGCAGCTGAAGTGCGGCGTCGACAGGACCCGAGGCGATTGCGCTCAGGTTATCTACGAGGCGGTCTTGCCGCTCCAGCGCGCGCACATCAACGCGCCGGCGTCGGCGTAGCGGCAGGAGACGCTGCTGGTTCGGCCGCACATACGCCGCCGGATGCACAAGGAGCCGGTCTCGTGTACCGACCGCCGCGCGGGCCACGAGGGCATCAGCGATTTCGCCAGCTCGCTCGGCAGCGGCCTGCAAATCGTGTGCCGACACGCGAAGGAGCAGCCCTGCCTCGTAGGCCACGCCCTCGAGGAGCTCACCCGCCCCACGGGACGCCATCCAGCTCGCCACTTCGTCCCGCAGCAACCGCTCGGGCGGCTGGCTGACGCTGGATGGATAGGGCGAGAGCAGGAAGACGAGCACCTGGTAGCGACGTCGCGGCCGCGCCTCAAGATCCCGCGCCCGTGCGACGATCGAGGCCGCATCATGCTCGAACTCGTCGCGGAGTGCGAGCCAGGTCAGCCATCGATGGAGGCCGTCTTGGCTGTGACCCGCGTCGAGCAGATGCCCCGCAAGCGCACGCGCCGCGCGCTCGGCACCGAACCCATGATTCTCCTGTCCGAGCGCACGCTCCCAGCGATCAAGGTAACGCTCTCGGACGTCGTCAACGATCAGGCCGAGGATTCTGTGGTCGACGCTGCCGGCAACGAGCTCGCCGCGCAGGATCTCCTGCAGAAGAGCCTTCTGCTTCGAGTCTCCAACCCCAGGGTCTCGGCTCACGCGCCCACGGAGCGAGTTGCGGAACCAACGAAAGCTCTCCACGCCCAGTGCGCGATCACGGACTGCGAAGCTGGCTTCATGAGCCTCTTGGAGCGACGTCACCAGCCCGACGTGCCAGAGCCGGCGCTGCCAGGGCGCGTGTACTTGAAAGCAATCGAGCATTCGTCCAACAAGCCTCTGGGTGTATGGCGCTGAGACGAGCATCTGGCTACACTAGACCTCGGCCGCAGAGTAGGCCGCGATCTTGACGGGCGAAAGCCCATTCAAAGCGGAGCCCGGCCTCGTGCCGGGCTCCCGCAGTTTTGGGGGCTGATCGTGACGGCGGCCTGGTGTGTGCGGAGTCCCGTACGACCCGTTCCGAGCCCGTCGTCGAGGTGGCGCAGCTCATTCTGAAGCGTCCGCGCAGCGTCTGGCCGGCCAGGCCCGCGCGATCCCTTCCATCCGCCCACCTCTGATTGTCGTGCGACCGCTTCGGCGACGGAGCGAGGCTACGTGCTGGGTGCGTTCGCCGGCATGCACGCAACGTCAGCGAAGATGTGCACCGCGAGTATGCGCCCGAGTGCGTCCACGACGGCTGTCGCGGTGTCGGGCGCGTTCTCGTCTAGGTCGATGATCGCGCGCGATAGCCAGCGAACTGCCTCTTGGGCCTGCTCGACGAGCGACGGCGGCTCGCGGTTCAGGCGTGCCGCCTCCAGGAGCGACGCAGCTGTGTCGTAGACCGCCGGCAGCCACTCGCCTGCGCTGTAGTCGTGTGATCGGCCGTCGAGCTCGAGCGCCTGATGACAGCGGTGGAGGGCAATCGCGCTGTTCTTTTCCACGTTCTCGAACAGCTGGTGTGCGAGCCCGGGGTCGCCGGTCGTCGGCATCACGTGGATCACGTGGATCGCGACGCTGAGGGTGGCGCAGGCGGGAACGGCGGTCGCCAGCATGGCGATCGGCCGGCGGATCAGATGATCCTGATCGCATTCCGGCAGTTCCTCGCCGTGGTGTCTTGCTCGGTGGTAGTGATCAGCGAGCTGCTCGTGGGTCCACCGCCGTGCGAGTCGGTCGTACGTGGCACTGAGATCGGTCATCGGTCGTTCAGGGAGCATGACGTGAAGAGCGCGGCGCTGTCCGCAAGCGGTCGGAGTTCCGATGCAGGGGACTCTGCCGGCGCGGCGCCATACCTAGTCGTGAGTCATGGCCGCCTGGCTGATCGCCGCGATCGAGCGCCTCCCACCGCGTGTACGTCGCGCCGGCGTTGCTACGACGGCGGTGCTGCTCCTCGGCGGTGCGATCACGTCTCTGACCCTCGAGGCCACCACGGGCGGCGCGTCTCGCCGGTCGACGCCGACCGTGCATGCGCCGGCGCGACGAGCCCCGGCGCGGCCGTTGCCGCCGGGTGCGCCTCCGCCGGTTTCCAGGGCCGACCTGCGCCTCGCCGATGGTCTCGCGCGGCGGTTCCTTGTGTCGTATCTGCAGTTCGCGTACGGCAGGGGAAGCGCCGGGTCGGTGAACGGTGTCACGCCCGGGCTGCGCAGCCAGCTGATCGCCCAGCGCGCTCAGGCCACGCCGGCCGAGCGCGGGCGCCACCCGCGGGCCGTTTCGCTGGCCACGATCGGAACGACGCCAGGGTTCGTCGTCGCGACCGCGACGATCGAAGACGGAGGGATCACGGCGTATCGGCTGCGGTTCACGCTTCAGGAACAGGCCGACCGCTGGCTCGTGAGCAGCGTGCAGGAGGGGTGATCGGTCTTGACGGTCGTGACCCGCCGGCGCGGCGTCCGGGCCCTCGTGGTCGTGGCGGCGGCCTTCCCGCTGCTGCTCGCCGGCGGCGCCGCGCTGCTGACGATCGTGATCGGCGGAACGTGCTCGGGCAGCGGGGTTGGTGACGCTCCTTCGGCGCTGGCGATCCGCGACATCCCGGGAACCTTCCTGCGGATCTACGAGCAGGTCGGAGCCCAGTACAAGATCCCGTGGGAGGTCCTGGCCGGGATCGGCAAGGAGGAGTGCGATCACGGACGCAATCCCGATCCATCTTGCACCCCGCAGCCGGGCGCCCGTGGCTCGGGGATCGCGAACTGCTGCGGGGCGTCGGGTCCGATGCAGATTGGGATCGGTGGGGCGTCGACGGACAACTACGACAAGCTGCGGCGCTACCTTCCCGATCCAGCGCTGGGACCGCATGATCCGACCACCGCTGTGCAGCTCGCCGCGCTCTACCTGATCAAGTTCGCGGGCGCGCCCGCCGGTCAGCCGATCGACGCGTACCGGGCGGCGATCCTCGATTACAACCACGATCCTGCGTATGTAGATCGGGTGCTGGCCGACGCGCACGCCTACCAGGGTGCCGGGTCCGTGGCGTTCGGGCCCTCCTGCAGCGCTGCGCTCGGCACCCCGCTCGTACCCGGAACGAAGGCGAAGATCCTGCCGAGCGGCGACGCGGCCGCCCCGGCAGACGCTCCGGTCGTCGTCCAGCAGATGATCGCCGCGGGCAACCGGATCGATCGCTTCGCCTACAGCTACGGCGGCGCGCACGGCGACCCGGCGCAGACGATGAGCCAGTCGAACCCCAACCCCGCCGCGGTCCCGGGGGCGGAGGAGAACGGCGGCCCTGGCTACGACTGCTCCTCGGCGACGTCGTTCGTGCTGTGGGGCGGTGGGCTCGGGCAGAGTGTGCTCGGTGGGAGCGTCGATGACTCGACCGAGCTCGAGACCGTCGGCGTTCCTGGTCCTGGGAAGTGGGTGACGATCTTCGCGACGGCGGGGCACGCCTACATCGAGGTCGCGGGGATCTACTTCGACACCGCAGCCGGGCTCGGCAACCCACCCAACCCGCCATCGACCGGGCCGCGGTGGAGCACCGTCGGGACCGGGCCAGCCGGGTTCGTCGAGCGGCATCCACCCGGGCTGTGACCACAGAATTCGGCATGCGGCCGGCGCGGCCGCATACCGGCGAGGCGGAAGCACAGGGGGACCAGCGTGGTTCGCTCGGGTCAAGCGGCCTGCGCGACGGCAGCGGCCAGCTTCCGGCGCGCGCGGTGGGCCGCCTGCGATGCGGCGTGCGGCGAGCCAGGGAGGGTCGAAGCCATCCGCGTGGGACTCTGTCCATTCAACGCCATCGCCAGCCCGGCGCGCTCGCTGTCGGTGAGCGAGGGGAGGGCACGCCGCAGTTCCGTTAGCTGCTCGTGGACGAGCAGCCGCGCCTCGGGGTCGGTATGTGTGTCGCGGCGGGCCGCGAGCGTGTCGAGCAACGCCGGTGCCGGGCGGTCGTCGGATCGGCTGGTGCGGTAGTCCTGGGGCGCGTCGAGCGACGCTGCGTGGCTGAGTACCTGGTGCTTGCGCTCGGACGTGGCCTTGAGCGCCAGCAGCGCCTGGTTTGAGACGCAGCGGTCCGCGAACGCCGAGAACGGTCCGCGGTCGGGTCGCCACGCTCGGATCGCCGCGAGCAGGCCGACTCTGGCCTCTTGCGCGAGGTCCTCGCGGTCGCAGCCCGGCGGCAGCCTGAGCTTCCAGACGACGCGCTGGACGAGCGGCTCGTAGCGCCGCACGAGCTCCTCCTGCGCGCCGAGGTCACCGCGGTGCGCAGCCTCGAGCAGCCGGTACCGGGCTGAGCGTGCGCCGCGATCGCGGATCAAGGAGCTGGTCATGCCGGCGGATACTGAGAACGCGAGTAGGCGTTTTTGTCGAGGTCCTCGACCGGTTGGGGCGCCGCCGCTCGAGGGCGGCGCCGCATCGGCCGTGCCGGGAGAACCTGAGCGGGACTGCGGCCGCTCGACGCAGTACCTGTAGAGCACCCGCAGCAAGCGCGCGCATCCATGTTCAACCACGACCAGACGAAAGTCCGACACACTCAGGCCAGCCGAGGCCATGCAGGTCGCGATGCGACCGCACCCGCGAGCCCGGCGGCCAGCACCCCCAGCCGCTTGCTGCGGGCAACACACCACGCGCCGCGCGGCGCGACGCGCCCAGTCTGTAACGAAAGTGTCACGGACCATGACGGGTCTGCGCAAAATCAGAAACGGCGGCGTGTCATGTCCTGGCGATCAGCCGGGAGTCGCCGTGAAGGCAGTTACGTTCTGGTGATGAGCTTTGTCCAGCACCCGCCGACGCGACCGAGCGGTCCGTCTTCCTGAGCTCCGCGATGATCGCGCGCACCACCATCGCGGTCCTCGCTACGCCGGTGATCCTCGTCCGGCGCTGGCGCCGGCGGCGGAGAGTGGCGGAGCGACTCCGTGAGCAGGCCGGACAACTGGCGGCGGAGCAGCCAGCCGGCCGGCCCGCCCCGCGGCCGCCCGCGGCGGCCAAGTCGGCGAACGCCCCTCCCGCATCACGCCCCTCGGTCCGGCGCCTTCCCTCCCAAGCGCTCCGACCCCTCTGCCGGTTCGTCGATTTCCAACGCCGGCTCGAGATCGCGGCGTCCGAGCTCAGAGCCCGGCTCTCGCAGCTGCCCGCGGCCAGGTGGCGGATCGAGTCGTACCCGCTCACCGGCGAGCGGCGAAACACGTTTGTGATCCTGGGGGAGACGGGCATATTCGTCATCAGCGCCACCTACGCACCCGGGCACTGGGACGACGTGATCGCAGTCAGCAGGCTCGCCAGCAAGATCCAGGTCCTACTGCCCGGCTACACCGGGCTGGTCCAGCCGGCGATCTGCCACCCGTTCACATCGACGGAGCCCCGGATCTGGCATCGGGCCGACGAACACGGCGACTGGGTCGGCGCCTGGCTGGTCGGGGGCGACTCCGTTGTTGGGTGGCTCATGCAGTTCGGTCCGCAGCACGGACTGAGCGCCGCCGATCTCGCGCGCTTCGATGAGCTGGCCAAGGCGAACTGGTTGAAAGGCGCGATCCCGACTGCGCCGAGCTGGCCCCAGATCCACGAAGCCCCCTCGGCCGGCGCACATGAGTAGGCCAAGCGCCACCCGGGCTGCTGCCCCAAAGCCCCACGCGTTCGTGCGAGGCGCGAACCTCCGAGCGGTCGAAGCGCTGAGTCCGAGCCGATCAGCCGGCGCGGCGACGGGCAGCTGCTCGCGAGTCGAGCCGCTCGATCTCGGCGGCGAGCTCGCGCGCCACGTCGGACAGCTCGCCGAACGCACGCGCGATCGCGCTCAACGCGACCCCTTCAAGCCCCTCGCCCAGGTCAGCGACCGCGGCGTCGAAGCGCTCCCACAGCTCGACCGGGCCGCGACGCGATCGTGCCCCCGGGCGCAACTCGTGCGACAGCTGCATGTTCCGGGCACCAGGATGAGGCCGATGCGCAAGACCGAGCATGTCCGCATGACGAAGGGCGGCGGCCTCCTGCTCGGCCGCATTGGCGATCGCGCGCACTCGCTGAGCGAACCTGTCGTCGGGCGGCGCCTCGACGCTCGCCTCGAGCGCGTCGCCCCAGCGCTGATCAGCGAGCTGCACCTGTTCGAGCGCCACGCGCGGGTCGGTCGTGCTTGCCCCTGCGGGCCCGACGTTCATGACTCCTCCGTCGGTCCGGGACCGACGGTCATGATGTGGTCGGCGATCTGTCTCGGGGCCGATGTCCTCGAAGCCTCTGTCTGTGCTGCGCCCGACGTCGACGAAGAAGCTTCCTGGCGCCCGTATCCCGGCGACGCATCCGACATCAGGGCGCGGTCGACCTCGGAGCGCCGGACACGCCACGTCCGGCCCGCCCGGACAGCTGCAAGACGGCCGGAGTTGACCCATGCGCGGATCGTCGCGGGATGGAGCTTGAGCTCCTCGCTGACCTGCGGCACCGTCATCCACGGATCGTCTTCTGGAGCTGGGGTGGTGTAGTCAGGCATCGAAAGCTTCCACGTCTCGGTGCATAGAGTAGATCAGCTGGACGTATTTGACAACGGTTGAACGCATATGCTGCTATCGTACAGACAGGCAACAAGTCCAATCAGATGAACGACCGGCAGGGAGAATTCATCGATGGAACCGCGCGAGCGCCCCAGTGGCGCCGCGCGAGGTCCAAGCCGCGCCCGGCGACGGACGGCGGTGAGACCAGGTCGGACGCGCCGAAGAGCATCGCCGGCTCGCTGCTCGTTCCGGCGGACATGCTTCCCCCGGTCCTCCCAACCGACGGACACGTCAACGGGAACGAGCAAAGCGGCGCGACGGAGCGACCGCTGCGCCATCAGGCGACCGTCACCGATAGGGCCTCGCACGGCGAGACGCCACACCAGAATCCATTCCTCGTCCCAGAGGCCGCGGCCCGCACCGAAGCGGGCACCCGCAGCCCATGGCGCCAGTTGCCCGCGGCGCTTGTTGCCCGCGCAGCCGGTGCGATCTCCGCGCGCGGAACGGTGTCGTGGGTCGCGCGAAGCCTCGTGGCGACACGCCGGCCGCGGCTCGCCGGGGTCCGCCGAGCCAGGCTGGTCGCGCTGACGCTGGCGGCGGCCGCGATCACGCTGGCGACGGTGATCATCACCCAATCAGAGCCAACACGCTCACTCGTGGCCAAGGGTGTGCGCACTGCCAACAGCGTCGGCGCCCTCACGCCGTACGAGTCCGGCTTTGTCGGCGCGGCGGCCAGCCCGTTCGGTCAGCGGCGCTCAGGCCGCGAGCATGCATCCAAGGCGCCGCGACGCGCGCCGGCCCGCCGAGCCAGGAATAGACCGAGAACGCGGCCGGCGAGAAAGGCCGTCGCGGTCACCGCTCGGTACACGCCGCCGGCGGCCGCCCCACCCAGCTCGACCGCCGCCTCGGCCACCCCCAGCTACGCGGGCTCCAGCTCCACCGCAGCTCCGACGCAGCCTGCGACGTCTGCAGGCGGCGGTGGTGCTACGAGCAGCGCGAGCTCCACACCCAGCCGCCCCGCGTTCGGACAGAACGGGATCCTCGGTCCAGGCCACTCTCCGAACTCATGACTCCTCCCCGAAAGAGAGATCTGTGACCAAACTACTCGCGCACGCTCGAAGCAATGCAGTGGCCTACGTCGCGCTGTTCATTGCGCTCGGCGGCACCAGCTACGCGGCGTTCAGCATCCCAGCGAACAGCGTGGGCACGCAGCAGCTTCGAAACGGCGCGGTCACGACCAAGAAGATCGCGAATGGATCGATTACGCCGGCCAAGCTCGACAGGAGCACGATCGGTGGATCCGTTCGTGACTGGGCCTTCGTGAACCAGGATGGGGCTGTACTCGGCGGAAGCCACGGTGTGACCGCGTCCGCACCAGCGCAGCCTGGGCAGCCGTACCACGTGAGCTGGGGAGATCGGTTCCCACATTCATGCGCGGTACTTGCCAACTCTCCTGGGCTTGAGGGGAACGGTCCGATCGCCAACAGGATTGGGATTCACGTCAACGAGCCCGCCACACCGCACGGGGCGACCGTCATCTGGCTCTGGCCGTCGAGCGACGGTGCTTTCATCAACGCCCGCTTCTACATCGCGGTGGTGTGCTGAGCCCCGACTGGCATGCGCGGGTGACGGCGTGAGCAACGCCAGCCGCCCCCTTCGTCGGATCAGCGGATTGATCGTTGCTGGCGCGGCGCTCAAGTTTGTGGCTACAGCCGGCGCCGCCGGAATCATCTGGATCCATCTGTGCGGCAGTTGGACTCCGGGCGCTGGCTCGACGGGCGGAACGCTCGGAGTGGCCCATTCGGGGGCATCCAACAGCGGCGTGAGCACGCCGTATCAGTGCCCGTCGACCCCCACCGGATCTGCCAATGGGATGGAGGTGTTCGGCGGCGGGGCTGGAGTGCCCGCAGGCGGTCGGGCCTACTGGCAGATCGACGCTGCTCCGGGACTCGTCATCGTGGGCGCGCACACCGAGGGCTCCGGCATGATCAGCTACGGGGTCGATTCCGGCATGGGCTGGGGCGGCGGCTTCTACTGGCAAGGTGGGGGAGTCCAGACCTCCCAAGGCCAGGTCGCCTATAGCTCGCCGGCCCTGTTCTCGTCGTATTTTGGCTGGCAGATCATCTGCGGCTGGAGCACCTGCGACGGGTCAACCAAGCCTGGGGAGATCAGCATCCTCGGACTTGAGATCGAGGCCGCGGAGGCGTCGGGCCCGACCGTCTCGCCGGCTGCTGGGAGCTTGGGGACGGCGAGTGGATGGGTTCGAGGCTGGTGGCCTGTCGTCTTCTCGGCGGATGGACCTTCCGGCGCTTGTCAGCTTTCGGCGACTCTCGGTGGCACGAGCGTCTCCGTGCCGTTGAACGAGCCACAGAGCCAGACGACATGGCATCAGTGCTCCGCGGGAACGTTCTCGCAGTCGGTCGATACTGCATCGGTGGCTTCGGGCTCGGCGATACCGCTGGTCATGTGGGCGCGCGACGCTGCGTACGACTACAGCGCCGGCCACTACTTGGCCAACGCGGTGACGAGCAACGTAAACATCGACAACGACCCCGTGAGCCTCAGCCTGTCGGGGCCTACGGACGCGCCGACGACGGCGGGGACGCAATACGTCACGGCCACGGCGAGCGCCGGTCCCTCCGGTGTGTCCGGCGTCAGCTGTTCGCTCGACGGAGCCCCGTACCAGTGGTACGCCGGTGCAAGCACGCGGGTGCCGGTCAGCGGTCTCGGGGTCCACAAGCTCACCTGCTCCGGGGCCAACAATGCTCGAGACACCTCCGGGAACGTCGCGACGTCGACGCCGCAGACGTGGACGCTGAGCATTCGCGAGCCGACCGCCAGCGCGATCGGATTCTCGAAGCTGGTCGACGCGCTCCGTTGCCAGCGAGTTCGCGCGCGTGTTGCCGTCCCAGCGAAATGGGTGATGGTTCGCAGGCATCACAAGCTTGTTCGGGTCCGACGTCGCGCTCACACCAAGGTGGCGGCCGTGACGCGCTGCCACGAGAGGACCGCGATGCGGCGCGTGAGCGTCTGGAAGACGGTGGTGCGCCGCGGTAAGCGTGTCCGGGTCAAGCACACCAGGCTCGTCAGGGTGGCGCTACCGCCGCACTATGTGAACTACACAACCAAACGGGTCGCGTATGGGCGCGGAACGCTGGTGAGCGGATGGCTGGGCGCCTCCGGCGGCACGGCGCTCGGGGGCCAGCCGGTCGACGTCATGACCGCGCCGGACAACGGCCAGGGGGTCTTCCAATTGGCCGCGTCGGTCACGACCGCAACAGACGGCAGCTGGAGCACGCGGCTCGGCGCCGGGCCGTCACGTCTCGTGGAAGCCGTGTACCCGGGAGGCTCGCTGACTGAGCCAACCACCTCGACGCAGGTGCACGTGATCGTGCCGGCGAAGGTCAAGCTGATCAGCGTCGGGCCACCTCGGGTTGCGTGGAGCGGAACCGTCCGGATCGTCGGTCAGCTCTTGGGCGGCTACCTGCCGCCTGGTGGTGCGCTCATGCGCCTGCGGATCGGATCGGGCTCCTCGGTCACGACGTATGGCGTGCAGGAGCATGTGACCGGCAACGGGCGCTTCTCTACGACGTACACCTTCGGCGCCGGCCAGGCCAGCGTCTACCAGGCTTTCTGGTTCGAGCTTGCTTCTCTGCCGATGGGCTCATACCCATTCGCGCCGAGTGACTCCGGCCGCCGGTCGGTGCTCGTGGGCGGCCATCCGGTCGTCGCGCGTCGCCGTCCTCACCACCACGCTCGGCACCGCAAACGGGCGAGGTAGCGGTTGATCGCACGCGACAGAGGAGACATCCGCGCGCATTCGCGGTGGCGGCCAGCGTCGTCCGCCGGCAGTGGGCCCGTCGGATCGGGTCTCGCGGAAGAGGAGCCGGCTCGCGGCAGGCTCGGGGAGCCGCCTGATCTACGGCGCGGGACGACGAGGTGGCGGCTGGTCGCGCTGGTTGTGATCGCGACGGCGGTCGCCGTCGCGGCGATCGCCTTCCAGCTGGGGCCGGGCCCAAGGGTCGGTGCGGCGTTACCGGCGACGCCGCGGCAATGGGTCGATCAGTGGAGTGCCGCGGCGCTCGAGAACCCAGGTGTTGTGTGCGGGCGCCTGTATTCGCCGGCGCTGGCGGCTGCGTTCAAGACGGACACGGGCCGCAGTTGCACCTGGTACTACAGATCGGTCACGAGCGTCTCGTTCCGCGTGTGGCACCTGCTCCAGGACGGCGCGACGGCGGCCGTCGAAGCCCAGGAGCTCGGCCAGGGTCGCCGGTGGGGTTACTTCACGATGGTCCTCAGCCACGTCGCGGGGGGTTGGCAGGCCGTCGACGTCGTCCCTGGCGGCTCGGTTCGCCCCCGCTGAGCCACCGGCGATACGGACGACTCCAAACCTCGTTGCGACTGTGGCGGGTGCGGTGGTGCGGTGCTGCGAACCCGCAGGCGGCGGAACCTTGGTCCGTACGTTGATGCCGCACACGAAGCTCTGCCCGGCGTCCGCGCTCCGGCGGCGAGCACTAGCCAGTGGGGACGGGCGAATGTGATGATAGTTGACGATAGGTGAGCGTAAGTTGTGGTAGGCTGCGCGTTGTGGTGTTCCAGCATGAGCACGGCGGTGTTTCTGCCGCAGGGCGTGATGTCGAGCAGCCGCCCGGCCTGCATGTCAAGGCCGGAGGGCAGGCGATGGGCTAGGAGATTGCGGGAGTGTCGGCGGTGCGAGTTATGCGCGATGTGGTTGCCGAACCCTGCGAGCGGTGCGCGCGCACCGGCCGAACGTGCGCCTCGTGCGTGCAGCGCCGGCGCTATGCGTGGTCGCTGGTGATCGAGCGTGGCAAGACGTTTGAGGCCGCGGGCAAGATCATGGGACTCGAGCCGGAGCCCGTACGCGAGCTGGTTGACGCCGAGAACGATCGGCGGGAGCTGCGGAGCCTGCGGTGCGACTCGATCCCCGTGCACCGGACACAAGTGGTGATCGCCGAGGCGCTGGCGCGCGATCCGGGCCTCAACGTCGCTGAGATCGCGCGGTGGATGGACATGCCCCATGCGGACTTCGAGCGAGCGTTCCTCGGCAAAGGCAGGAGCGGCGAGGCAAAGCGGCGCGTGAGCGTCGTGAAAGCAAGCCGGCTGATGCTCGCGCTCGGACGCGCGCCGAACGAGCTCGAAGGTTGCTGAGCGCGGCGGCCGACACAACGCGGTCGGAACGGGACTCCCGGCCGCCAAGCCAATACCTCTGAGAGCAGGCCCGCCGGAGACCGGCGCGCGCTGAGGTGCCAACCACTCGAAGGAGGTTTGACGGTGCTCCGCGCCAATCTCATCCGCCGCCCGGCGCAGAAGGGACCGATCCTTTGCCTGGCGGTGGCGCTTGTCGTCGTGCTGCTCGATCTCGGAGTGCGAGTCGAGATCGTGATGAAGGCCGCCGGGATCCCGAAGAACTCATCGGGGATCGGCGGCTTCGTGAACGGAGCGCATGCGCTCGTGACCCCCGCGCTGGTGATGGTCGCTGCGGTTGCGCCGATCGGTCTGATCGCGGGTGGCGTGGTCATGATGTTCGGCGGCCGGCGGGGGATGCAGATGGTCGCGACATCGCTTGGCGTACTGCTGCTGCTCGGCAGCGTCACTGCACTGATCGACTGACCGTGGCGGGTTCGCGGTACCCGGAAGCGGCTGCCGAGTCCGGCACGCGGCCGCCACGGAGCCTGGTGACGAGCCGTTGGCATTGGCAGCTCGCCGCCGTCGGCGCCCTCGTGCTGGTGATGATGTTTGGTTTTTCGGCTCTCGATCCGACATCGGCTCGAGCTTCTTGGCTGCTGGGCTTGCCGAGCCCGGGCGATGTGATCAGCGGCCTTCTGGGCGGGATCGGCTCCGTGATCGGTGGCACGGTGGGCAAGCTCGCGGTGACGGCGTTCGACGCGATCATCCACGCGCTGTTCGCGCCGATCGCGAAGTTCATTAACACGCAGCTGATCGGCTGGCTGGTCGCTGTTCCGGACTACGCGCGTCCCGGCTCGCATGTGGCGGCGACCGAGCAGACGGTCCTGGCGATGGCCGGCGCCGCGCTCGCCGCGGTCGCGACGATCTCGATCGCGCGGTTCTGGGTGGCTGGGCTGGCTGGCAGCGGCGGCTCGGCGCTCGAAGGCTTGGCGCGGACTGTCGGCGCGGCGATGCTGCTGCCGATCTGGCCGTGGATGTTTCACACGTCCGTAGCGCTGGCGAACGACGCCAGCACGGGCCTACTTGGTTCTGGGAGCGTGACGAAGTCGAGCGCGAATCTGCTCGCGGTCGGTGTCGGGGCGGGTGTCGGTCTTGGCTTTTTGGGGGTGGGGCTGTTCGTGAGCATCGTGATGGCGGTGATCGCGAGCGTGCTGTTCCTGGGGCTGCTGATGATGAAGGTGGCGCTGGCGGTCTCGACGGTGTTGGTGTTCATCGGGATGCCGATCGCGATCGTGCTCTCGCCGGTGGTCTCTTGGATCCCGAGGGTGCTGGCGCGCGCGTTCGCGGTTTGCCTGGCGGTGCCGTTCATTTGGGCGGTGTGCTTCGCGGCGAGTGCGGCGATGCTGAACGACGGCCTGTTTCTGAAGGGCTCGTCGGGGTTCTTCAACGCTTTGCTCGAGCCGCTGGCGGCGATCGCGATGTTGTGGCTGATGCTGCTGCTGCCGAGCCGGCTGGCGCAGATGGCGATGCTTGGCGCCGGTGCGGTCAGTGGCGGGTTCGTTTCGCGCGCCGTGAGCTACGCGGCCGGTTCGCAGCTGCGTGACTCCGCTCGGCAGCACATGCCTAGCTGGGCGGGTGGGCACGGTGGGTCGAGCGATCAGCGCTCGCGGTCGACCGATTCGCGGCTGGGTGCGCGGCTGAGCGCGGAGAGCGTGCTCGCCGCCAGCAAAGCCGCAAGCGCCGGCGGCGCGGCGGGCGCCGCCGCGGTTGCGGGCACGGGTGCCGCCTCCGGCGCGGGGAGCGGCCGGTCGAACGGGGCAGCGGGCGGCGCCTCGGCGTCCGGCTCTGGCTGGTTGCATCGCGTCCGTGGCGGCGGGGACGCGCGTGCGTACTCGCCTCCGCCGATGGCGAGCCAGCAGAGCGCGGTCGCGGCGAGCGGGGGTCTGCAGCGTCCGAGCTGGCGACAGGAGGATTTCGACGCGGAGATGCTCGAGGCGTCACTGCGCGAGCAGCGACACCCCGTGTCGGCCGAGCAGGCCAGGCAGGCGCTCGATGCGCTGCCCGTGCGCACGCAGGGTGCTGTCCGGAGCTTGGTGGCCGATCACGGTCCGCGGGCGCAACAGCACCTCGCCTATCAGGCGCTCGGCGAGTGGACGGGCGAGCAGCGCGAGGCGATCCGCACCCTGGCTGCGGCCAGCCCTGAGGTGCGAGCGCAGGCGTTCTCGGTTGGCGGCGAGTCGACCGCCGGGTTTGGCGAAACCGCCGAGCCAGCGACCCGGACAGCCGGAGCGTCCGGTGGCGGGTCACCCGCAACCGCGGCTACCGCCGACACCACCGGGAATGGCGGGAACGGAACCGGGGCACGAACACCGCAGGACCAGCCGCGGCCGGATGATGGGGGCGGCTCGTGAACCCTGCCCCGGCGCATCTCGAGGCGAAGCTCCGATTCGGCTGGGACTTCACCGTCGGCCAGATCGTCGCGATGGTCGCCGGGGTCCTGATGGGGTTCGCGTGGGCGAACTGGCTGAGCCCGATCCATGGGATCGGCGCGGCCGTGACCGGCGCGTACGTTGGCGGGCTGCCGGTCGCCGCCGGGTTCGTTGCCTCCCAGACCGAGTTTGACCTCGCGGCGGTGGTGCTATCCGCGGTTCGCTGGCGCCGCGCAGACGGGCGCTTCCTGCCGGGCGCCGGTGCGTGCGGCGGGTACCTGGTGGCGTCCGACCGCGACGAGGTGGGTGGCGGTCAGGAGCCGTTCGCGGCGCTTGATCCCGAGCTGCTGTGGGGCGTCCCGGTGAATGGTTCGCACTCGAATGGTGGATCGCCTGGCCAGGCGAATGGAGGCGGCTGGAGATGATTGAGGTGAGCAAGCCCAGGCGCGGGGAGCTTCGCGAAGCGGGTGAGCTGCTAGGCGTCGAGACGGTCGACCGGACCGGCCTGGTCGTGACGAGCGAAGGTGCGTTCGTTCGGGTCTTCAAGGTCGCGCCGGTGAATCCGCTGCTGATGTCCGGTGAGGAGCGCGAGAAGGCGGCAGGGACGTTCCAGCGGTTGATCTCCCAGCTCCAGGCTGATGAGCGGATCCAAATCGTCGTTGAGGGTCGGCCGGTGAATCTCGCCGAGCTCGTCGGTGAGTGCCGGCGCGAGGTCGAGGCCTCGGCCGGTCCGCCGCCGAATCGAGAGAGCGAAGCGCGCGACCCGCTGGGGTTGTCGCGCTGGCGGCTGCACGCGGCGCTCGAGGAGTCGCTGCGCCTGCACGCCGATAGCCACGCCGCGGTGGAGGTCAACCACTACGTGGTGGTTCCGTTCCTGCCGCGCCAGCACGTCGCGCGCGCCGCGCTCGCCTACGCGCGCCGCGGGAAGCTGCCGACCGCTCCGCTGGAGCGGACCCTGACCGCGCATCGGCGGGCGGTGCGAGAGCACCTCGGTCGAGTCGACGCGCTGCGCTCAGAGCTCGAGGCCGAGGGGATGGCGACGGAGCTCCTGGATGGTGAGCAGGCCGTGGCGCTGCTGTGGTCGTGCTTTAACCCGACCAGGGCGGACCGGGGGAGGCGGCCGGCGGGCGCGGGGGAGCTGCTGGGGGAGCTTGATGCGCCGGTCGAGCGGGACGCCGCGATCCAGGCGGGCATGCGGTTGCGGGAGGCGATCGCCGGCTCGAGCCTCGACTTCGATCGCGATTCGCATCTCGCCCACGTCGACCGCGGCGCCGAGCAGACGATCGTGGTCGCGACGACCGCTGGCCGTACGAGCATGGGGTGGCTGCACGGAGCGATGCTGACGCGCCAGCCGTTCACGCTGTGCGTGTACGTCCACGCGCTCGAGCGTCGCCGCGAGCGCCAGCGACTCAAGCTCGCGTACCGCCGACTGTTCACGATCAATCGCGGCGCCGAGTCCCGCGGCAGGGTGCCGGACTTCGACCGCTACGTGCAGGAGCACGAGTACGAGGGGCTGCTCGGTCAGCTCGCCTCAGGCCAGCAGACCGGGTTGTTCCACGTGTCGGTGTACGAGAAGCTTCGCGCGAGCGGGCCCGATCCGGACCTGGCCGCGCTTTCGGAGGCGGTCGACTTCTGCGCCGAGCAGATCGAGTCAGCCGGGGACTGCAAGGTCAACGCGGGCACGTTCCGCCAGCAGAAGCTGTGGGAGAGCACGCTGCCGCTCGGACGCGATGTGCTCGCGCAGGTCCGCAAGTACCCGACCGTGAACGCCGCCGACATGCTGCCGCTGATCGGGACGAAGTGCGGGTCGCCGACCGGGATCCCGTTCGCATTCGCCGACCCCGGCCGAACCGTCGAGCTCTTGAATCTCTACGACGAGCAGCACCCCAACCACACGCTCCTGATCGCCGGGCGCAGCGGCAGCGGAAAGACGATGAGTGCCAATGTGCTGATGTCGCGCTGTCTTGCGCTCGGGGCGCGCGCGTTCGTGATCGACCGCGCCGGCCACTACGAGACGCTCTCGCGCCTGGTCGATGGTGCGCAGCAGATCGCGATCGGCGCCGAAGGCTCACCGTACGCGCTCAACCCCTGGGACGTGCCCGAGCCGGCGAAGGTCCCCCGGGAGAAGGTCGCGTTCCTGATCGCCTTGCACCAGGTGATGTTGGGGCGGCTCGACGGTCAGCAGCTCGGAATGCTTGCCTCAGGCATCCGGGCGGTGTACGGCAAGGCGGCGGGGCTCGGCGGCTCGCCGACAGAGTCGCTGCTGCGCGAGGAGCTCCGCGCTCAGGCCGAGGACGCCCAGAAGGCTGACGCGCCCGAGGTTGCGGCGACGCTGCGCAACCTCGCCGACCAGCTGTCGGAGTACTGCGGTGAGGGCACCTACGCCTACCTGCTCGACCGACCCACAACCGTTCCCCTCAACAGCCCGCTGGTGATCTTCGACACCCGCACCTGCCCGGAGAGCCAGCTGCAGCTCGTGATGTTCTCGATCATGGAATACGTCACCGGCACCGTCCAGCGCCACTGGGCCGCGCACCGCGCCGAGGCAGTGAAGCCCGGCGCGCCGCTGTTCCTGGGTCGGTCGATGATGCTGATCGATGAGGCGTGGCATCTGATCCGCCGCGACGAGACCGGCGAGTACGCAAATGACCTCGCTCGCCGCGCCCGGCATCTCGGGCTGGCGCTGATCGTGATGAGCCAGCAGCTGTCCGATTTCAACACCGAGTACGGCAAGGCGCTTGTCCGCAATTCGGCGCAGCAGCTGCTGCTGGCCCAGAATCCGCAGGAGATCCCGTTCATCGCCGAGACGGTCGAGCTGTCAGAGCGCGAGGCCTCGGAGCTCGGCCGGCTGAAGACGGTCAAGGGCCGCCACGCCCAGATGCTGTGGCTCAACGGCGCCCGCGGCCACGGCAAGGTCACGCTCCGCGTTGGCCCGACCGAGTACTGGGCGTTCACGTCCGACCCGACCGAGGTCGCGATCCGCGACGAGACGATCGCACAGCACGACGGGAACGTCTGGGCGGCGATCAACGAGCTCGCGCGTCGGGGCACCCGTGCGCACCGCGACCAACCAAGGGAGCCGCGCGATGACGGCCGCGACCGCTGAGACACCGACGCACATCGGGTGGGTGCCCGTGCCCGACCGCATGTCCAACCACGCGAATAGATCCCCCGTCGCGGCCCCGGCTCGCGTCGGACCGATGCTCGCGGTCTGCGGGCTCGCGGGCGGCGCCGGCGTGACAACCCTGTCCCACCTGGTCGCGCTCGCCGCCGTCCGGCAGTGGACCGATCCGGTCCTGGTCGCCGATACGGGCGGGCCGAGCGGCGGCCTCGCAGCGTGCGCCGGCGTCGAGGTGGAGCGCTCACTCGGCGAGCTCGCCCAGCAGCTCGCCGCTGGGGTCCCGCTCGGCGGCGGCATCTACGCGACCGGGCGCGACGGCCTGCGCATCCTCGCGACCGGACCCGAGTTCTCTTCGCGCCCAGCCGACCAGCACGTTGAGTCATTGCTTGTGCACGCGCGCGAGGCGCACGGGCTGACCGTGATCGACTGCGGAACGCTCGCCCGGGCCGCAGAGCAGACCGTCGCGGCGGCGGCGACGCACATCGCGTGGGTGCTGACCGCGACGGCTCATGGCGTCAGGCGCGGTGCGCGGGTGCTCGAAGCGGCTCCCCCGATGGCCGGCAAGGAGCTGATCGTCGCCCGCAACGACATCCGCCAGGCAAGCGCGCCGCTGCGCGAGCTGAGGCGAATCGCCGCCGAGCGCCGGTCGCCATTGGTCCTGGTGCCGCACCTGGCAGGGCTCGACGCGGGGAGGCTCGACGCGTGCGCCGAGGCAGCTCAGATACCAGTGCAGGCGATCCTCGGGGCGCTTCGGCGGTGACCACCCAGCGGATACACATTCGTTCCGCAACGGACCCGGCGGCGATGGGGGACGGAGCGCCCGCATCGGTCGCTGACTGCTCTGCCGTCGCAGCAGCGTCGATGGCCGAGACAGTTCGCCTCGCGGGCCGCGTCGCAGTCGGTCTCACGGTGGCCTGTGGCGTGATCGCGCTGGCCGTGCACGTGTGGTTCGCCGCCGCAGCGCGGCGTTGGCTGGCGTTCCCGTTCGCCGGGATCCCGGCACGACCCGGCGAGGCAGCGGGCATCTTCATACACAACCTGCAGGCGCTCGCGGCCGTCGGCGGCCTGCTGCTGATCGCCCAATCCGCGTACTGGACAGCCGGCACCGCGCAACCAGGGCCGCTGCATGGGACGCTCCGGCGGCTCGGCGAGGCGCTGCTCGGGGCCGCGGTCGCGGCAAACCTGATCGTGATCGGCGCAAGCTTCGGCGCGTACGGCATGCGCATGCTGCGAGCGGCGCTGCCGCACGGCCCGGTCGAGCTCGCCGCCTACACACTCGCTCTCTCGCTCTACCTGAAAGCTCGCAGGCGGCGGTTCCCGACCCGGCACCTGCTCGCGGTACTGGCGCTCAGCGCCTCGATGCTCGCGGTGGCCGCTGTTCTTGAGATCTACGTGAACCTATGAGATCCACCCGGACACTCGTCTGCCTGCTGCTGGTGACCGGCGGCATCGTGGCCTCAGCGGTGCTCGTGCCCCGCGCGCTCCATGCCATGCATCCGTTCGCGTTTCAGCCACCGACTGTGGTGGGGGCGTCACAGCCGACCGCCGCTCGGGCGCTCCGGCGCCACCGGGTAGCGCGCGCCACGCCGCACGCCGCGCGCGCGCGGCGAATCACCAAATCGACGAGTGGCGGATCACTCGCGCTGCTCGAACGAGTCGGGATCGAGAGCGCCGCCGGCGTGCTCCTGGTCGGCGCGCTGATGCTGATGCTGGTCGGGCGCCGGGTTCGCCGCCGCGGCCGTCGTGAGTACGCGCTCTACGAGCTTCACCTCTCCACGCACGACCAGGCCAAGGGCCAGGACCTCGAGGACATGGTCGAATCGATCGCGAACATCGTCCGCGCCTGGCCCGCAAACCGCGTCCGCCACGGGCAGCCCTTCCTCGCGCTCGAGCTGATCTGCGGAACCGCGCCCGACGCCGGTGGGCGCCTGGAGATGGAGTGGTCGATCAATGTTCGCTGCCAGCCGCGATCGGTGAGCGCGATTGACGGAGCGATCAGCGCGGCCTACCCCGACGTCAGGCTCGGCCGTACCCATGGCGAGCAGCCGCGGCCGGGTCCTGGGGTGCTGCGGGAGCCCGGGTACGTGATGCGGTTTCGAAAGGAGCGCAGCTTCGTGTACTCGCTGATCGCAGACGTTGAGGAGCAGGCGTCCTCGCCGCTCGAGCAGATCGCGCGCGCCCAGGTTGCGGTCGATACGCCTACGGTCGTTCGCTTCCAGCTGACCCCGACCCCGTCGTATTTCGAGGAGCTCGCCCGACGGCTGTACCGCCGCCAGGAGAACAAGCTCGTGCGCCAGGAACGGTGGGGGCTGCCCGAAGGAGGGCTGACCTCGACGTTCAACCGCGCCGAGATGCGCGCCGCCGAGCGGACGCAGAACCGCAGCCTGTTCTGGCTCGAGGCAGTCGTCGCGGCCGACACCGCGGAGGCATGCAAGACCGTCGCGGCCGCCGTTCAGTCTCGCCGCGGCGAGAACCGGCTTCACCGTCGCTGGATGGTCCTTCGCCAGGGCCTCTACCGCCGGCGTTTCCCGCGCTCGCTCGGCCCGCCCGTCCCCTCGCTCCGCTCACTCGTGTCAGCGGCCGAGGTCGCGCACCTGCTTGAACTCCCCTCGGCGCGGATGAAGGGCGTCCCTGTCAGGCGGTTGACGATCCCACGAATCCCAGCGCCGCCGGAGATCGTCCGCGCGCACCGCGTTCGGCCCGCACGTCCCAATGCAACTGCCAACGACGAGACGCAGCGGCGATCTTCTGTCGCTGCAATGAGGAGCTGACGAGATGGCCATAGAAGCTGTTCGACAGAACCGGCAAGAGCCGGGGCCCGAGGACCTGTATCCGATGCTGAGAGCGGAGAACGCCGAGGTGGTGATCCACCCCTCCGACCGCAAATACGGGGCGCTGCTGGTCGGCGGGCAAGGCACCGGCAAGACCAGCGCACTGCTCTCCTTCTACCTCAACGACATCGAGGACGAGGACGCGGCGCCGATCGTGATCGACCCCAAGTCGGAGCTCTCGCGTGTCTGCCTGCGGATGACTCCACCCGACTGCGGCAAGCGCGTCTGGTTCCTCGACCTTGGCCGGCCGGCGTTCGGGATGAGCCCGCTGCGGCTCATTGGCGACCGGCCGTTGGCGATCGAGGCTGCGCAGGTCGCCGAGAACGTCGTCGCGGCGCTGCTGGACATCAACGAGAACCAGATCTACCAGTCCTCCCGCCGCTACCTTTACCACGCCGTGATCGGCGCGATCGCGATCGCGAGCAAGGAGGGACGGCGCGCGCGGCTCGAAGACGTCTACACGCTGCTCCGGCCTGCCAAGGACGAGTTCCGAAACGCCGTCGCCGAAGCCTGCGCGGACCAGCCCGACCTCGACCAGACCGCCGAGTTCTTCCGCTCCGAGCTGCCCGACGACCTCCGCATGGCGACGAGCCGTGTTGCGGAACGGATGGACGCGCCCCGCAACAAGATCTCCGGGCTCACCGGCGTCCCGCCGCTGCGGCGGTTCTTCAACCACCCCACCGACGTGCCGTTGCGGGAGATCATCCAGGCCCGCGACATCTTGATCGTCGACGCGAACATGGGCGCGATCGGGACCGAGAACAGCAAGGCCTGCATGCTGTTCATCATGCGCATGCTGCACGCCCAGCTGCAGCGCCAGGTCCATCTGCCCGAGATTGAGCGCCCCCGAGTGCCGCTGCTCGTCGACGAGGCGCACTACGTCGCCGGTGGTGAGAACGTCGTCGACCAGATCGCCACCCACCGCGCCGCCGGGCTCGAGCCCGCGTTCGGGCTGCAGTACTTCGCACAGCTCGGCTCCGCCTCAGAGCACCAGCAAAAGATCGTCAAGGGCGTCCTCAACCTGCTCCAGAGCCGCTTCCTGTTCCGGATGGGCGACGCCGAGGACGCCGAGCAGGCCACGAGGATCGCGATGGCCGTCTACGCGACGATGATCCGCGACGACCCCGACTCTCGCGCCCGCCTACGGGTCACCCCCGAGCAGGCCCTGAACTTCCCAAACTACTACTGCCTTGCATCCTGGATCGCGGCCGGAACACGCGTGCCGAGCTTCATGGGCCAGACCTATCCGCTGCCGGAAGTGGACGAAGAGTGGGCCGATGAGCACCTTGCCGCACAGGACGAGCGCGTCGGCCCCTACCCGGAGCAGCTGGAGTCAACGCTCCCAGCCGACGCGGCTTCAGAAGACGGGTGTGAGACCAATCAGTCACACAGCATCGGGACGGTGGCTTCATACTGCACCTCCTGCAGACCTGGTTTTGGTTTGGTCGGGTAGATGAACGGAGTTCGTGACCAGCTGGCGGCATTGTTGCTCGACCTCCGGACCGAACGGGACGTGGAGTC
>JBKQKK010000171.1:0-3181 GCA_052147535.1 Solirubrobacteraceae bacterium | reverse complement strand
CGCCTGGCCGACGAACTGGAGGACGAGGCGATTCTTGATGCCGGGAAGCTCCCTGGATCGTGATCGTCCCCGACGTCAATCTGCTGCTCTACGCAGTCGTGTCGGCCTTCCCGCAGCACAAGGCCGCCCATGGGTGGTGGGAGGAAACAGTCAACTCCGCCGCGGAGATCGGCCTCACCTCCCCGGCCATCTTCGGGTTCATCAGGATAGCGACGAATCCGCGCGTGCTGTCCCCGCCGCTGACCGTCGATGCCGCCACGGGACACATATCCGAGTGGCTCGGCCAGCCCAACGTCAGTCACCTCGTCCCCGGCCCGCGGCATGTTGAGATTGCCTTCAGCCTCCTGCACGGTGTCGGGACCGGCGGGAACCTCACGACGGACGTTCAGCTCGCCGCATTCGCGCTCGAATACGACGCGGACATGTTGTCGAACGACACCGATTTCGCCCGCTTTCCCGGCCTGCGCTGGCGCAACCCGCTGGCCTGATCGCCGCCTCAGCGCAGCGCCACCCCGGGTGCCAGCCGGGGTGGCGTCCTTGCGAACAGCGGCGGCAGTCAGCCGGATTTCGTGCTCAGCACCGCTGGCGCGGTGACAGCGTTCGACGGATAGTAGTAGCCCGCGAACCAGACGTCCCCGGGCGACACAACCGCATGCGTGGTGACCACGTTCACCCCGGACGGCACAGACGCGGTGGTCCAACTGGTTCCGTTGTAGTGGGCCAGCTCCCCCACCTGGGCGACCCAGACATCAGTCGGCGACAGCGCGGCGATCCCGGCGGTGTTAGACAGCTCGAGTTGTGTCACCACCGTCCATGCCGAGCCGTTCCAGTTCAGCACGGAGCCGTCGGCCGCGACCGCCCAGGCGTCGGTCGGCGAGTCAGCGTCGACGTCGAGCAGCCCGCTCTGGTCCGGCACGGTCACCTGCGTCCACGCCGAGCCGTTGTAGTGCAGGATCACGGAGGTCCTCTGCCCGCCTGTGTAACCGCGCGTCGCCGTCTCGCCGACAACCCAGATGTCGCTCCCTGAGTCGCCTGAGATCGCGTTGACGGTCAGGTTGACCGTGGTCGAGAACGGCGTGGCGACCTGGGTCCAGGTGCTGCCGTTCCAGTTCACCGCTGCGACCACCGACCCCGTATCCGACGCGTTGGGAGCGGTCCCCACCGCCCACGCGTCGGTGGTCGAGAACGCCTGGATGTGCTCCATGGCGGTGCTGGGGATGCTGCTCGGCACGGTCAGCGCGTGCCAGGCCGAGCCGTTCCACTGGTAGGCGAGCGTCTCGACCTCCCAGCCTGCCGAGGTGGGAATGGTTCCGCTCCCGATGGCGATCACGTTGCTGGCGGAGTCGCCGCTGACACCGGTGAGGTTGCAGTCAGCTTCGAACACGCTGCACGGGCCGGACGGCAGCGTGCTCTGCGCCCAGGAACTGCCGTTGTATCGCTCGATGAGCGGGGTGCCGCTACTCTGGCCGACAGCCCAGACGTTGCTCGCAGAGACAGCCGAGATCGCATTCAGCGGCGCGTAAGGGACGCTGTCCTCCGCGGTGTACGGCGGATGCGTGACGGTCCAGGTGGTCGAGGCGGCGTTCGCCGTGGCCGGGATGACCAATAAGGCAAGTGCGGCCGTGGCGGTAGCGGTGCGTCTGGCGGTGGCGATGGGACTCATGGGGCCTCCTTTGCGAGTTCCCGTTTGGCCTGGTCAGCGGGACTACGCCGCTGGCACCTACCCAGGCGCCGAACGGTTCAATCCGGCGCGGTGCGCCAGGCCGACCCGGCGTGGTGAACTGACGATCGTGCAGGCTCCACTGGGCCGTTCATGGCCGCGGTTCTTGTACGACGCCAGCCAAGACCGTGGCCACCATCGGGTCTCGGTCAGGTGCCGACGTAGGCCGCGAGGTACTCGCCGGTGAGGGTGGAGCGGGCGGCGACAAGGTCGGCGGGTGTGCCTTCAAAGACGACCCGGCCGCCGTCGTGGCCGGCACCGGGGCCGAGGTCAATGATCCAGTCGGCGTGCGCCATGACCGCCTGGTGGTGCTCGATGACGATGACCGACTTGCCGGACTCGACGAGCCGGTCGAGCCGGCCGAGCAACTGCTCGACGTCGGCGAGGTGGAGGCCGGTGGTCGGCTCGTCGAGGACGTAGACGCCGCCCTTCCCGGCCATGCGGGTGGCCAGCTTGAGCCGCTGCCGCTCGCCGCCGGACAGCGTAGTGAGCGGCTGGCCGAGGCTGAGGTAGCCGAGCCCGACGTCGGCGAGCCGGTCGAGGACGGCGTGCGCGGCCGGCGTGCGCGCCTCGCCGGCGCCGAAGAACTCCTGGGCCCGCGTCACCGACATCGCGAGCACCTCGCTGATGTCGCGGCCGCCGAGGTGGTACTCCAGCACCGATGCCTCGAACCGCTTCCCCTCGCACTCCTCGCAGACGGTAGCGACGCCGGCCATCATCGCCAGGTCGGTGTAGATGACACCGGCGCCGTTGCAGTTGGGGCAGGCGCCCTCGGAGTTGGCACTGAACAGCGCCGGTGTCACGCCGTTGGCCTTCGCGAACGCCTTGCGGATCGGGTCGAGCAGTCCGCTGTACGTCGCCGGGTTGCTGCGCCGCGAGCCCTTGATCGCTGCCTGGTCGACCGTCACCACCCCGTCCCGGCCCGACACTGAGCCGTGGATCAGTGAGCTCTTTCCCGACCCGGCCACGCCGGTCACCACTACCAGCACGCCGAGCGGTATCTCGACATCGACGTCCTGCAGGTTGTGTGCGCTGGCGCCGCGCACCTCCAGCACTCCTGACGGCGTCCGCGCCGACGGCTTCAATGAGGCGCGGTCGTCCAGGTGCCGCCCGGTGACCGTGTCACTGGCCCGCAGCCCCTCGACGGTGCCCTCGAACACCACCTCGCCACCTTCGGTGCCGGCGCCCGGGCCGAGGTCGACAACGTGCTCGGCGATCGCGATCGCCTCCGGCTTGTGCTCTACGACCAGCACGGTGTTGCCCTTGTCGCGCAGCTGCAGGAGCAGGTCGTTCATCCGCTGGATGTCGTGGGGGTGCAACCCGATCGTCGGCTCGTCGAAGACATAGGTAACGTCGGTGAGCGAGGACCCGAGGTGACGGATCATCTTGATCCGCTGCGCCTCGCCGCCCGACAGCGTGCCCGACGCGCGGTCGAGGCTGAGGTAGCCCAGCCCGATCTCG
>JBKQKK010000170.1:0-5224 GCA_052147535.1 Solirubrobacteraceae bacterium | reverse complement strand
CTGGTTTGCGTCTGACTTCGTGATAGAGACTGAGCCATTTTTCAACCTCATTGTGCGAGGCTGTACGGGCCTGAAATCAGGAGGAGCAGATGATGGAGAATGGCAAGCCTCGCAAGCGCCGGCAGCTGTCGCCGGAGGAGAAGTGGGAGCTGTTTCTGGAAGTGACCTCGCAGGAGATCTCCCAGGCGGACGCTGCGCGCAAGTACAACGTCGATGTGAGCGTGATCGTTCGGTTGCGGGCGTTGGCGAAGGACGCCGCGCTAGCAGCGTTCGCGTCCGCCAAGCCCGGCCGGCCGGCGTCGGTCCAGGACGCGGAGATCGAGCTGTTGCGCGCGGACAACGACCGGCTCTCAGAGGCATTGAAGGAGTTGGCGATCGAGTTGACGTTGTTGCGGGGAAGACAGCGCTCGGGCTTTTCGGCCCGGTCCACGCGCGCGTGAGCGCAGCGACCAAGCTCGAGCTGCTGGGGCTGATCGACCATGCCGTCGCTGACGGGTGGGCGCACGCGCGGGCGTGCCGGACGCTCGAGCTCGCCGACGTGCGCGTGCATCGTTGGCGTGCCCGGCTGCGCGACACCGGGACCCTTGAGGACCGTGGTCCGGGTGGCGGGGCGGTCCACGGCATCCTTGAGTCTGAGGAGCAGGCGATCCTTGATCTGATCGAGACGTGGGGGTGGGTGGACCGCTCGCATCGCAAGCTCGCGCACCGCGGCAGCTATACCGGGGTGGTGTTCGTCTCGCCCTCGACGCTGCTGCGGGTCGCCTTGAAGAACAAGGTCGTCCTGCCGGGCGAGCCGTTCCGCCCCAGACCAGCTTTCCCTGCACTTCCTCAGGTTCCGTGGGAGCGCAACCGGATCTGGATCTGGGACGCGACGCACTTCACCCGCGCCAAGCGCGTCGCGTACGCGATCGTCGATGTCGTCACCCGCTACTGGATCGCCTACCTGCTCACCACCGAACAGACCACCACCCAGGTGCAGCTCCTGTTCACCACAGCGCTCCAGGATCAGGGACTCCTGGGGCCTGACGGACTGCCGCTCGCCGGCGAGAGCGAGCCGCCGATCCTGGTCGCGTGGTCAGACAACGGCGCCGAGATGACCGCGATCGACACCCGCCAGTTCATGGCGCTGATGACGATCGCCCAGCACCACGGCCGCCCCGGCACCCCGACCGACCAAGCGCACATCGAGAGCTTCTTCTCCCATCTGAAGGGCGACTGGTCTCACTTGACAAGCATCACCGACCCCGCCGCGCTGGACGCCGAGCTCGCGCGCATCCGCGGCGAGTACAACACCACCCGGCTACACGCATCGATCGGGTACGTCACCCCCGACGACGAGCATCACGGCCGCGGACCAGCGATCCGCCGCGCCCGCGCCGCCGGCATGCGTCGTGCACGAGCGCAGCGCATCGAGCACAATCGAGCCAGCAAGCGATGAGCGCCCCCACTCACCCCCCTCACTGCCAACCCCCCGCCCCGCCGCCCACCCCGCCAGCCGCGGCAGCATCCACAACGCTAACGTCCACCACCACCCGCCAGCACAGCCTCACAACCACGACAACGAACCATCCCCAACGGACAACCACCCAGCCCCCTCGCCTCGATCAGCGTTGGGTTGAAAAAGTCGACCGCTCTATCACAAACTCAGATACACCGCATCTCGCGCGTACCGACGCCCAGATTCTTGGGGCAGCCACCGACGTGAGAGCACCCAAGACAGCACCAAGAGCCGCAAACAAGATCCACACAGCCTGTTCAGCGTATCGGCCGACTCCGCTGGCGATGCAGTCGACGAGCACACACGCAGGATCCGCAATAAGTTGCGTGAAACCTCACCGGGGCTGGGAGTACGTCCACACGCACCCGAAACTCGGCTATAGCCTTTGCGCCGAACCCCGCGTCCAGCGCGCGGGGCCGCCCGCATACGGACCCCGGCCCGTGGGGAAATGTCCCCCTTCGTCGGTGAGGCCCATCATTCCGCGGGAGGCCGTGAACTTATCACGCTCGATAATGAATATTATGACTTCTTAGCTGCAAATCGCAGCTTTTCGCGGCCGAGGTCGCGGGCAATCGCGCGGATCATCGATATTCAGACGCGCGAGGTCGCTGGGTGCCGCCGCGCGCCCGCCGCGCCGACCGGACGGGATCTGGGCGGGCTGGCTCGACACAGACGGAGTTGTCGAATCTGAGCCCCCGTGCAAGCCACGCTCCTTCCTTAGCCCACAGTCGTAGTTCTTAGCCGTCATCTGCGAGTAGGGAGACGGCGGCTCGCAGCCGCTCAGCCATGTCGACCAGCTTGTCCGTCATCTGCCGTGCGTCGACCTTTATGCGCTCGAGGTGCTGTACATCGAAGGAGCGACGCGCGGTGTCCTTCCATTCCTGATCGGCTGCCGCGATGGCCCGAGCGAGGGCCTGCTCGACCGTCTGCGCCCCTTCGACGAGCGGGCCTAGTGGGTTGCCTGAGCTCATCGGATTTCGCCGGGTAGATTTGTGATTCCGAGTTGACGGGCGACGTCAATGCGGTGCCGTCCGTTCGTGACATCTAGCATGCCGTCGGGTCTACGGGAAAAGACGATTCTGTCGTCGCCGAGGAACATGTCGTAGACGCCAGCAGTGCGCCGGAAGCCCGTTGCGCCACGGTCGGCGTCCCGGCGCGCGAAGTCCTCGCGTGTGGCATCAGCTGCGATCCCTGGTCTGACCACGGTCTCCCAAGTTTCGACGGCCCATCGGTAATCGGACTGCGTGGTGCCGCCTTTGTGGTAATCGTCGATGACGGGGTTGTCGCTGTGGTTGGTGGTGCTCAGCGGCACGGAAACGAGGCCTCGATCCTGAAGCGCGCGCTCTTCTGGCGCTCTGGCTCCCCTGTTGCCAGAGCCACCGGCTAGGCTGTTCGAACCGCTCGTACCTCCCCCGCTCACACCGACATCACGGTATCCGGATAACGAGCCAAGCCGGCGGACGAGATCGCGTTCCGCCGCGGCTCCGTGGCCTTCGGTGCCTTCGATCATGCGCCGCTCCAGCGCGCGTGCGTCCCGTTCGACCTCATCGGCAATCGCGTTGGCGCGCTTTGCGCGAGCGAGCGCGGCTTCGGCCGCCGCGATCTGCCGCAGAAGTGGCCCCGGGTCAGCTTCCGGACTGAGAGCCGCCAGCGCGTCTTGCAAGGCTCCGAGCTTTGTCCTACGTTGACCGACCGCGGTGGCTGCTTGAGAGTGAAAACCGTTCGCGACCGCAGTTGTCTGTCGAACCACGCCGCGCGCGTCAGTTCTCCATTTACCGATGGCGGTGCGGAGCGCGGCGACCGCCTCGTCTTTAGTCGAAACGTCGCTTGCCATAGGGTTCGCGCTCTACCGGCGGAATTCGTCCAGCGCTCTGGCTTTACGCTGGAGTGTGGACGGATACTGACTTTGGAGTCGCTGCGCGACAGCTCCGACGGTCTTCAGATCTGCAGCGATCTGCTCCTCGAATCTGCGGCGCTCGGAGTCGTCCCAGCCTGCATTTGCGACGGACTTGGCAATCTGGTTGCGCATTGCGTCGAGCTGCTGGCCGGCGGCCGACAGCTTCTTTGCGAGATCGCGCAGCTTCTCTGGATCAGCGATGACGTTGGGCATTGCTACCTCGCGTTCAAGCAGTGTGGCAATCGATGGTGGACAGAAGTTCGGTAACCCAGGATGCTGGTGGATCGCTAAGCGAGGTACAGCGCTGAAGAAGTCCGATGTCCTCGTTTGCGACCACTAGCTGTTGCTCGCGCAGCCCGCTGGCCGTGTCGACGCCGATGAGCGATTGCGAGTCATCCGCGCTCATCCGAGCAGCGAGTCGCCAGCTACATTCTCGCGTAATACCGCTTCCGAGACGGCGGCTCAGCGTGGCGAGGGTCTCGCACCAGATGAATGTGTGGACCCCCACCTCTGGACCATCTCGGACTATCGTGGCCAGAAGGCCGGGCAGGTCGGGCTCGGTGTCAAAATCGACTGATTCTGTATCGAAGTCGCGTGCACGGTGCACGCCGTACAAGACCAGAAGGATCGTCTCGGCGCCGGTATCGTCGGCAGCAACGCGCTCGCTCACCGTATCTCTGAGAGAGGTCAGGAGCTCAGGGAGCTGCCGACGACGGTGAAGCGAGGCTCGTCCAGCCTCTGCGTATCGCGCGACCGCGCTCTCCAGTCCGTCGTCCATCGGAAGAAAGTCAGCAACCTCGACCCGCGCTCGTCCGGCGACAGCTGAAGCGATTACATTTGCTGCCACGGCGCGCGGCAGCGCATAGAAGTTCATGTCGCCCAAGACAGCACCGGAACTCCCGTCGCGGGCCACGAGCAGAGCGTTTGCGCCTGCTTCACGGCGAAGATCGATGTCCGCGCTGCCGGTTATGGCCATCGGAGCGCCGAACCGGATACGCAAGGCTCTACCAGGAGCGCCACGAATCTCGTCGACGAACCGTTTCGGCGGCGTGTCCTCGGCTGGTAGAGGGGTGTTTCCCTCGAAGACGACGGGGCGGCGCAGAAAGCCGCGCTGATCCGCAAGCTCACGGAGGCGCGGCAGTAGCTCATTTCGTTCATCCTCCGAGAGCAGGGATCCGCGAAACGGCTGGTTGGCCTCAACGGAACCGCCGGCCGGGTTAAGGATGCCGTCACCGGCGTGGAGCAGCAGCTTCCCGCCAGGGTTTCCCTCGCCGAGGACTCTGACGGCGTCGGCCTCCGATGCCGGCAGCAGGACCCTCACAGGCAGTAGCTGCGGTACGTGGCTCCCTAGGGCGTCAAGTCCGGAAAGGCTTTGCGAAGCAAGGAACACGTGGATCCCGAAGCCTCGCCCCTGCCGGATCAGTGACTCGAGCAGCGCGGCGGCTTCGGCGCCAATCTTGTCGTTGCGGGCGAACAGAACCTGGAATTCGTCGAACAGCAGAACGATTCGTGGAAGGCGGGCGCCAGCCTTCGTTCGCAGAGCCTCGAGCGACGCGTGCGATCCCTCAGATCCCCTCAGCAGATTTGCGCGCCAGGTTAGTTCAGCCTGGATGGCCTGCAGGACGCTGAGCCCAAATTCGCGGTCGCTCTCGATGGCTATCGACCGAGCGTGAGGCAGCGCGTGTGTGGCATAAGCCTTGAACTCGACACCCTCCTTGAAGTCGATGAGGTGCAGTTCGAGTTCCTCCGGCGAGTACAGCGTTGTGGCTGCGGCGATAAACGCGTGAAGAAGAGTGGACTTTCCCGAGCCTGGGCGCCCTACGAGAAGC
>JBKQKK010000169.1:0-4068 GCA_052147535.1 Solirubrobacteraceae bacterium | reverse complement strand
GCGGCACGAACCTGAGCGCCGTCGAGTCGAACTCTCGCGGCCAGCTCCAGCTCAAGCGCGAGACGTCGTCCGGGACTACCGCGACCATCCGGCCGCCGGGAGCGGACAGGAGGTTGGCGCCGGGGATTTCACTGGGTAGCTGCCGGGACCTGGCGGGGCTGGTCGCGATCAGTTGAGCTTGCCCGGATCCGCCGATGCGCGCCCGCAAAGTGTATGCGGGCTGGGAATTGCTAAGCCGCTGGAGCATCGATAGGCGCTGGCGCGTGGTGTTTCGGGCTGCCGCCCGCGGGTCGTTGCCGGTCACGGTCGCCTTCGGGAGCGTGTGGCTTGGGATGAGATGCTCGACGAACAGGGACACGCTCACTCCGTCGATGACCACCACGCGAGTGAGCTCAGGGATGTCTTGGTAGTGCGCCAGCCCGGTGATCCGAACCCGGTAATAGAAGCTTCCGCCCCCCCGGCGTCCGCCGCTTCCGCCGAAGCCACTCCCCATCCCCGGCAACCTCGGCAACCTCGGCGCGGGCCCGGCGTCGCGGCGGTCAGCCGTTGTTTGAGGCCTGCGCAGAACCGCGTACTGCGCCAGCAGGGCGCGTTCGCCAGCCGCCGTGCCAACCGCTGGATGGTGGTGGGCCGGACGAAGGAGCAGAACCGCGGCGAGCGCGATTGCGACTGACACGGTCACTGCGGCGGCCGGAACGATCGCCCCGGGCAACGCGCGGATGGACCGGCCGAGGAACGAGCGCTGCGGCCGGCGACTATCTGAGCCGTAGGTCCGGGCTGCGAGGTCGACGAGCTGCTGCTCGAAGTCGGGAAGGATTGTCATGGCTTGACCTCCAGACGGTCGCGGATCCGTGATAGGCCCCGCTTGACGCGTTGACGCACAACACTCTGGGAGCACGCGAGCGCCTCAGCCAGCTCGTGATACTCGCGCTCCTCGAGCACGCGGCCGGACACGGCCCCCCGCAACGCTTCAGACAGCCCGTCCAGCGCCTGGAGCGCTGAGCCATCCTGAGATGCAAGCGCCTCGATCCGCTCAAGAGCATCGTCGTCGACGACCACCGGCGCCAGCCCAAGCCGTCGCCGCGTTTCGTCCTCGACGCGACCGCGCCGGATACTCCGGGCCAGGGTGTTCTGCGCGATCCCGAACAGCCATGCGCGAGGCTCCCCGCGCTCTGGTTCATATCGCGGCAGCGACTCAAAGGCTGCGGCGAACGTTTCCGCCGTCAGATCGGCGGCCAACTCGGCCGATCGAGACCAGTACAGGAAGAACTTCAGGACCGCCTGCTCGTGGCGCCGGTAGAACTCGCCGAAGGCCTCCGGACTCTCGGGAGTCGCCACAAAGAGCTCAGCGTCAGACCTCGAAGTCGGTCGTCTCATCGTAACTATTCAGGTCGCGCCCCGGCGTGGTTTGCTCGTGACAGCGCGGCGGCAGCGCCGGCAGGTGAGGGCACGCCGACGGGTAGCGATGGGCGCGGTGTGGTTGGATCGGTGTGCTGCGGGACTGTGGCAGGAATCGGTTGGCGCGGGTCGAACTGTGTTGTCACAACCTCATACTGCATCCACACCGGTCGACGACCTCCGCTCTGTGGGGGTCGTCGTCGTTGTGGGTCTGGCCGGTTAGCCGTTGTGGTGGATCGGCGCGCGTTCGGCGTGGTTCGCCGGCTTGGTCGGCGGCTCGGTGCGCGTCGTTGGTCGGCGTGTGGGGTGTGGGCGCCGGCCCGAGGTCATGGGCTGGCTGCCATCGGCAGCCAGGGCTGGTCGGCGGTGAGCCTGGTCAGCGCCTCGGCCGGCCGCAGGCCCTGCTTGCGGGCGGTGGAGATGTAGGAGCGGATCGCCAGGAATCGCTTGGCGCCCTCGCTGGTGCGCCAGCAGCCGGAGATCTTCTGCTGGAGCTTGACCATCCGCAGATCGCGCTCGCAGAGGTTGTTGTCGAACGGGACCCGGAAATCGTGGGCGAAGCGCAGCGCCTCGTGTTCGCGCTCATCCAATCGCAACAGCAGGTTCTGGGCCTTGATGCGCTTGGGCCGGCGGCCCGTGGTGTGGGGCTCCAGGCCGGGGTTGGCGTCGTAGCCCATCGTGATGACCTCGCGATAGCTGGCGTGAAGCTCCTTGAGCTGGCGCTCGTTGAGCTGCGTGAGGCCGGACGCCTTGGCCTGATCGACCAGTAGCTTGGCGTCCACCAGCAGACCGCTCATCGCGACCGCCCACAGCTGGCCCTGTTCTTCGGCGGACAGCAGCTCGCGCAAATGGTGGGCGTTGCACAAGGCGTGCAGCGCGTCGGTGAAGGTGCGATACGACGCATACCCGTCGTGCACCGCGATACCGCGAAAGCCGGGCAGCACGCCAGCGTCGGTCATTGCCTTCACGCCGCGCTTGGGGTGCGCCGTGTAAAGCGTCAGCTGCTCAGTCGAAGCCGCATGGATGTACTGCAGGCAACCGTCGATCCGCCCGCCGGTCTCATCGAAGTGCGCCACCTCCGCGCACTCCAGCCGCGCGCGGATCTCCTCCAGGAACCCTTCCAGCCCGGCCGCACCGGCGGCCACCCAGGCCTGCAGGCTGCCGACCGACACCGGCGCGCCCAGCCAGTCCGAGAGCAGCTCTGAGGCGCGCTCGCACGGCAGGTGCTGGTATGAGACCAGGTAGATCCCCAGCGCCTTGATCCGCGGGCCGTAACACACCGGCGCGCTGGCCTCGGCAGGAAACCGCGAGGAGCGCAGCTTCCCGCAGCACGGGCACAGGCGCGTCTGGATCCAGTGCTGCACACACCACAGCCTCGGCATCTCCGGCAGGTCCAGCACTTGGCGCGAGCGCGACTGCACGATCGGCTGCCCGGAGAGATCCGTCCCACACTCCTCGCAGCGCTCAAGCGGATGTACCTTCTCATCGTCGGGTGTCTCGCGAGGCTTGACGTGATGACCAACATGCCCCGACTGGCCGCCGGGCTTGAGGCCAGACCGCCGCCGCAGACTGCGTTTCTTGTTGCTCTTCTCCACCGGCTCCTTCGCCAGCCCATCAGAGGACGGCGGCCGCGACGAGTTGTGAGAGTTCTCAGCCAGCCGCGCGCGCAGCTCACAGATCACCGCCTCCAACTCGACGATCCGCTCCTCCCGCTCTCCCACCTCATCCTCCAGCACGCCGATTCGCGCGTCCCGCTCGCCAACCTCGCCCTCCAACACCTCGATCCGCTCAAGCAACTCGCTGTGCAGGACGTCCCGCTCAGCAACCAGCCGCTTAAGCTGCGCAAACGAAGCGCGAAGCGAATCTCCGGCTGCAGCCACCACGCACGCAAGATTCCATGCACTCAGCCGAGATCCTGCTCAAGCCAGTCAGCCCACGATCCCAAGATTCCCAAGCACACCCCGCGATCGACCTCCCGGGACCTGAGTAGTTACGTCTCATCTTGCCTTCTTCACCGCAGGCCCAAATCTGTGACATCCGATCTCTCCTGGCGAGCCTCCTGCTCGCCGACTCGAGCACCGTACGCGGCATGACGGGTTAGGGAAATTAGGTTCCTGACCCGTGCGACAAGCCCGACGCGGGTTCAACGCCGGGAAGCCAAGACCCCGAGCGACAGCCGCGACAGTCGCCGGTTTGTATCAGGCCACAAACCGCGGCCATTCCGACAATCCCGCGGCTGACGTCTGCTTGGCCACGGACGCAATCGCACTACCGGAGCGTGCCACGGCGTCCTGTGACGACCCACGATTGGTGCCCGATCACAACGGAGGGCGTCCGCAGCGCGAGATCGGCCTTCCCGGTCGGCGATCAAGGCGCTCGACGGATACCCAGCCAGGCAAACCGAGTCCTGGACCGCGTCTAACGCGAAACGTACAAAACTGCGCCGTTGCCACCGGAAGGCCTTGCGGAATCCAGCCACTTGGGTGCGGACGCCGCGCCCGCGTCGCGCGCGTCGTCCGAGCTGGAGCGTAGGGTCGCCGATGTGCTGGTAACTGGATCTGTGCGCTTCGCGGACGGATCCACGCGCGAGATGCCGCTGGCTGAGCTGACCGCGACGCTGGTGTTGTCGGCGGTTCCGTGGCGGGCGATTCGCTCGCATCGTGGGCAGCA
>JBKQKK010000168.1:0-3871 GCA_052147535.1 Solirubrobacteraceae bacterium | reverse complement strand
CAAGAACGCCGGCGCCGACATACGGATGCCGGCGACCTCGAAAAGGCCTTGCATGGCCCCATCTTCCCCGAGCGTGCCGTGAAGGACGGGGAAAACTACGTCCAGCCGATTACCAGCAGCGGAGCCCGTCTGCCCGTGCCTCGGCAAGAGATCGTCGGTCGGCATAGGCAGACCCGCGTGGATATGCACAAGTCGCGGATCCTTCGCGCTGGCGAGTAATGCATGCTCATCCTGCGCCAGCCATTGGCCATCCCTGTTGATCCCGTTTAGTACTGGCTCGAATCGCGACCGGTCGAGCGCCTCCAGTACGTTCCTGGCTGAAAGAATCGAGATCTCGTGCTCAGCTGTTGACGGCTGCGTAGAAGCGCCTGATTCTGGCTGGCTGATGCGGTTTTGGTGCGCGGTAGGGGCTGCGTCGTGGTTTCACGTCGCCGGCGGTCAGTCGGACGGCGGTGATCTCGGATCGAGGTTGTGCTGGTGGCGGAGCAGCTGTCCGGCGTAATGACGCTCGAGTGCCTTGGTGAGGTCGTGGAGGAACGCGACGAGCGCGGCGGCGGCGGCGTCGGAGAGCTCGAGCGGCAGGACGATGATGGGCAGGTCGTTGGGTTGCATGTGGGTCGCTTGGTTTACTGACGATGTTTACGGTGTGCGGCGGCGGGTCTGGCGGCGGCGCGGCGCGCGGCGCGTTCCTGCGCTTCCTTGAGCCGGTAACTGGGGCCGTCGATGGGGAGTATTTCGGAGCGATGGACGAGGCGATCGACGAGGGCGACGACGCAGGTGGCGTTGGGGAAGACCTGGTTCCACTCGCCGAACGACTTGTTGGTGGTCAGGACGATGGGCCGTCGCAGCTGGTAGCGGCGCGTGACGACTTCGAACAGCAGGTCGGCGTAGCGGGAGTCGTAGGACAGGTAGCCGACCTCATCGACGCAGAGCAGAGCTGGCGCGGTATAGCGACGCAGCCTGCGGGTGAGCTGGGTGGAGCTGTCCTGGGCGGCGAGGTCGTGGAGCATGTCGGCGGCGACGATGAAGCGGGCGGTGTGGCCACGCAGGACGGCGAGGTGCAGGAGGTTCTTGGCGAGCATGGTTTTGGCGACGCCGTTTGGGCCGACGATGACGACGTTGGCGCATTCGTCGAGGAAGCCGAGGGTGAGGAGTTCGGCGAGCAGCGCGCGGTCGAGGCTTTTTGGCCAGTCGTAGTCGAAGTCGGCGATCGGCTTGAACTTGCCGAGGCGGGCCTGGTCGAGGCGACGCTTGAGGCTGCGGCGCTGACGTTCGGTCTCTTCGATCTCGAGCACGCGGACGAGCCAGGGCTCGGCGGCGAGTTGCTCGAGGTAAGCGAGCAGCCCGTAGAGGTTGAGGCGCTGCAGTCGCTGCCGGAGCGAGTCAAGCGCCGGGATCGTCGTCACCATTGTCGCCGGTGCCGGGCTGCTCATCGGGATGTCCATGGGGATCCTCGGGGACGAGTTGTTGGTAGTCGGTCAGTGGATGCGGGCGGACGGTGAGGTCGCGTACGCGCGGGTCGTTGGGCAGGTCGACGGCGATGGGCGGACGCTGGCCGCGGCGGGCACGATCCTGGTCGATGAGCTGGCGCACGGCGCCGAGGTAGGCGGCATCCTGGGTGAGTGCCGCGGCGAGCGCGGCATCGAGGGCGGCGGCGCCGTGGGTGTCGAGGAGCTCGAGCAGCCCGCGGGTGAGCGCGCCGAGGTTGACGCCACGTTCGGCGGCGAGGGCGAAGAACGGCGTGGCGCTCGGGGCGGCATGGTGCAGCCGGTCGATGGCGCGGGCGGCGCGGCCGGCGCGCTTGTGATCGACGAGCGCCTGGATATGGGCGGGATCCTCGACCTGCGCTCCGCGATCGTAGCTGCGGAGGTGGCAGGCGATGACCTCGGTGCCATCGACGATGCGCACGGTGTCGACGCTGGCGAGTACGGTCAGCGAGCGCCGGACGTGGGTATGCGGGACGCTGTAGTCGTTGAGGTCGAAGCGCGCGTAGGGGGTCTTGTGCACCTGGACCTGGACCAGTTCCTGGCAGGGGAACGGATCGGGCGGCAGTGGCAGCAGGCGCCCGCGCTCCGCCTCGAAGCACATCCGCACGGTGCGGTCGCGGTCTTCCGGGCAGGGTCGCTCGGCGGCCTCGGTCGTGCACCACTTGAGCGCCTGGGCGTTGAGGTCATCGAGATCGGTGAACGCGCGGGCGGCGAAGAACCGGTCGCGGACGAAGCGGATCGCGCGTTCCACGCGCCCCTTCTCATTGCCGCGCGCCACGGCCACAGGTTTTGGCTGGAACCGCCCCCAGGCGGCCAGCTGCAGCAGCGTCGGGTGGAAGCGGATCGCATCGCCGGCGCGCTCGAGAACGGCACTGCGCAAGTTGTCATAGAGGATGGTACGGGGCACCCCCTGTAGATGCGTCAGGGCGGCGACATGGCCGTGCAGGAAGCTGGCCATGCCGGCGTTCAGGTAGAAGCGCAGGAACAGATGGCGCGAGTATGAGAGCACCATCACGAACGCCATCAGCGGTCGGCGCGCCCGGCCGACGCTGAGCTTGCCGAAGTGCGCCCAGTCGACCTGCGCCTCCGCGCCCGGCAACGCGCGCAACCGCAGGTAGGCCTCGGCCGCGGGCCGCGGGCGCAGCGGCGCCACCAGATGGCGGAAGCGATCGGGCGACCCCCGATAGCCGCGCTCGCAGGCCATCCGGTACAGGCGACTGGCGCGCAACGTCGGATGCCGGGCCCAGGTCTCGACGATGAACGCCACGTACGGATCGAGCAGCGTCGGCCGCGTCGGCGGTGACAGTGGCACCCCATCCCGCGCCAGCACGCGCCGGACCGTGGTGTGGTGTACGTGCAGTTGCCGCGCGAGCGTGCCGATCGGCCAGTGCTCGGCATGATGGAGCCGCAGGATCTCGACCTCGAGCGCGCGCGGGATCATCGCCACTCACCCGCGCAGCGGCCCGAGGCGGGCAAACGGCGGCAACCGCCGCCCGCAGAAGTGGCAGCAGTGCGGCACAGTGACAGTCGGCGCAACGGTCGCGACATCGGCAGCCTGCCAGGCGCTCAGCACGAGCACGGCCAGCAGCGTTACAGACCGCTCGCCCTGCGGCCATCCGTGATGCGTCACTTCTTGCTTGCGGCGCGCGCGCCAGGCCTGCTGTCGGCCCGCATGCCGCCGCGCGCCCACCCGCGTCCGTTGATACCGTCGGCCGGCCCGGCGCAGCGTGTCGGCCCGTGCCTGATCGGCACAGCCGAAGTCGCAGTACTGGTTGCCGTGGTCGCACGCCCGGCAGATCTGCACCTGCAGACCGCAGCGGCGACAGTTGTACAACCGGTAGCTGGCCGCGCCCACCGCCCGATGCCCCCTGGCACTGGACAGCAGCCGCGCGATACAGGCATAAATACCTGCGGATCGCCTCGTAGAGGCGCCGTCCACCGAGGGCCCGGGAACTGACCGCTAAATCGATCCCCGGGCCTTCGGGTCTTTCACCAAAAGCCCGAGCCGCAGCATAGCGGACGCGCCCGTAACGGCACGCCGGCGCGCCTCGCTCAAGTCCAGCCGGGAAGTTCATATCGTCTGCCGCCGATGGCGCCAGACCGCGGCTCGTTGAGCCGTCTTCAAATACTCAACACCGATCGATCAGCACAATCCCATCAATCGCCGAAACCTCGCGCGCGGCCGGAATCAGGCGTGTTCAAGTAGCCATCAACATCAGCCGACTGTCCGCCGAACAAGATTCCAACGCGCAGCTTCTTTCGTTCGGGCACGTTGCTCCCCTCGAGGTGCCTCCTAGTTTAGCCCCGGAGCTGCAACGACCCCCGGTCCGCCAACATGAGGACGGGCGGTCCGGTCACGACCAAGCTCGGCATTTCTCCGCCGC
>JBKQKK010000167.1:0-4179 GCA_052147535.1 Solirubrobacteraceae bacterium | reverse complement strand
GCGCGAATGAGTCGTCTGGCGGGTTGCTGATGAATCGTCCTCGTTCGTCTGTCCCATCGATGACCTACCGGCGGAACGCGGCTCGGGTGGCGGCCGCGGTCTCGCTGAAGTACTCGGGGGGACGGATGAACCACCACTCGCGGAACTTCACGCCGTCGGTCACGGCACGTCGGTAGCCGAAGCAGACGAGGTAAAGCGTCCGGACGTACATGACTGCCTCCAGCCGCTCGAGTTCGTCGTCGGTCGGCTCGATGTGTCGGCGGTAGGCGCTGACGGCAGCGTCGATCCGCTCCTGGTTGGGGCGACGTGGGTTCCACGACCCCGTGCCCCAGATCAGGTCGGCGAACTCGGCGAGGCGCGGTCCGCGCCCCGACGCCTTCCAGTTGATCGCGACCGGTCCTTGCTCGGTCAGGACCGCGTGATCGGGGGCGTGAAGGAGATTTCCGTGCAGCAGGCCCTCCGGAAGCCCGTCACCATCGTCGGCCGAGCGCACCTTGTTCCTGAGCCGCTCAAAGCGCTCGCGCTCGGCGGTCGCGACCGTCATATCCACGGCGTCGAGGAACGCGAGGGCGGCGAGCAGGTCCTGACGCGGCGTGCCCTCGCGGCTCGGGTCCTCGCCACTCGCTCCACCCGAGCGGTGGGCGGAATCGTCGTATGGCAGCGCGTGCAGCCGTCCGAGCAGCTCACCCATCATCGCGAACTTCTCCGCGCCGTCGGGAAGCCCGACGCCTTCGACGAACCGTGTCACCAGGACCGCGCTGCCATCGAAGTCAGAGACCGGATCATCGACCGCCAGGCGCTCCGCGGGATAGCCCTGGTGCTCCAGGAACCGCAGGATCGCGGCGTCGCCCTCAACACCGGCACGCGGCCGAGCGGGCGGAAAGGCTCGGGCGACCCACGGCTCGCCGTCCTTGCGGTCGATGCGAAAGACGTAAGTCTTGTGCACGCTCAGTTTCGTCGCAGCGACGGCATCGATGCCGTAGCGATCCCGCAGGTGGGCGAGCAGCCGCTCGGCAACGGGCTCGTGGTTCATTCGCGCACCAAGTCCCTCGAGATCTGTCAGCGCTTCGGTGTGGCGCTGCCCGGTCTCCCCGGCGTGGCGGCGCACAACCTTCTTAAAGCTGGCGTCCTTCGTCATGGGCAAGCCTCTCCTTCACACCCTCGTCCCCCAGTGACGCGGCGTTGGAAGATGGCCTGTGACATCGACGACCGAGAGGGCGAATCCCCTTCGCCAATGGAACCCCGACTGGGGCGGAGGCTCCACAGCTCGGCGACCGGTCGCCGCCGTGAACACACTATTCCTGAGGCGCTCGGACTTTGTCAAGCCGCTTCACCCACAGAGGACACCGCTGAAGATTGGCGTCCGCCTGGGCGACCAGCACGTCCGGATCCGGTTCTTCACCGGCCCGGCGCATTTGCGGTCCCCTTGCAGCGATCCGAGCCGCGGCGCCACTCAGGCCCGCGCCGATCGCAAAGCAGGAGCTTGCTGACACAGATGGGCGCTCGCGCTCCTCGCCAATACCGGGTGGCCGTCGTGCCTCGTACCGATGCGTCCTCGGTCGCCATATCCATCGTCGGAGTGATGGCGGTCCGGACGATCGTTTCGGGAAAGGCGATCGCCTGACGGCCGCGGACGCGCCGAGCCAGGCGTGGGTCGTATCGAGGGTGAATCCCGCGTGGCTACGCAAGTCCACCCGTCTTCCTTGTTAGGGGCAACTGTGACGGAGCCGCATGGCCGACCGTGTGAGCTAAGCGTCTATCGCGCTGGCCAGATGACTTCGAGTGGCGCTTCGCCGGATTCGAGCTGTGCGGCACGTTCGAGAGCCTGGACCCGCTGTTGCTCCAACCCAACTAGGGGTTGCTTGCCGCTCTCGGCGCTGTCCAGCGCTTCGCGCGCTGCGTAGTTAGCGAGGACACGCAGCGCGCAGCGCCGCGTCCGTGGTGCCCGTGCCGTGGACAAGGGCGTTGCGCTGCCGCTCACTACGTGCGAGAAGCCTGTCAAAACGCTGCCCGAGCTCGCTCAACCTTCCCAGCGCCATCTCCGGCGAGGTGAGCACGTCCACGGCATCGCGCGCGATGCGATGCGCCATGGACCCCGGTGTGAGCGCCGCGAGGGCATCCGGTGCAACGGGCAGGAAGTCGGCGAACAGGTCGTGCCAAGAGCTCGGCCCAGTGATCATGCCCAGGAGGCGGTTCTTGAGCTCGGTGGGGCCGAAACTCTTCTCTACGCCATTGTGCGCGGCGAACACCGCGTCGCGGATTTCGTAGCTGAGGGTGTCCTTGACCCAGGGGGCACTTAGAAAGCGCTCGGCTACGGCGCCCGCACTGTCATTCGGACTCTCCCGCGCTTGGCCGAGAACTCGCTCGACTGTGCGGAGCGCCAGCATGATGCGTTGTGAGGTCGCAGGTGCCCGCTCGACAGCGATGGCCCACATGGCGTCGGCAACGCCCCTCGGCAACGAGACGGTCACCGTCAACCCAGCGAGGGATGAAGTTGGCATCAAAGCGCTGGAGCTCGGTCGCGGTGCGTTCCTTGACCGGGTGCGTGTCGGTCTCGTCGGGCACTGAGTACGACTCTCCTGACCAGCCGGTCGTGCGCCAAGAGAGGGCTCCGTCGAGCAGTATCCAGTCCGAGTCGCTCTTGGCCAGGTCAATCATCTCCTGAAGAACGCGGCGGGCGCGCGTCCGAGCGCTCGTCGTCATCGTGTCTTCGAGCGTCACCCGAGCGTAGACCCGATGCTCACCGGCGGGGAGGCGTGCGAACTCGTGTGACGCCCACCCCCAGTCATCGAACTCTGGCGGTTCGGGCAACCCGGGGTCGATGCGGCTCACGATGTGCTCAGTCCCGTAGTCCTTGGGCCAATAGCGCCCGTCGAATAGCCAGACCGGTCCGAGCTGGAGGAACTGGTCCGGGAGCGCCGCGTTGTCGACGACGAGCCAGACAACTATCTGGGACTGTCCCGGCAGTTCCGCGAGCCGCGCTTCGCAGAGTATCAATCGGTCCGTCTCTGGGAGTCCTTTGGCGACGTTCAGCGCGCTGCGGGGGACGGGAGGCAACGCGCCGTCACGCCCGATCATCCGTCGTTTGACCCAAGCGGTCCCCGAGCCACGGCCGGGTCCGGTCCTGTCCGGCGGACGCTCCACAATCGCAGCCGTAATGACGTCGACACCGTACCCGGCACGGCAAGCAGCGACCACCGAGCTTGAGCGTCTCAGTGACCTGGCCCGGGAGCTCGGTCTAGGTTCGGCCGGCAACCCACGGCTCTGGGCGGACTCGAACCGTGCCGTGCTCCACGTCGGCTCTGCGGTCTCGAAGGACCTCATGACTCAGGAGCCGGGCGCCGACAACACCGAGAGCACGGTTTGGACACTGGCGAGCGGTCACGACGTCCTCCTCACGGCCTGGTGGGTTCGGCTGAAGAAGACGCCAGTCACGTCGGCTCCGGTGTTTCCGATTCTGATCACTATGCCGCCTGAGGAGTACGTCAAGCTCACGCCCTGCCAGATCAGTGGCAACCAGGTTGCAGAGGCGCAGAAGCTTGCCGCCGATTTCCTGAAGGCTGCTGGCCTGTAGACACGATCAGACACGCGACGACCGACCGACGGGCGATCGCTTTGGCGATCCGCACCGTCGCTAACCGAACGATTGCCTTGGCGACGTTTCGAGCGTCTGCATCAGTCCTCATCGCCGCCGAGGCGCACGATCGTTTCGCCTGCCATGGACGCCAGCACGACGATCGCGAGATGCGCGCAATTGGCGACGAGCAGGTCGCTCATGAAGAGCGGGCCGACACCTGCCTTCGTGCTCGCGCGGGTATTCGCGCTGACGGCGCCGGCGTGGCTGCCTGTGTCCGACTCCAGCAGTCTGAGGGCCGAGCGGTCTGGTGGCCGCTTCAGCGGCGAAGGAGCGACCGCCGCCGCCGCGGTGAGCGTGGCTGCATTCCTGGCCGTCGTGCTTGCACGCCCGCGGGTTCCTGGCTAAGGGTCGGGGCAGAAGCGCTTTCCGCGCAAACGAGGGGCTCTGGGAGGGTCGGGGCCGGATGCCCCAGAGAATGACAGAAGGGGTCTCTGGCGGGGCGTTAGGCGCGCCCGTCGGCAGGCAGGCTGACGAGCTGGGCGCTTCGTTCCCATAGGCTCCGTGCGAGGTTGTCGTCCTGGGCCTGGTCGCTGGGGGCGACC
>JBKQKK010000166.1:0-5819 GCA_052147535.1 Solirubrobacteraceae bacterium | reverse complement strand
CGTAGGGCACGAGTGTGTAGAGCGTGTAGGAGAGCACGATGAACAGCAGGCCGGCGTTCGGGTCGGTCGCGCCACCAGCGAACATCCCACCGAATCCCTGGCCGACGACCCAGAAGATCAGGTTCAGCACGGCCGCCAGAATCAGGAACTCTTTCGCGCGCCAGTTCACCGCGACCGCGATCCCGATCGCTGCCGAGAGAGCTGACAGCACGATCGCGAACACCAGGCCGTTGCCCTTGGTGATGCTTGCAAAGCCGTTCTGCACGCTGCTGAGCCAGCTCATTCCGGACGGTGCGGCGTTGATCGCGTTGTGGATCGCGTTCGCGCTGCTGCTCGGCGCCAGCAGCCAGAGCCAGGCCATCACGAGCCACAGCGCCGCCCATGCGGTCCGCGCGCCGCGTACTCCGAGCAGCCCGCCGGGGCGGTCGTTGGGCCATACGATCGCGCCGATCAGCGCGTACAGGCTGACCGCGCCGGGCGCGCCGGTAAGCGGCATCGCCATGTTCATGAACAGCATCCCGAACGCCTCGCCGAACCACCATACGGCCAGCGCCCACGCGAACGACACCAAGATCGCCGGCTTCGTGGTGCGCTTATAGAGAATCCCGAACCCGATCGCTACCTGGATAAGCGCGGCCCCAGTGTTGAAGATCGCCTGATGGGATTGCATAGTGGCTGCGCCCTGATTGACGCTGTCGGCGACCCAGCCGGGCTGGCCGGCGGTCATGCCGGTCAGCATCTGGATGAACCCCTTGCCGTACATGAACGACTGGAACTGCAGGGCCCCGACCAGCACCCAGATCAGTCCCAGCACGGTCTGAACCGATCTGCGGCTATCGGAGAAGAAATACGCCTTGATGCGCGCGCTGCCCGACTCGTCGCGAACCGTCGCGGCGGGAGCTTTCGTTGGCCGAGCGATACTGCTCATTTGTGACTCCTAACGGTCGTTAGCTCGGGACGCCCGCAGGCGGACGATCCCAAGCGAGTTAGCTGATGCTTCGCGAGCGCCGAACCGGCGCGCGCGGCCAGGACCGGCAACCCCACCGGCGTGGCGATCCCGTAGCCACCGCCCGCACGGGCTTGCTGATCAACCCGGCCGGGTCCGGGCCAGCGACAGCTATCGCGCACAAGGCGACTCGCAGCCTGGACCACGTCCCGGCATGCGACGCACGAGCACCCCCGATAAGGGGGCGCGTAAGGGCGCCGCGCTCAGCTAACGCAAGCCAGGCGGACCCCGACGACAGCAGCCTTCGGCCAGCGGCGCCAGCCGCGGCAGGAGAACGTCGACGGGAACAAGTGTCGGGGCTGGGCGGGTCTTCTGCTGTGGCCGTGGTCGCGTGTGGCGTCGCGCGACCTCCTCCAGCACCCACAGCGCGCCGTGGAACAGCGCCGCGAGGACCAGACCGATACACAGCGCGGCGGGGATCGACCACCAGCCACCGTACCCGAAGATCCCAGCGAGCCCCGCGGGATGGCCGGTCGCGAACAGGCCCTCCAGAAACTCCTGGGAAGCGAAGATCGCGACCAGGCACGCTGAGCAAGCGAGCCACAACCCCAGCAGCGAGGTCGTGTAACGGCCCAATGATCGCTGCCCAGCGACGGCGCGACCGAGCGCTCCCAGGAACCCGCCGGCCGCGACCGCGACCAGCAGCACGATCCACGGCACCACCGAATGCAGATACGAGTGACCGGTGCGCGCCAGCATCGCGCCCGCCGCCGACCCGTACGCCAGGTAGTAACGCAACTGGTGCACGCCAAACGCCGCAGCCGGCATCAACACCACCGGACCGAGAACCCGAAGTCGACCACCGCCACCGCGCAAGCCCATGGCAGCGACACCATACCTGCCCCAGCAAGCTCTCGGTCGACACGCCGCTGGCTTGCTTGGTCGCGGGTGGCGCTTAGCTCATGAAGAATTGTTGGTAGATCAGGAAGACGTTCATCAGGCTGATCGCGATCGCGATCGTCCAGGCGGCGGTTGCGAGGATCCGGCCGTTGGCGTGGATGCCCATGATGTCGCGGCGGCCGGTGAGCATCACCAGCGGCACGAGCGCGAACGGGATGCCGAAGGAGAGCACGACCTGGCTGAGGACGAGCACGCTGGTGGGGTTCATGCCAACCGCGAGCACAGTCAGCGCCGGGATCATCGTGATCGCGCGACGCAGCGCGAGGGGGATCTGGAAGTTGATGAAGCCAGCCATCACGACTTGGCCGGCGTAGGTACCGACGCTGGAGGAGGACGCGCCGGAGGCCAACAGCGCGACCGCGAACGCGAGCGCGGCGATCCCGCCGACGAGGTTGCCGAGCTGGGTGTGTGCCTGCTGGATCGTGCTCAGACCCGAGAGGGCGGGGGTGTGGAACAGCTTGGCGGCGACAGCGAGCATCGCCAGGTTGACGAGTCCTGCGAGCCCGAGCGCGATGTACACGTCGAGGCGTTCGAAGCGCAGCACGCGCTTCTTCTCGCCGTCGTCGCGGGTCGGCATACGGCCCTTGGTCAGCGCCGAGTGCAGGTAGATCACGTGCGGCATCACGGTCGCGCCGACGATCCCGACCGCGATGTACAGGTAGGTGGTGCCGTGGACGCTGGGGATCAGGCCGTGCAGCGACCCGTGGACGGAGGGCCCGATCCGCAGCGTTTCGTAGAGAAAGCCGGCGAAGATGATCCCGAGCAGCGCGCTGATCGCAAGCTCGAAGCGGCGAAAGCCGAGAGCTTGGAGCCCAAGGATCCCGAATGCGATCGCGCCGGTCATCAACCCGGCGGGGAGCAGCGGCACGCCGAACAGCAGGTTCAGCCCGATCGACGCGCCGACGAACTCGGCGATGTCGGTCGACATCGCCATGATCTCTGCCTGCACCCACATGCCCCACGTGAACGCACGCGGAAAATGCGCGCGGACGACCTCGGGGAGGTTGTGGTCGGTGACGATCCCGAGCTTCGCCGAGAGGTACTGGATCAGCATCGCGACCAGATTCGCCGCCAGCACCACCCACAGCAGCAAGTAGCCGAACTCCGCGCCGCCCTGGACGTTGGTCGCGAAGTTCCCGGGGTCGACGTACGCGATCGAGGCGACGAACGCGGGACCGAGCATGAACAACGTCGAGCGCACCCTCCCGCGCGCAAGCAACCGCTCCAGCGCGCTGGCCTCGAGCTCCTCATACAGCGGCAGCGTCTCGCCGGCGCCAGCGCCCTCGAACGCGGGAACACGGGGCCCTAGCGGCGGGGTCACCGCTCGTGCTCCTCGGTCGAGATTCGCATCGCGCGTGCGAGCTCGCCGCCGAGCGGCTGCTCGCGCTCGCCAAACCGCACGAACACAGGCCCGCCGAACGGCTGGCGCTCGGTGACCTCCAGCAGCGCGCCAAGGGCGATGCCATGCTCGGCGAGGTAGCGCAGCATCTCCGGGTGCGAATCCGACACGCGCACGAACCACCCGGTCGTGCCCACCGCCAGCTCGTCCAAGCTGCGAGTCGGGCGCTCGTCGATCTCAAGCTCGGGTGTGGGGATCGGATCGCCGTGCGGGTCGACCGTCGGATCACCCAGCCGCGCAGCGATCAGCGCCTCGAGCTCCTCCGAGATCACGTGCTCGAGCACCTCCGCCTCGGCATCCACCCGATCCCACGGCATCCCGAGCTCTTGCGCCAGGAACAGCTCAAGCAGCCGGTGATGGCGCAGCACCTCCAGCGCCACGCGCCGGCCCTCGGCGGTCAGCCGCACGCCGTGATACGGCTCGTGCTCGACGATCCCGACCTCCGTCAGCTTGCGGACCATCCCCGACACCGACGCGGGCGTCACCCCGAGCCGCGCCGCGAGATCGCTAGTCGAGACCGCTTCGCCGCGGCGAGTCTCGAGCGCATACACCGCTTTCGCATAGTCCTGCACCGACGCCGAAACTAGTTGTTGTGCAGCCACGCGCACAGGAATATGGCAGGCCTAACTATCGTTGTCAAGCTGGCGAAACCGTGGTTGATCAAGCGTTGGCGCGGTTCAGCCGCGACTCACCGACTCTCGCCCCAACGTACGTTAGGATGAGGGCGTGCCCGGTGACCGTTGCGACTTGCTGTGCCTGGATCTCCCACGCGCCGAAGACATCCGCCGGCACCTCGACGAGGCGGCGATCGCCGAGCTAGCCGCGCGCGGCAAGGCGCTCGGTGACCCCACGCGAGTCACAATCGCCGTTGCGCTGCGCGAAGGCGGGGAGCTGTGCGTCTGTGACCTAGCGTGGATCACCGGCCGGCACGAGAACCTCGTCTCCCACCACCTACGCACACTGCACGCCGCCGGCCTGGCGAGCTCGCGGCGCGAGCACAAGATCGTCTTCTACACGCTCACCGCACTCGGCACACGCCTGCTCGACACGCACCTCACGCCGATCGCGGCCCGCCGATGAGCGCCACCCCGCTCGAGCTGCCGATCACCCGCAGCGCTCAGGTCGCCCAGCAGCGCCCCGATCCCCGCGAGCGCGACCGGCTGATCCGCCACGCCAAGGCACTGTCCTGGCTATCGCTGGCATACATGACCGTCGAGGGCGCGATCGCGATCACCGCGGCGCTCCTGGCCGGCTCGGTCGCGCTGCTCGGCTTCGGCCTTGACTCCGCGATCGAAGCGCTCGCCTCCGTGATCGTCATCTGGCGCTTCACCGGCACCCGCCGACTCTCCCCTGACGCCGAGCAACGCGCCGAACGGCTCGTCGCGATCAGCTTCTTCCTGCTCGCCCCCTACATCGCGCAAGACGCCATCCGCGCCCTGATCGCCGGCGAGCACCCCCACACCAGCTGGCTCGGAATCGGCCTCTCGATCTCCAGCATCATCGCCATGCCCCTCCTCGGCAAAGCCAAGCACCGCATCGGCCAGCGCCTCGGCTCCGGCGCCACCACCGGCGAAGGGACCCAAAACCTGCTCTGCGCCTACCTCGCCGCCGGCGTCCTCGCGAGCCTCGCACTCAACGCAACGTTCGGCCTCTGGTGGGCCGACCCAGCCGTCGCGCTCGCGATCGCCGGCCTCGCGATCAAAGAAGGCCACCAAACCTGGCAAGGCAAAGGCTGCTGCGCCGCAGCGCCAATCGACGCCGAACACCGACCCGGCTGCGACGACGACTGCTGCCGCTGAGCCACGGCGCTCACACCCGCTCCGAAGCGGAAATGCAGCCCTCGCCGCACATCCCACATAGACGCGGCCAGGCAGCCGCTCGGCAACGAAGGAGCGCCCACACAAACGAATGGCCGCCTATCACACGCCCGCACCGAACCGAGTTCCCCAAGCCGGCGGCATGGGCGCGCCGCTCCCCTCCGCCGCGCTTGTGGAGCGTAAGCGACGGATGAGGCTGGTGGTAGCGACTAACTCTGCTTAGTCGCCGTCGTGGGGCCCTGCGGCGGCGACTAATACGCTTCTGACGGGGCTGTATCCGGCTCTGTCCGCGGCTACAAATAGGGTGGCGGCGCGATGTCTGGGAGGGTTGAGCCTGCGGAGGTGGTCGAGCGGTATCGCCGCTGGTTGGCGTCGGTGCCGTTGGCGGAGCGCTCCAAGCGCGAGTACGCGCGGAACGTCGAGGCGTTCTGCGACTGGTTGGCTGAGGTCGACACCGAGGGGTGGGGCGGTGATCCGCTCGCCGATCCGCTCGCCCGGGACTACGCGGCCCGCGATTTCAAGCGGTTCTTGAAGGTCGAGCGGGGGTTGCGCCCGGCGTCGGTGAACCTTGCGTTGGCGTCGCTGGATTCGCTGTATCGGTGTCTGGGGCTGGGCTCGCCGAACGTGCGGCGTGAGGAGCTCCCGCAGGCCGCGCCGCGCGCGCTCGGTGTCGATGAGCAGCGTCGGCTGTTGCGGG
>JBKQKK010000165.1:0-14423 GCA_052147535.1 Solirubrobacteraceae bacterium | reverse complement strand
AGCAACATGGCGATCGGCATCAGGACGACGGTGATGATCGTGTCGATGCTGCGCGTGGTGTGGCGCAGGCTTCGTTTCGTCATCGTCCAGGTGTCAGCGAACGTCCGCATGTCGATCCTCCTCGTGGTCGTCGAGGATCTTGAAGAAGACGTCGTCCAGCGTCGGGAGCTGCCGTGAGAACGCGGTCGGCTCGATCCCGCTGTCCTTGAGTCGGATGAACATGTCGGCCATCTCGGCCACCGAGCCGCTGGTGGCAACCACCAGCTCAGAGTCCACCCGGCTGACCTCGTGCCGGTCGGCGAGTGCGCGCCGCGCCGCGGTCAGGTGCTCCTCCTTGCCGAACTCCAGTTCGACGATCCCCGCTGGAACCATGGCCTTGAGCTCGTCTGCGGTGCCGCTGGCGACGATCCGGCCACTGTGGAGGATGGCGATCTCGTCGGCGAGATGGTCGGCCTCCTCCAGGTACTGGGTGGTCAGGAACACCGTGGTCCCGGTCTCGACCAGTTGCCCGATGGTCAGCCACATGTCGGTCCGGCCCTTGGGGTCAAGCCCGGTGGTCGGCTCATCGAAGAAGATGATCGGTGCATCGCCCACCAGGCTCATGGCGATGTCCAGCCGGCGTCGCATCCCGCCCGAGAAGGTCTGCAGGCGCCGGCCTGCGGCGCCCGCGAGCTCAAACTTGTCCAGCAGGTCCGCCGCGGTCTGCCCGGGATCGGCGACGTGTCGCAACTCGCCCATCATCACCAGGTTCTCGCGAGCGGTGAGCATCTCGTCTACGGCCGCGGACTGCCCGGTCAGGCTGATCTGCTCCCGGACCCTGGCGGGTTGCTCGGCCACGTCGAACCCGGCGACGCTCGCCCTGCCACCGTCGGCCTTGATCAACGTGGTCAGGATGTTGATCGTCGTCGTCTTGCCCGAGCCGTTCGCTCCGAGTAGTGCGAACACCGTGCCCCGCGCGACGGTGAACGAGACGTCGTCGAGCACCGGCACTCCCTTGTATCCCTTCACGAGGTTCCGCACCTCGATGGCGTTGATGGCGCTGTCGTCCATGGGTTCTCAGCAATGTCGTTAGCGATTACAAACTGACGAGCGTGCGATCAGGACGTCGCCGACCTTGGGTCCGGGCGCGGACTCCGACTGTCTGGGGTGACGTCGAGCACCCGGTGCTCGCCAAACGAATTGCCGGCTCCGCGGGGAACGATCGACGGCATGGTCGGGCCGTCGCTCATCGTTCCCGCTCCTTTCGGTGCGAGTGAAATGGGTCGTCTGGAAGCTCTCCAGCGGCGCGGAGCGCCTCGCGATGCGCGTTCCATTCCTGCTCAAGCACGGGCAATCGCGCGACGAGGAAGTCGGCGAACGCCGCGTACTCCAGCAGCACCGCCCGCCGCTGGGGCGGGGCATCGGCGAGCACCTCCAGCCCCTCGCGAGCGAGCTCGCCCTGCTCCCGATACTCCGACACGTCGAACCCCCACGCGCGTCGCGAGGTCCGGTCGATCGTAACCCGATCCATCCGCTCCCCCGCGGCACGCGACCGGCGGACCAGACCCAGAGTCTCCAACGTGCTGATCGCCCCGGCGATCGCGCTGCGGCTCGCCAAAAGCGCCTCCGCCAGCTCACTAATGCTCTGCTCCGGCGGCTCGCACACCATCAGGTAGCCGAGCAGCCGGCCCACCATCGGCGCCATCCCGTAGCGGCGGGCGTAGAGACGCCCCGCGTGATCGGCGAACGTTATCTCAGCGTCAGATGGCACTGCTGAGAAGGATAGCAGGTGTCACGCAGATCACACAAATCTGTGTGATCTGAGTCCTCGTTCGCTGAGCGATGGTTGCCGGCGGATCCTCTGCGGTAGAGGAACCTCCAGCGGCAACAGCCAAGAACTAAGACAGACACTGACCGCGGATGCAGACACCTGGCCAAAAGCCCTGCCCGCGAAAGCGCCGGCCACGGAGCGCTATACGGGGACCTCGCGCTGGCGGTGGAGCGCACTGCCCGCGCCGAGGCAAAGAGCAGGTCTTCCGGCGGATCGTCTATCGGCTCCTGCGTCTCGCCAAGCGAGGGCATGGCCGCCGGCCGGACGGACCGTACCGGCGGCTGGCCGCATGCAGCTGTCTCAGCCAGCAGAGTGATTAAGAATGCCGGAATGGCGACATGAACTTACGAGGGCGCTCGATCCGTGCGGCGACGGCATTTGAGTACCGTGCTGTCACAACTGTTGGGGGTTGTGCGACCTAGGGCTCGATGAGTTTGGTTTCGGGGCGCGATCGGTCAAAGGAGGCGTTTGAGCGTCTGTACGAGCGGGTTGCCGAGAGGCTGCTGGCGTTTATCGTGCGTCGCCTTGGCGATCCTGACGCAGCGGCCGAGCTTTGGGCTGAGTGCTGGGCGGTCGCGTTTGAGCGATGGCACGGTTGTCGGGCGAGCGCGTCTGGGGAGGAGGAAGCGTGGGTGTTCGGGATCGCGCGCAAGCGGCTCGCCGGTTACTACCGGTCAGGGGCGATCGAGCGTCGAGCGTTGGTCCGGTTGGGATGGTCGCTTCCGGAACTGGATCGGGCTGATCTGGATGCGCTCGAGCGGCTCGCTGAGCTCGACGGGCTCAAGAGGGTCATCGCTGACGCGTTGGCGGAGCTACCGACCAACCGCCAGCGGGCGCTGAGGCTGCGGATCATCGACGGTCTGTCCTACCGGGAGGTGGCGGCGCGGATGGGTTGCACAGAGCAGGCTGCGCGTGCCACGTCTCGCGCGGCCTGCGCGCTCTGGCAGCGGTGATCGATCGGCGCGAGTTGGCAGGACTGGAAGGACGGCGACGATGAACCGCGATGAGCCTCTTCGCGATCACGACCGGCTGATCGAAGCGATGCGCCAGCAGATCAGGGCCACGCCGATGCCGCCGGCGCGCCGGGCAGCGCTCCTCCGACCGGCAAGTGCGGTCGGGCGTGTTCGCTACCTCGGATGGCTTGTGGCGGGCGCCGTCGCGCTGGTCGCGGCGATGGTGGCGTTAGCGTTAGCGTTGTCGCTCGTCGGGGGCGCCACCCCGCCACCGGCGTACGCGGCGACGCTGAACCCGGATCGCACCGTGACGATCACGTTGCGCGAGATGGCCGACATCCCCAAGCTCAACGCGAAGCTTGCGGCGCTTGGAACCAGGATCCGGGTTGTGCCGGTCCTCCCAGGCTGCGTCGCGTTGGTACACGTCGTCAGCAACGGCAAGGTCGTTCCCGCACCAGCACAGACGCTGCACGCCTCCCGCACTACGGGATCGATCGTCTCGATGACAATCGAGGTGAAGACCCTGCCAGGGCGGACGCTCGTGATCGCCGACACCAGGAAAGGGCTCTACGCACTTGGTGTTGTCGTGGTGGGCCGATCGGCGTCATCAATCGCGATCATCGCGGCGGCCGGCGAGGCCCGTAAGCACGCGACCACCTCCGGCGCATTGGCGCTGGGGAGCGGACGATCTTCCAGGGCGCAGGCCAGACGGGCCATCTCGACCACGAAGGTTCGATCCTCATCGCTGCCCGACCGGACTTGCTACATACCGCGACGGTACCGACGACGAGCTCGAGGCGGAGCGCGACGGTCGCAGACGGGAACGATCAACAGACGTGCTCTCGGTCGGGGGCGGCTCGACCGGTGACGGTATACGGCGAGGAGGCCCGCTCGTTGGGTTGGGTCCCCAGGGGCAAAGTAGGAGCACCCGAGACCTGTCGACTGCGGAGGTAACAGGCTGCGGGCAGAACTCAGTCGCCTACGCTCGATCGGCACGGCCGTCGCCGATCCTGGTCGCCCGCTCTTCCGCTTCGCGGGGCAACGAAGAAGTCGAGCACGGCTGGCGCGGGCTGCTGTCTGCGTTCCCAAGCAGCAGCGAATCCCGGCCGCATCGACTCGCCCGAAGCTCCTGCTTCCCGCGCCAAGCGGGTGCACGGTCGGCGTCGTGCCGAGGCGCGTGCCGCCGGAAAAGCGGGTCTCAGGCGTCGACGATCACTCGCGTGGCAGATCAGTCGTGGTTCGCAGCGGCTGCCGGCCACGCGGTCGCCGACGTGATCGATACGCAAATCAAGCGGCGTGGTCCTGGGCGTGGGTCAGCGGCCGTCGAGATGATCGGGAATCGCCTGGTGCACGGTCGGCACGCCCGTAACCGTCATGTGGCCGTGCTCGGGCTCGATCACCATGCGCGCGCTGGGAATCAGCGCTGCAGTCTGCTCGATCAGCGCCATCGGGTAGAAGCGGTCCCGCCCGCCGGAGATCACCAGCGTCGGTGCCTGGATCGGGGCGGCGCAGGCGCGCAGGTCGAAGTTGTCCTCCGCCTCGATCGTGATCGCCAGGTCGGCCAGGTCATTGTCTGAAAGAGCTGGCCTGGAGATCGCTGCTGCGGTCAGGGCAGCGGGTAGCTGCCAGGGACCGTCGGGGACCAGCTCGGCGGCTGCCAGCCCCATCGCGCGGCGCGGCGCGCCGGCCCGGATCCGGGCCGCGATCCTGCGCATCTGCGCGCGGGTGCGATCGCTGAGGCGATAGCCGGTGCTGAGCAGCGCCAGACGCCTGACGACGTCGGGGTGGTCGGCCGCGACCTGTTGGGCGATGCTGCCACCTGTGGAGAGGCCGAGCAGGTCGACAGGGCCGTCGAAGCTGCCGCGGATCGCTTGTGCATGTTCTGTGGCCAACTGGGCGAAGGTGATCCCCGGCGGAAGGTGTGGGCGGCGATTGAGGTAGTAGACGCGCCGCCGGGCCGTGTAGGGGGCGGCCGCGGCCGCGTGCATGTTCTGCCAGCTGGCCACGCCGGCCTTGGGCAGCAGGCCGGCCAGGAACACCAGTGGCGGGCCCTCGCCGATGACCAGGCAGGGGAAGGAGCCAAGGGTCGTGACCATGGCGCACAGCATGACGCGAGTGTCGGAGCCGCGTGGTGCCGGACGGCCTGTGCGCACGCGCACAGGCCGCATTCTCTGCGACAGCTCTGCCGCGCGGCAACGCACCCATCCGCCGCTGCGGACACCGACGAGTGGTTTGCCACGCAAGGGATCGCCGCTCATCAGGGGAGCGCGCACGGTCCTGGATGCCGCGCGGCCCAGGGCTCACAAGGTCTGTCGCGAGGTGGTCGGTCTTCGGAGCAGAGCAAGTGTCTCACACGTCGTGCTGCCGACGAGGGTGGAGTGCTCAGAACCCTTGGACGGCGCTGATGCATCCGCACAGGGATGCTGAAGCGTTCCGAGAACGAGTCGGCCGTCATTCCCGCGCGCTCGCACTCGGTGGCGTACTTGGCCACCCATGCCGGGTCCTGGCCGGCAGTCGGGCGGGATTCGTCCACCTGGGCGGTCCCCGACAGGATGACGATGTCGCTGCCGTTCGCATCGCCGCGAAAGTTCAACGTGACCTTCGGGTTGCGGTCGATGTTGCGAACCCGCGCGCCTGGCTGGCTGTACACAAAGACGTTCTCGCCGCCGTCCCACAGGAACCCCACCGGCCGCGGGAGCGGCGCGCCTGACGGCGTCACGGTCGTCAGCCACACAACCATCTCCTCACGCAGGTGCCGCGCCACACGCGCGCCGAACTCCGTGCCCTCGTCGACCATGCACCGCTCCTAGTGAGGGCAGTCCCGCCGCGACCCAGCGGCCTGGATGCAGCGCGTAGCGGGTGCGTTGGCGGCGATGTCGAGATGTCCGCGCCAACACGAGAGGAGGCCCGGGGGGCAGCACGGGCGGTGCCTGCGATTGAGATGCTTGAGGCCGGTCGGGCAGCCTCCATCCGCTCTGCCACGGCTGGAGGTGGTCCAGCTTGGTTATCAGGGCTGTGGTTGGCTTTGTTCGACGAGGGTCTGGATGCCGTCGAGGATGCGGTCGAGGCCGAACTGGTATTCCTCGTGCTCGTCGAAGCCGGATGGGTTGTCGCCGATCTGCGCTGACCAGGCGATCTGGTGCAGGCGTGGGTATGTTCGTTGGTCGATGAGCTCCCTGAGGAGCGCTTCGTAGGACCAGTTCGGGGTGGGTGCGCCGCGGTCGGCCAGGGTGGATGCCTGCTGGGCGGCGCGGGCGGCGTCGTGGGCCATGCGGGCTTCGCTGAGGGTGTAGGAGCTGATTAGGCCGATCACGCGGAGCTTGTCGGCGTCGGCGAGGCCGCTTGCGTCAAGCGCCTCGAGGCCTTTCTCGACGAAGGTCAGTGAGTTCGGCGCCATTGGCGGTGCCGCCATCGGCATCTGCGTGATCCAGGGGTGACGGTCGAGCATTTCGCGCTGGATGACCGCCCATATCCGAAGCCGGGGCCTCCACCCGTCACCCTCCAGAGCGAGCTCCTCGGCGCCCTCCGCGCTCGCGTTCCACATCAGCTGGAGGAGCTCGTCCTTGCCGGTGACGTGGCGGTACAGCGACATGGTGGTGAAGCCGACCTGTTGTGCGACGCGCGCCATCGAGACGGCGTCGAGACCTTCGGCGTCAGCGATCGCCATCGCGGTCTTGACGATCGCGTCGACCGACAAGCCTGGCTTTGGGCCGCGCCTGCCGCCGATGCGCCGGCCCCACAGCAGGTCGAGGCCCGGCGGCAGGCAGGGCATCTCCTCGGATGGCATCGGTTCGTTCCTTCGATCGTTTGCCAACAATTGTGTGCGCAGTATACAGTAAGTGTATGGCATACACAGTTCTCACTGACGGCATCCACAAATCCTTTGGCGACGATGGGCCAGCTCCTACGCCTGTCCCGGCGCGAGGCCCGTGCCCGGGCGCGGGCGCTGCTGGCCAAGTTCGATCTCGATGACGCTCGGGACCGCCGCGTCAAGACCTACTCCGGTGGGATGAAGCGCCGGCTGGACTTGGCGATCAGCATGATCGAGCGACCCAAGGCGCTGTTCCTCGACGAGCCGACGACGGGACTTGACCTGCGCAGCCGCGAGCAGCTGTGGGGCACGGTGCGCCGCCTCGTCGCAGATGGCGTCACCGTCCTGCTGACCACCCAGTACCTCGAGGAGGCCGACCAGCTCGCCGACACGGTCGCGGTGCTCAATCGCGGTCGCGTCGTCGCCCGCGGCGCCCCGGAGCAGCTGAAAGCCAGCCTTGGTGCCGAGATGGTGCGGCTGCAGTTCGCCGACCTCGGCACCTACAAGGCAGCCCTCGGGCGCCTGGACCCTGCTCGCACCGACGAGCGGCTGCGCACGATCGACATCGCCACCAATGGCGCAGCCGATGAGGTCCTCAGGATGCTCGCCCGGCTGGAGCACGCCGGGACACCCGCGGTGAAGGTCTCGACCTACCACCCAAGCCTCGACGACGTCTTCCTGGCGCTCACCGGTGACGAGCACCCCACCCACCCCCAAACAGAGGAGCTAGTCCGATGACCATGAGCTACGCGCTCAACGACTCAAAGGTCATGATCGCCCGCAACCTAACGGCGGTCACTGCGCGACCCCGAGGCGTTCTTCACCGCCCTGATGCTCCCCGTCATCTTGATGCTGCTGTTCGTCTACGTCTTCGGCGGCGCCATGAAGACGAACGGCAAGTACATCGACTACGTCGCGCCCGGGCTGATCGTGCTGCGCGCCGGAGTCGGTGCGGGCACGACCGCGGTCGCGGTCGCCACCGACATGACCAACGGCATCGTGGACCGGTTCAGGTCGATGCCGATCACCGGCTCGTCGGTCCTCGTCGGCCACGTCGTGGCCAGCCTCGCCCGCAACCTCGTCGCGACGACGCTCGTCATCGGCGTCGGTCTCGCCATCGGCTGGCGCCCGACCGGGTCACCGCTCGACTGGGTCGCCGCAGCCGCAATGGTCGTGCTCCTGATCCTCGCCCTGTCCTGGCTGGCCGCCGGGGTCGGCCTGCTCGCGCGCACGCCCGAGGCGGCCAGCTCGTTCTCCTGGGTGCTCATGTTCCTGCCCTACGTCAGCACCGCGTTCGTCCCCGGGCACACAATGCCGGCCGTGCTACGCGCCTTCGCCCAGCACCAGCCGTTCACGCCAATCGTCGAGACGATGCGCGGCCTCTGGATGGGACACACATCCACCGGCGCGAGCACGGGCCACGAGGCGCTGATCGCCATCGCCTGGTGCATCTGCCTGCTCGCCCTCTCGAGCGCAGCCGCATCCCGCCTGTTCCAACGGCACACCGCCGCCTGACCCGACGCATCGTCGATCCCGCCGTCCAGCCGGTCCGCGACCTGTCAGGCCCACCTGGTTCCCTCTCACAAACCCGGCGTCTGACGATCGCCGCAGGCTCATCGACATGACGAACCCCGAAACCGAGGCGCAAAGCTCCGGACTCGCCCTCTCTCCGTCAGCTACGCGTCTCTCGACCCTGCATGCGAGAGGTTCGGTTTCTGCGACGAGACCTGCCCTCCGCGCGAAACGAGAGAGTCGTTGGTGGCGAGGAGATGCTCGTGCTGTCGTGAAAGGAGAAGCGGCGCAGGGACCTCTGCACGCTGGCCTGGATCTCGGTGTCATGGCCGGTTGAAAGTATTCTCGTATGGACTCTGACGAGCGCTTGCGGCGTGCCCGCCTTGCGGCGCAGCGGCTGACGCCGGCAACGGCATGTACGAGCGCCGAGGAAGCCGCGCGCGCTGTGATCGGCGTCCAGGCTCAGGATCTGCGCGCTGCTGCGCTTGCGCTGCGCTCGCGTGTGCCCGGTCTTACTCGCGGTGCCGTTCGTGGCGCGGCGCTCGTGCGTACGTGGACGGTCCGCGGCACCGTGCACCTGATCGCGGCCTCCGATCGTCCGTGGCTGCACGCACTGTTGGCCGACCGCAACGCCCGCATGTTCAGCGCGCGCTTCGAGCGCTTTGGGATCGTCGAGGACATCAACGCGATGTGCGGGGATGTCCTTGAGCTGTGTGCTGAGCGGCCCCGAGACCGGGCGTCGCTACTCCGCGCCCTCGTTGAGCGCGGCCATCCGTCCCTCGACCAAGGCCCGATCAACACACTCGTCCCGTGGCTCTCCACGCAGGGTCTGATCGTCACCGACATCGACGGGCTGTTGCACGCGGCCGACCCACCGCAGAGCGTCGACCACGACGAGGCGCTCGCGATCCTCGGGGCACGCTACCGCGCAGGCTACGGCCCCTGCGACGCGACCGACCTCGCGAAGTGGTCCTCACTGCCGATCACGCAGGCGCGCCGGGCGCTCGACGCCGCCCGCCCGCTGAGCGAAGCCGATGCGTGGCCGATCGATGATCCGCCGCCCTGTTTGCTGCTCGCCGCGTTCGACACGCTCATGCTCGGGTGGCGTTCCCGCGAGCCGTTTGTAGCCGCCGAGCACGACCATCACGTCCTCAAGGGCGGCGGGATGCTCAAACCCGTCGCGCTCAGCGACGGGGCAGCGACCGGCATCTGGTCGATCGCGAAAGGCCGCCCCGAGCCATCATGGTTCGACCAGCCCGCGCCCACCGCGGCCCTCGCCAGCGAGGCCGCGGACATACAGCGCTTCATCGCATCGTAAACGCTGGCCACCTGCAGTTCGCGCGCGGAGAATCGAACAGCCGGAACGCCGAGCCGGACTCACTTCCGCGCAAAGCGAGTCAACGGTCACCGCCGGTTGGATACCTTTGCCGGGGCGAAAGCAGGTGCGGGTCTCCTGTACGTCCGGGCAGGGGACGCCTCCTGCGATGTGCGTCACTGAACCCACCGGCCCATTGATCGTGCCGTGCCGACCAAGCAGTCGACCTCGACCGGGAATCCGGCCAGGGCGTAAGCGGTCAGCCGGAGGTGCCCTTCGAGGCACACGAGCCGGTCGCGACGTTGGCCGGCCAGGATGAGCGGCAAGTCGCGCCCAAACCCAGCGGACACGCGAAGGGAAGTGCTCGAACAGTTCCCGGTCCTCGCCATAGCCGCGGGTCGCGGCGAGGATCTCGCGCCGCGCCAGATTTGCACGCTCGTCGGTCAGGTCCGGCCGGCTCACCAGCTCCTCGGCGTCTCCGGCGGCCGCCAGTGCACCCCGGATGGCCGGGCCGAACCGGCGGCTGCACAGCTCGCCCTGCAAGAAACAGGCGATCATCTCGTCCTCGCTGCTCTCGCGAAGCGCACGCACGGTCTCAGGATGACCTCTGCGGCGAGCCCTTGCACGGTCACTGCGACTGTCCTCTGGTTCCGGATCGGTCAAGGAGGTCGTTCAACTGAGGACCGACGAGCGGACGGGTGCCATGCGGGGCGCTCCTCGCTAAGCGTCTGCGGAGAACCCACATCCAGATCCTCCCACGCGCTTCGGCGCTCGGTCCCTCCATACCGCGCGCAAAAGGAGGGCCGAGGAATGAGGAGTCACGTCAGTCGAGGACGCTGGTCGCCGCCTGGCGGATGAGCCCATGATGCTGAGTCCACGCCTGCCAGACCGCACGTCCCCACGCCAGCGCCCGGTTCTCGTAGTCAGCCAGATCACTAGCACCGACGAGATGCACGACGGTCAGTTCTCCCGGCCCGTGATCGCGTGCGAGCACAGGAAAATCGTCGTGGGGCTGCAGGACGCCGCGTAGCACGTTCGTTGCCTGGACGGGGTCCATATGCTGCTCGAGCACCGCATAGAGTCCGGCGAGGTGGACGAACACCGACTGGCGATCGCGCCGGTCGTGGCCGTCGCCGGGATGCTGCGCCATGTATGCGTCGACGACGAGGCGATGCGCCGGCGGGTATCCAAACCGGAGCGCCTCGTCTGCCTGGATCTGCCCGAACAGCTGCCAGCAGCCGGGCGCGCTCGGGACATACTTGTGCACCGGCCCGGCTACGTCGGGCACAGCCGCTCCGCACTGCAGACAGGTGACGGTTTGGAGAGCCATCAGCTTGAAAGTCTGAGCGGTCGGGCTGGCCGTAGACGCGTTTTCCTTTTCGCCTCAGTGTCTCCCCTCCCGCGGCACCCACCGTTGATCCCCTCGTATCCGCGCGTAGCGGGGAAGATGCGAGCGGATACGAGATGTCCGCCGGAGCACGAATGCGGGTCTGTCCGCGGCGGTCTACCGCCCGAACGTCGTCGGCGGACCAGGCCGCCCGGGTGTCGACTTGGACGGACGGGCCCTTCGGCAGCGTTCAGCTGAGCTGCTCGGCCAGTGCGACGACGATGCCCTCGGGGCCCCGGACGATCCTCGACGAGCGAGAGCAACCGACGCTCGCCCGCGTCGTACTCCGGCACCTCCGCGGTGATGGTCACGCGCTTGTCGTCAGGCTCGGCGATCGCGGCCAACGGCGCGGCCATCCACCACGGCTGCCATCCGGTCTCAAACCCTGCGCACTCAAGCGGTGAGGCGTCGACCTCGGTGGCGAGCCAAGCACCAACGATGCGCGCCCCACGACGGCGCGCCTCAATGACGCCTCGGCGAACCGCCGCGACCGGGATGTTCTGCGGGAAGTTGAGCATCAACTGACGATCGTGCGCCTGCCATGACCACCGCAATCCGCCGTCGTCCCAGACCTCGCCGCCGCCAGCCAGCGCGATCGCGGCGTTCCATGAGGCTTGGTTGGTCTCACAGTCAGAGACGCTCGTGCGCATTCGGTGGCGAGCCTATCCGCTCAGCCCGATCCCGGAGCGCGAGTGCCACCGCGATACGGCCCGCCCGCCGATCGCCCGACGCCGCGTGACTGCTCCGCCACTCTGCGCTCATCTCTGAGCTCCCGGAGGCGACTGCCGCGATACGCGCGGGATCACCGAAGCAGGACCGGGCCAGGTCAGCGCACGCAGTCCCGAGATTCGCCAGAAGGAGGGCGGTCCCGGCCGCCTGAATCGCGGCCTGATTCGGATCGTGCGACGCAGGCCAACACGGTCCGGGTCGGACGAGCGCGTGGTCGCCCTTTCGATCGTCCGGGTCTCCCTGTCTCCGAGGCGAAAGCGATTGTGGGAGGGGCGAGCTCGCGTCGATGCTGGCGCATGCGGCCCGGGCGGTAGTGTGCTGGCATGAGCGATGACAGGCTCCCGGTTCACGAGCCTGCGATCTCCGAGGAGCTTAGACAACGTGAGATCGAGGTCCTGCAGCGACTCTTGGTCGACGGAAAGGTCGATCAGGACACCTTCGAACGCGCCCTCGACGAGCTGCTGGGGGCCCGTACCGACGCCGAGTTCGCCTCCGTGGTTCGCTGCCTACCGCCACCCTTCGAATTCACTCCAGCCTCCCGGCGGCGTCAAGAGCCGCTGGAGATCTCCACCTCGATGGGCGAGGTTCGCCTCGAGGGCCGCTGGCAGGTGGGCCGTCTCACCAAGATCAGCACGGGCATGGGATCCGTGATGATTGACCTGACCGAAGCGGAGTTCGACGACTGGGAGGTCGAGATCATCGTTCAGGTACACATGGGACAGATCACGGTCATTGCTCCGCGGGGTCTGGATCTCCGACAGGTCGGGAGCAGCGGCGTTGTCAGTAGCGACCTCGAACAGCCCATCCCGGGCTTCCCGGCGGTGCAGCTCAGCGCATCCTGCGACGTCGGCACAATCCGCCTGATGCATCCAAAAGAGAAAACGACGCCCCGTTGGGGACGGTTTCGGCGGCGCCGCAAATCCTCACTCCGACCCTGAGCCAGGCTCTGACGTCGCGTGCACACGCAGGGACGCGCGGCGGTCCTTCGCTCGCCCGATGGCTTTCTGCTGACAGGGAAATAGCCGTGATCCCCGGTCCCGAAAGATGCGCTGCAAACCGGTGTCACGGCGTCATTTCCATCAGCCCGCGCGGGACCGCCGGGCACCACGACTAAACCGAAGTGCGAGAGGACTCGGTCGCTGGGGACTCCCGCATCTCGCCGACGATCGCATTCGCTTTCCCTGCCCCAGCGACGACGCGATCGGAATTGCGACTGTCCAGTGACGATCGCTTCGCGATCGCGCGACCCCATTGTCCGATACCGGCAGCGCGACCGCCGGCGAGTTCGCTGCTGCTCTGATGCTTGCAACGTCCGGACTCCTGGCTAGCGCGCCGGTCGCCCCGGCAATCGGCCATGGAGCGCTCCCGGGCGTCGAGCGCGGTTTCCGCGCGAAGCGAGACCGCCGGTCTGTGTGCCCAAGGGCGCGTCCCAGCGTCAAAGGGGGAGCGTGTCGCCGGACTCGATGCGGGCGCACGCGTCCAGTCCACGCCCCCGCGAGAGCGACACGCGATGCACGGGACTGGGATACCGATCGTCCCGAGACCACGCGGCGTCAGTTTGGGTTGACAAATGTCCGTTTGTCAGTTTAGACTGACGCACATGAACGCTGAAGACATCGCCTCCGCGATTGCGTCCAACGACCCGGCGCTGGGGCTTCGCGCGGCTCTGGCTCTGCACCGGCTCGCGGAACGGGTCGAGGCGGATCACGTCGCGGCGGCCCGGGAACAGGGCTGGTCGTGGCAGCAGATCGGAGACGCTTTGGGCGTCACCCGCCAATCCGTGCACACCAAATACAACAAGGAGTCTTCATGACCACCGAATCCGTTGTGCCAGAGGTGCTTTACGGCTGGGCCATCTATTTGCGGGCCGGTGAGGAGGCTCGTCGCCGAGGTGATCGTCGAGCTGGCACCGATCACGTCTTGCTCGCCTTGTTGGAGGATCCCTCGATCGAAGTCGTTTTGGGCGTGAGCCTGCAGCAAGCTCGCCAGGCCCTTGAGTCGCTCGATCACGAAGCCTTGGGTGCCCTGGGCCTGGGGTCCGGCACCGACGCTCCCCCACTGCCGATGCGCGCGGTGCCGAAGAAGCCGACGATCAGAGACGTCATGGAAAAAGATCGCCTCCGCATGACGCCCGCGGCAAAGAAAGTGCTTCAGGAAGCGGTCAAGCCCAATCGCCGGAAGACCCAGGTCACGGCCCAGCAGGTGCTGGCCCAGATCCTCACTCTCCAACCACCAGATCCTGCGGCAGTGCTGCTGGGCGCTCTCGGCGTGAACACGTCGGACGCGCTGCACGAGCTCGCATCCGCGCTCGCTCAACCTGACCCGACACGGGGTCGCAGGTGACAGCGGTCGTCAAAGCCGAGTCGTTGACCAAGCGCTTTGGCGAGGTTATGGCGGTCACGGATCTGTCGTTCGTGCTGGAAGCGGGGACGATCACGGGCTTCCTTGGACCAAACGGGGCCGGTAAGACGACGACGCTTCGGATGGTCCTGGGGCTGGCGACGCCGACGAGCGGGCGGGCGCTCGTGTTCGACGGCCCCTACGCCGAGCTTGAGCATCCTGCACTGCGGATCGGCGCTGTGTTGGAGGCGACCGATTTTCACCCCGGTCGCTCAGGCCGCGATCACCTGCGGATGCTTCGACGCGCTGTTGATGTTCCTGACTCGCGCGTCGATGAGGTGCTGAGCTTGGTGGAGCTCACCGGGGCGGCCCACCGGCGCGTGAAGGGGTACTCGCTGGGGATGCGCCAGCGGCTCGGACTCGCGGCGGCGCTGCTTACGCGCGGCTCACGTTCCGCTCGAGGCTCTCGTCCGACCAGCGGCGGATGGCCCACCGCGCCTTTAGGTCCGGCTACGTCGTCGGATTGCGCCAGAAGCATCGATGTCATCGACCTGCGCCGACGTCGT
>JBKQKK010000164.1:0-37579 GCA_052147535.1 Solirubrobacteraceae bacterium | reverse complement strand
AACGGCGACTTCGACAGTTACTGGACCTTCCACCTCGCCCAAGAACACCGCCGCGTTCACGCGTCACGCTACGCCCTCGGCGTCATCCCCGCACCCGCATAAGCCCCTCCAAAGGACCTGCACCCCCCGGATTTTGTCGTCAGGGGCATCAACGCCGGAAAGCTCGAGCATCGTGAAGGAGCGATGCATGGCAACCCTTACATCCGCGTGTTGAGAAGCCAACTAGAGGCATACATCGTCGAGGAGCTCAGCGACGATTATCTGCGCACGTGGCAAGAGAAGACGGAGCTGCGGGAAATCAAGCCGGAAATGACCAAGTTGCGCAAACGACTGGATGAGCTTGCGGCCAGAAAGGCGGAGATAGAAGGCCGGCATTGACGATTGCGCAGACCCGCTGAGCCGCCACGTCCTACCCGACAGGATCCGCATCGTCGCTCACCCACCAGCATCGAGCGCTCCCATTTCTTGGCGCTGTTCGGGCCTGGAGGCCCGCGAGGTAGCGCAGAAGCCTCAAGGTGATGCCGCCGCGCGTGACTCGCCTGGCGGGCAGTGGCTAAGGTCACGTGCCGCTCGCCGTCGCCACATCACCGAAATAGGATTCCCGCGATGAAGCACCTTGTTGGGCTCTGCGCTGCGATCGCGCTCATGTCTGTCACGGTGGTGGCGAGCGCCTCGCCGGTGACATTCCGCGCCGCTGGCTCTGCCGCCGGAACCGTTCCGGTGGTTCGCTGTAGAACGCTCAACGTTGGCGGCTCGGGCTCGCCGGTGCCGTCGCGCGTCCTCGTCCTCGGATCACCGCAAACGACGGCAGGTCTTGTCGCCTACGCCAACGGCGAGCTCTTTCTTGTCGGGCCGCCGGGGATGGCCTGCTCTGGCCTGATTGCGCAGGATGGCGGGACACAACTCATTGTGTGGCCACACAGCCAGCGCCAGCCAAGACAGCATTCCAGCGAGTTCGGCCTGACCCTCGTCCAGGACCCCGCATGTGTCGGATGCCAGGCCGATGACGCCTGCCCATTCTTTACCGCGTTCGCGCGAGTTCTGGGCCTCCCATGCACGACGGGCGTTCCTACCGGGGAGAACGTGACGCGGGTCGGCTCTCGTGTGGCGCTGTTTGAGGATCCTCCAGGAGTCGCTGGGGACGGTTGGCCCAGCGGCGGCCGGCAACCGGCCAACGGGGTCGTCGGGATCCAAGGCAGCCTCAGGCCCGGCCCGCATGAGCGGTCGGTATACCGCTCGACCTGCACGCTACCCCTCAGCCTCACGCCACCTGCACCGCCAGCCTCAACGACGTGATCGCGCGCTACGGCTCGTCATCGTAGCCGGCTTCCGCTCGACTCAGAGCGAGTAATGGTCTCGATTAGACGCATTTGCAGGTAGTTTCCAATGGATTCCACTGGTCTCCACCAAGCGGACGACGGGGGTCGAACCCGCGACCTTCGGCTTGGGAAGCCGACGCTCTACCAACTGAGCTACGTCCGCGTCAGCTGCGATTCTAAGGGTCAGAACGACGCGGTGTTGGCGGGGAGGGTGATGCGTTCGTCGACGACGCTGGCTTTTGGCGTTTGCTTTGGGATCAGGCTGCGCGCTTGCAAAGGACGAGCGGTCCTCGTCGTACTACCCTTGCCTGATGCGCCGGTTCACCCTCCCGCTAGTGCTGATCTGTGCGGCGCTAGCGCTGCTCGCGCTGCTGGCCTTCGGCTTGGTAAGCCAGGGCACGGACAGCTCGATTGATGCGCTGGTGGCGCGCGGCGACTATCCGCCCGTCCCGAACTATCCGATGGCGCTTCCGCTGCTCGGCTCCACCCGCACCGAGAGCCTGCGCGACCTGCGCGGCAAGGTGGTGCTGGTCAACGTGTTCGCCTCGTGGTGCGTGCCGTGTGCGCAAGAGGCGCCGGTGCTCGAGCAGGCGCAGCGAATGCTGGCAGCCCGGGACGGCACGGTGCTCGGCGTCACCTACCTGGATAATTCCAGCGACGACGAGGCCTTCATGCGGGAGTATCACCTGAGCTATCCGGTGCTGCGAGACGTCAGCGGAGACTTCGCTCGCGGGCTCGGTACGACCGGCGTGCCGGAGTCGTTCGTGATCAACCGCAGCGGGCGGATCGAGGCGCTGCGTCGTTACCAGCTCAACTCCGAGTGGGTTCAACAGACGCTACCGCGGATTCTGACGGCGCCGTCGTGAGGCCGCCGCTCGCCGCCCCGGCCAGTTTGTGCGTTCGTCCGCTGCCGGCGCTCGGCATCCGCCGGAACCTGTCTCGCATCCGCCTCAACCTCCCGGGCATCCCCCTGACCCTCCCGGGCATCCGGCTGAACCTCCGGGGCATCCGCCTGAACCTCCCACGCGTGATCGCGGTGTTCGTGCTGCTCGCGGCGACCGCGACCACAACCACCGCCGCGGCTGCCACGACCAAGCCGCGTGCTTCGCTGCTGGAGGTCGAGAGCCAGTTGATGTGCCCGTCGTGTCACGAACCGCTCGAGGCCGTGTCCTCGCCGCAGGCGCTCTACGAGAAGGCCTACGTCAAGACGCTGATCGCCCGAGGCGACACTGATCAGCAGATCCTCAACAATCTGGTGTCGCAGTACGGAGTGGTGGTGCTCGCCAAGCCGCCCGCGAGCGGCTTCAATCTGTTGATCTACATCCTGCCGCCGCTGGTCCCGGTCGCCGGCGTCGCCTTCCTGCTGTTGACGCTGCCGAAGTGGCGCGAGCGGTCACGCGCGGCCGCGGCCGCTGCGCGGATGCAACCCGTGCCGGCGCTCAGCGAAGCGGACAGCAAACGCATCGACGACGATCTCTCGCGTTTGATCTGAGCGTTCGCGGGGAGCCCTAAACGCCATTTGGCTACATCGAATCGGGGGCGCTGACTCCGAGCAGACCCAGCACCAGCGCCAGCGTGCGCTGCGAAGCGACGCACAGTGCCACGCGGAAGGACTCCACGCCCGCAGGCGTGGCTCCGACCACGCGGCAGTCGCGGTAGAACGCGGTGAACGCCTGCGCCAGCTCGAGCGCGTACGCGGCGATTCGGTGCGGGGCGCGCTGCTGTGCGGACTCGGCGATCTCTTCGGGCAGCGCCAGCAACTTCTTGATCAGCTCGCGCTCGGAGGGGTGAAGCTCGCCCAAGCCGTTCCACGCAGCCTCACCATCAGCGCTAACCGCCGCTCCGACCCGCTCCTCCCCGAGCTTCGCCAGCAGCGACGCGATCCGCGCGTGCGCGTACTGGACGTAGTACACCGGGTTCTCGCGTGACTGGGAGCGCGCTAGCGCGACGTCGAGCTCCAGTGTCCGATCGTGCGAGCGCTGCAACATGAAGAACCGGGTCGCGTCGACTCCGATCTCGTCGAGCAGATCATCGAGCGTGACGAAATCCCCGCGCCGTTTGGACATCGCGAAGGTCTCGCCGTTCTCGACCAGGTGGACGAACTGCAGCAGTGGCACCTCGACCGTCTCCGGATCGCCGCCGAGCGCCGCCATCGCCGCCTTCAGCTCGCGCACGTAGGCGTGGTGGTCGGAGCCTACCGGCATCAGCTGGCGGTCGAAGCCGCGCTCGCGTTTCTGCTGCAGGTAGGCAATATCCCCGGCAAGGTAGGTGGGCTCGCCACTGGAGCGGATCACGACGCGGTCCTTGTCGTCGCCGAAGCTCGTGGTCCGCAGCCAGACCGCGCCGTCGGAGCGGTAGACGTGGCCGGCGTCCTCGAGGATCGCCAACGCCCGCTGCACGCCGTTGGGCGAGCCCTCGTGCAGCGTCCGCTCGGAGAAGAAGGCGTCGTAACGGACGCCGTAGCGCGCAAGCGTCGCTTTGATCCGCTCGAGGAGCACCGAGACCGCGCCCGCGGCGACCTGCTCGGCGGCCACGCATGGATCGCCGGCCCCCGGCACGGTCCGCGCGAGCTCCATCACGTAGTCGCCCTGATAGCCGCCCTCGGGAACGTCCCCGCCGAGCGCGCGAGCGCGTACGGACTCGCCGAGCAGTCGGATCTGGCCGCCGGCGTCGTTGAAGTAGTACTCGCGCTTCACCCAGTGACCGTGGTGCGCGAGGATCCGCGCGAGCGCGTCGCCGTAGGCCGCGTGGCGCCCACTCGCGGCGACCAGCGGTCCGGTCGGGTTGGCCGAGACGAATTCCAGCAGCACACGCTCAGGACGGACGGCGCCCCCGCCTGCAAACCCCTGACCGGCGTCGAGAACCCACCGCACCGCTTTCCTGTGCCATGCGTCCGATAGCACGAGGTTTAGGAAGCCCGGCCCCGCGACCTCGTAGCGAACCAGCCCGTCAACGAGCGCCGCGCCGAGCTGCTCGCCGAGTCGGCCCGCGATCTCGCGGGGTGGGATGCCAAGTAGTGGCGCCAGCAGCATCGCGGCGTTGGTGGCGTAGTCGCCCTGGCCCGCTCGCTTGGGCCGCTCGAGTCCCGGCTCGGTGGCGGGGGCAGCCGCTCCCGCGGGGCGTAGCGCCGCGGAGGTGCTGAGCAAGGCGGCGCGCAGCCCGGCGACCGGGTCGAGCGGTGGCGAGGGGCTCATTTGGTCGCCATGCTGGTCGGCTGGAACACGCCCTCGAGCTTCTCGAGCGCGGTGGCGCCGCCCAGCGCGATCACCGTGTCACCCGCTTCGATTACGGCCTGCCGGGAGGGCTGCGGCTCGAACGTGCCGTCCCCTCGTCGCAGCGCGACGATCACGGCTTCGCCACGCACCTCGGCCACCGTCCTGCCGGCCCCCGCGCACGAGGCCGGCACTGCGATCTCCTCAATCCTGTAGTCAGCGACCTCGACGGCGCCGAAGATCTGCGGATGCAGCGCCATCCGCGCCATCTCCGATCCGCTCGTCTTGTAAGGCGAGATCACGCGGTCGGCGCCGGCACGGATCAGCTTCTTCTCCGAGTCCTCAGCCGACGCCCGGGCGATGATCATGATGTCCGAGCGCAATTCGCGGGCGCTCAAGGTGATGAAGATGTTCTCGGCATCCGAGTCGACGCAGGCGATCACGGCGCGCGCCCGATCTATCCCGGCCTCCATCAGGATGTCGTCCTCCGAAGCGGGGCCCTCCAGGTAGACCGCTCCCTCCAGCTGCGCCACTTCGCGGTTCAGCGGGTTGGTGTCGATTATCACGTGCGGCACGCCGTGCGCGCCCAGGTCGCGCGCGACCTGCCGGCCCACGCGGCCGTACCCACAGATGATGTAATGCTCTGAGTAGTTGTCGATCATCTTCTGAGTGCGTCGCAGCGCCAGGAGGCCGTCCAGTTGTCCGGAGACGAAGAACTCGGCGACGGTTGCCAGAGCGTAGAAGAGCGTACCGATGCCGAGCACCTCGAGTCCCACGATGATCAGGCGCCCGCCTGTGTCACCAGGCGACGGGATCGAGCCGAGCGTTGTGATCGTGTCAAGCGTCTCGACGAACCCGTAGCCGAGCGAGACCCCCTCGACGAGCGCGAGGGCGGCCGCGCCCGCGATCACCAGCAGCGTGAGCGCGATCATCAGCACCATCAGGCGCAGCGCGACTTGACGGAGCTCCCGTTGGGCCCGCCGATGCTGCGCGAGCGCCAGCCGTTCTACGGTGATCCTCTGGCGGTCCGGCATCGAGACGGGGCGCTAGTAGTGGTAGGGCTGTCCGGCGAGGATCTTGTGGCCTCGGTAGATCTGCTCCAGCAGCACGACTCTCGCCAGCTGGTGCGGGAGCGTGATCTCACCAAGTGACAGCCGGTGGTCGACATCTGGAATCTCCAGGCCGAACGGGCCGCCGACTACGAAACACAGATCGCGACCGCTTACGCGGCGTTCCTCGAGAAACCGGCTGAACGCGATCGAGTCCATCGCCGTGCCCCCGAGGTCCAGCAGCGACACGAAGGCACCCGGAGGCAGCCTGCGCGCCACATGCCCGTTCTCACGCACCTCGACCAGCTCCAGCCGGGTGTGGCCGGCCAATAGTCGCTGGTAATGCTGAACGTCGTCCACGAAAGGTGGGCGCAACCTGCCCACGGCGACGACGACGATCCGCACGGTGGTGGAATACTACGTCGATATGGACGATCTCAATGCGCCCGAGCGACACATCAACATCCACTTCTCGCCGGAAGTGATGGCGGGCCACTACGCTAACTTCGCCAACGTCAGCCATTCCGACTACGAGTTCACGATCACTTTCGCGCGCGTCGACCACGAGATCGAGGAAGCGGAGATCCCCGGCGTGGTCGTCTCCCGGATCAATCTCTCGCCGAAGTTCATGCGCGAGCTGATCGACGCGATGGAGGACAACTACTCCAAGTGGAAGCACCGCCAGGACGTCAACAGCCTACCCGAGTTCGGCGGCGGTCAATCACAGCTCGAAGACGAGTGAGGGCTCGGCCTAACGAAGTCTTATCGGGCGAGCAGAGCTCGCCTTCTTTGATATCCGAGGGCCGCGCCGATCCGCTCGCCGGTTGGGGGGTGCGTCGCCAGCAGCGCCGTGAGCGCCCGCGGCGGGTCGATGTCGGCGACGTTTTGGAGCGCGATCGCGCGTTCGAAGGACACGAACGCTTCGGGGGCGTCGGACAGTTCCAGTGAGAACGCGTCGGCACGCCGCTCGACGGCTCGGGACAGGCGGTTGGCAATCAGCCCGATCGGCGCCGCGACGACGCCGGAGGCCAGCGCGAGCGCCGGCAGCGCACGCGGTGTGCCACGCTCGGTCGACAGGACCCAGCTGAGCCTTTGCAGCGCCAGCGTCGCAGCGGGAGCGGTAATCGCCGCAAACGCGATGCTCCGCGGCACGTCCCGGTGGCGCACGTGCGCGAGTTCGTGCGCGACCACGACACGGACCTCGTCCCGCGTGTAGCTGCGCAGCAGCGTGTCGAACAGCACGATCCGCTTTGTCGGCCCGAGCCCGGTGACGTACGCGTTGGCCGCGGTCGTGCGCCTGCTCGCGTCGACCGAGAAGACCTCGCCGACTTTGACGCCGGCCGCGTCGGCCAATGCGAGCACGTCGTCGCGTGTCTCGCCCGCCGGCAGCGGCGTGAAGTCGTTGAACACCGGGTCGAGCAGGACCGGGGCAAGCGTTGAGAAGATCGTGCCGGCCAGCACCGAGCCGCCCGCCGCCGGCAACCACCACGCTCGCGGCCAGCGCCCTGCCAGCGCGATCAAGCCGGCGCTGCCTGCGCCGGCGATCACACCCTCGATCATGTGCGACTTGGCGAGGTCGGCGCCCCAGTCACGCCAGGACTGCGTCGTGAGACCGACGCGGATCGAGCGTTCGCGCGCCAGTGCGGCCAGCGGCAGCCCGGGCAGCGTCAGCGCGACCGTCATGCCCGCCGCGGTCGCGGCACCGGCGAGCGCTCCTGACTTCGGATCGAGCGTCGCCGCGGCGGGGCGGCCGGCGGCCAAGCCCTGGAGCGGCGAGTGACGGCGAGCCGCGAGCCGCATCATCGCGATCAACGCGGCCGTGTCGAGCGCGCTGCGGGACAGGCCGAGCGCGAACTGCCCGCGCGCGAACCGGCGCCCACGCGCCATCTGCTGGTCGCTGAAGTGCTCGCGCAAATCGACCGGATCGCTGTCCGGAAGTTGCTCGCGGGGCGTCAGGATACGGCCGGCGAGATGTGCCGCCCCGAGCGCCAGCAGCGCTGGTGCGAGGGCGACCCGGACCTGCGATTTGCTCACCGCTGGACCTGCGAGCTGCTCACAAGCGAGACTTTACGAGGTGCGGGTTGCGATCGTCTCCGATATCCACGGCAATCGCCAGGCGCTCGAGGCGGTGCTTGACGAGCTCGACGCCTGCGGGCTGGACGCGCTTTGGTGCCTGGGGGACATCGTCGGCTATGGCGCCGAGCCCGAGGCGTGCGTCGAAGCGATCCGACGCAGGGCTGCGATCTGCCTGGCGGGCAACCACGATCTCGGGGTGACGGGGACGCTCGCGCTGAGCGACTTCTCCTACGCCGCGCGGACGGCCGCCGAGTGGACGCGTGCGCAGATCACCGCCGGCACGCGCGCCTACCTCCGCAGCCTGGCGCCGATGCACGAGCAGGCGAGCGTGGGCCTGTACCACGGCAGTCCACGCGATCCGATCTGGGAGTACGTGCTCTCGTCGTCGCTGGCCGACCTGTGCCTCGATGTCCAGCCGCACCGTGTCTGCCTCGTGGGCCACTCGCATGTCGCGCTGTCGTTCCGGCGGTCCCCGGGCGGCGCGGCCAGCGGCGAGCGGCGCGGCGACGGCGATCTGCTCGACATCAGCGGCGGCGAGTGGCTGTTGAATCCGGGCAGCGCGGGGCAGCCTCGCGACGGCGACCCGCGCGCCGCCTGGCTCGAGCTCGACCTCGCGGGATGGACGGCGACCTTCCACCGAACCGAGTACGACATCGAGGCGGCGGCGGCGGCGATCCTCGGCGCCGGACTCCCCGAATCGCTGGCTGAGCGCTTGAGCTTCGGCCATTGACGCGATCGGTGATCGCACCCTAACTGGCTGCCAACGGATCGAGCCTCTAAAGTAGTTCAGCCGATGCGCTTCGCAAACAAGGCAATCGTTGCCGGTGGCCTCGGCGTTGCGGTCTCGGCGCTGGCGGGGTGTGGCAGCAGCGGCGGACTGCTGTCCACCGACCAGGCGGCCAACCTCAACAGCGGGCTCGAGCAGGTTTCGGCTGCGGTCAGCAGCCGGCAGTGCGGACAGGTCGACACCGCGATCGCCGCACTGAATCGCTCGATTGCGGGGCTGGGACCTGTCAACCAGACGCTTGTGAGCAACCTCGAGCAGGGCGTTCAGACGGTCAGCGACTTGGCCGACCAGAACTGCCAGGGGATCTTCAACACGACAACGACGACGACGCCTAAGACCACGACGACCAAAACGACCACGCCGACGACGACCACTCCGACCACGACGACGAAGAGCACGACCACGACCACTACCACGCCGACCACGCCGACCACGCAGACGGCCCCGATCACGCCGACGACGCCGACCACGCCGACGCCGCCGACCACGACGCCGACCACGACCCCAACCACGACCCCAACGACGCCGACGACGACGCCCACGACCACGCCGACGACCAACCCCACTGGCGGAACCGGACTGGGCGGGGGCGGCAGCACGACCGGCGGTGCCACCGGGGCCGGGAGCCCGGTGGGCTGATGGCCGGCGCTACGAAGATCGCGGGCCGTTACCGGATCGAGGGCAGGCTCGGCGTCGGTGGCATGTCGACGGTCCAGCTCGCGCTGGACGAGCGGCTCGAGCGCTACGTCGCGGTGAAGCTGCTCGCAGAGCATCTTGCCGACGACCCGACGTTCGTCTCGCGCTTTCGCCGCGAGGCGCTGGCGGCCGCGCGTCTCGTGCATCCCAACATCGTCCAGGTGTTCGATTTCGGGCTTGACGAGGCCACCCATCAGCACTTCATCGTGATGGAGCACGTAGCCGGCCAGTCGTGCGCTGAGCTGCTGCGCGATCGCGGCCATCTGGATGTCGACCAAGCGGTCGAGATCGTTACGCAGGCGTGTCGCGGGCTTGATTACGCGCACCGCAACGGCGTCGTGCATCGTGACGTGAAGCCGGGCAACCTACTCGTGTCGGGCACCGACGTGGTCAAGCTGGCCGACTTCGGGATCGCCCGCGCCGCGGACCTCTCGAGCATCACGCAGGTCGGCTCGGTGCTGGGCACCGCGGCCTATCTGTCGCCGGAGCAGGCGCGCGGCGAGGAGGCCGGCCCGCGGGCCGACCTCTATTCGCTCGGGGTGGTGACCTACCAGCTGCTGTCCGGCCGCCTGCCGTACGAGGCGAAGTCGCTGGGCGAGTTGGCGCTCAAGCAGCAGCGCGAGTCTCCGATTCCGCTCTCTGAGCTGAACCCGCTCGTGCGGCCCGAGCTCGCGCGCGCCGTCGCGGCGGCGATCGCGATCGACCAGGAGGCGCGGCCGGCTGACGCGGCGGTGCTTGCGAAGACGCTGCACGACGGCGCCAGGGGCATCGCCCGCGTCGGCGCAGATGCGGCGACCGCGGCGCTCGGCACGAAGGCCGCGACGCGGGTGCTCCCTCGCCGTTCCGTCGAGGACGGCCATTACAGGCCCGACCAGGGAGGACTGGACGAGACGGCCGCGACACGCGTCGTGCGCCAGCCGCCGCCGGCGGCGCGCCAGCCGGTGCGGCAGGTGCCCGCACGCGATCCGCGCGCGGCGCGCGCCACGGCGGCGGCCGCGGCTGTGACCGGGTCGGCCGACCCGGAGCGCGAGCGTCGTCCGGCACCACAACGGGAGCGGGTGGCCGAGCGCGAGGCGCAGCCACGGGCCAGGAGCACCGCCGCCCGAGTGATCAGGCGGGTGTTCGCGCTGATCGCGCTGCTACTCGTGTTCGTGACGGCGGTGGTGGTCGCGGTTGTGATCATCACGACGAGTAACTCTGGGCCGGTTGTGCATTACCGGAAAGTGATCGCCCATGATGCTCAGAGTGCGATCAACACGGTCCAGGGCATCATCAACCAGTACACGAAGTAACGGACCGACGCACGGCTCGGGGTCTTCCCGCTTTTTGGGGCCCCGTGGCGTTCCGTTGAGTACGAAGCGTCACGCGAGGGGCACGCGAGCGCGAGCCACTGCAATAGACTCGCGGAGCCGAGGATGATCGCTGCCTGCGCCGCGCATATCCCCTTGCGAAGCATCCCCGCGCACGTAATCGTGATCCGCGACGGGCGGTCCCTGCACAACCAGCGGCGCGGCCTGTTCCTGGAGGCCGGCGATCAGGTCCGGGTAGCAGCTCCCGCTGCTTTCGCGTTCTCGTACGCGGGAAATCGCTACCGGATCCCGCACGGGCGGATCGGCCTGGAATGTCGCAGCCTGGCGCTCGGCTCGCAAGCAAGCGGGCCTCTTACGATGGTTCTGGCGGTGGGCCTTCAGTCAGGTCGGGTGCAGGTCCGGTCCGGCGCCCACGCACGACTCGCGCTTGTGCTCAGCCGTGAGCTGCTGGCGCACGCGACCGTCAACGGCACCGACTTCGTCGTTGACCGCAACCCGACAGCGCGGTCAACCCGAGCGTGGACCCTGAATCGGCTGATCGTCGCCGCGAAGGCCTCCGATCAGGCGCTCAGGATCAATGTGCGCATCACCTACACAGCGATCTCCGACGCTGCGGGGCTGCGGCTCGACATTTGGCCGTTCGCGATTTCCCCGCTGCAGCGCTCCACGAACCCGGCTGACGGCTTGCCGCCCTATTGGGCCGACGGGCTTCCGTGCTCGGTCGGTTGCACGGCGCCGGGGGCGAGCCCGGGCTGGCCGCTGAAGCCATTCCACCAGCAACACGCGATCCGCGCCGGTATTAACGAGCTGCGGCCGGCGAACTTCCACGTCGCGGTTGACATCGAGGCAAGGAACTTCCAGCCGGTATACGCGCTCCAATCCGGCTACGCCGCGATCCGCTACCCAGGCACCGGAGACGTCAACGTGGACGTCGGCAACTTCTACTACTGGCACATCAACCCGACCGTGCATGACGGCCAGTACGTGGTGGCGTACAAAACCATGATCGGACAAGTGCTCTACGGCTTCTACCACTTGGCGCTATCCGAGGGGAGCACCTACGATTATCTAAACCCGCTCAGACCGGGCGGCAGCCTGAGCCCGTACACAAACACCGATCCGCCGATTATCGGGACTCCACGGATCTTCTCCGATGGACGGGTGATTGTCGGCGCGTTCGGGCCGCAGAGCTTCGTCGCGACGGGATTCTCATACGAGACCCCGGTGCTAGCGCCATCCTCGCTGGCGTGGCGGCTGTACAACGCGCAGGGTCGCGCGCTCACGGGACTGGAATGGGCGATGCGCGGCTCCCAGAACTATCCGCCGGACCTGAAGCCAGCAGTCTTTGCACCCGGCGCCTCCAACCCAGGCTTCGAGTGCTTCTTCACGCAACGGAGGTGCATCCCGAACTGGGTGTACTGGCTCGCGGGCGGCCTCACCGAGCCGCTTCCCCTCAGCAGCCTACCGTCTGGACGCTACCGGTTGACGGTCTACGCTTGGGACTGGGCAGACAACACCTCGGCGCTTGACTACTGGTTCACGCTCCCGCTCGCGAGCGCAGCGGCGCCGTCAAGCGCGGAGCTCGGTCCCCTCGATGCGCAGTTTGACTACGACGAGACGGGCGCCGATGTCCGTCCGCCGTCCTACTATGCGGCGCCGCATTAGCATCGCCCCAACTGCGCGACGGTCCGTTACCGCCCCAACGCCGCGCCGCGCCGCGAACGGCCTCCACGATCTCTCTCGGTGGGATCGGTTTCAGCCGGTCACGGATAGGTCGTCCGCGATCTGGGCGTAGTTGCCTGCCAGGTCAGTTGCGTCGAGTCTGACCACGTAGGTCCCAGCTTCCGTCAGCGCTCCAAGCGCGAACGTATGGCTGCCACCGTTGAAGTCGGCGCTCGTCAGGAACAGCGTATTGCCGTCCCGGATAACCGTGATCCCGACACGCGAGAGCTTCGACACATCGAAGGCGATCGTCAGCGGTCTGTTGGCTTGGGCGCGCTGTGTCAGTAGCTGCAGGACCGGCCGCGTCGTGAGGTAGCTGTTAAAGCTCGTGGCGGTGTTGCAGTAGACCGGCGTGTGCGTCATCTCGCAAAGCTGCTGCAGAAACGCGGTCACCAGCTCCTGATAGGAAAGGTCGTCGTCGACTCCGGGCTGGTAGAGCGACCAGCCGCCGATGTCGAACTGCGGCACCTCCGCGATAGCCTCAGCATCGCCTGCGGCGAACAACTGTGCCGCCTCGGGACTCCCGCTGACGTGAGCGAAGTCGTCCAGGCCGATCAGGCTTTGCAAGAACCCGTTGATCACGTTCTCGTCGGGGGCGGGAGCGAACGAGTACTGCAGGTAGCGCGTTCCGAGCCTGGTCTTCACGGCGACACCAGCGGGCGGTGCGGCGCTGAAGATCGGCAGGGCCTCCTGCCCAATCGTGAGGAAGGACTGGTCCCCCAGGGCGCTGTACGCATCGGCGAGCGTCTGCAGCGCTGTGCCCTGAGACATCGCGCTGGTCCACGGCGGGCTGCCGCCGTCGAAGCTGAAGTAGTACTCCCACGTCAGTCCCCCGGCACGCTGGGCTGCGAGCGGGATCAGCTCTGCGAGCATCTCGCGGCACTGTGCGTGATCGGCCGGCCCCGCCGTACAGAACCAGTCGGCCTTCCCGAAGCTGCCGAGCTCCTGCAACTCGATGCCTTGACCCGGGTAATACTCCCACACGAGCTCGGATCCCGCGAACTCAACGCGTTGACCGTAGCTGAGAAGCGGTCCTGTCGCCCACCACTGCATGTTGCGTTGGAGGGTCAGGAACAGCGCGGGCAGGCGAGATGCCGACAGCAGCCCGTTAGCGGCGATGTCGTGGAGATTCTCGGTCACGTCTTCAAGCTCGACCGCTCTCGTAGCGGGGAGATGGCCCTCCTCGCGTAACGCCGCGTTGAAGATTCCCAGGTAATCGTCGTAGGCAATAAGCGAGATCGCGTTCGAGCGGAGCAATCGAGCGAGCTCGCTACGCACCGTGCGTCCGGTTGACGCGAACCGCGCGGGGACCTCGGGAGCCCGCAAGTCTGCCGCGGCCGGAGTCGGGGTCAGAGCAATCGACTTCACAAGCGGATCGTCTCTGACCGTGACATGGCCGGCGCGTCCGAGCACCAGAACGTCTGTCGCCTGGGCGCGCGCGGGTAGGCCCGCGAGGAGTCCGAGGGTCGCGATCGCGATCAGGAGCCAACCCGAGAGCCGCTCGAGGCTGACATCAACCGAACCCAGGATCCCGGTCTGGTTGGGCGTGGCGGACAGGCCCATCGTGAGGCCGGTAACGCTAGCACCGCAGCAGCTAGGGCACCTCTTGCCCTGCGCGTAAGGCGCCAGCCACCGCCGGCAGGCATCCGCGGTCGATCGCGCGGCGCAGGGTCGCCATCAGCTGCGCGATGAAGCTCAGGTTGTGGAGTGTGATCAGGCGCGCGCCGGTCGGCTCGTGTGCGCGGCAGACGTAGTGAAGGTAGCCGCGGGTGAAGCCCTCGGAGCACGCCGGGCAGGTGCAGCCGTCAACCAGTAGCTCGCGCGACTGCCGCCAGCGCGACTTGATCAGATCGACGCGCCAGCGGCCTGCCGGGTCCGGCACGAGCGCGACGCCGTGGCGAGCCAGCCGCGTCGGCATCGCGCAGTCGAACGTGTCGATCCCGAGCTCGACGCCGGCGATCAGGTCGTCGACCTCGCCGATCCCGAGCAGGTGGCGCGGGCGCTCGGGCGCGGCGCGCGCCAGCGCGCAGGTCGTCCACGATACGACCTCTTGCATCTGCGCCTTGTCCTGACCGAGCGAGCCGCCGATCGCGAATCCGTCGCAGCTGCTGGCGGCCACCGTCTCGGTGGAGGTCAGACGCAGGTCGTGCTCGACCCCGCCCTGCACGATCCCGTAGACGGCCTGCTCCGCTGGGCCGTGCTGCTGATGCCAGCGCAGGCAACGCTCCAGCCAGCGGTGCGTGCGCTCCGTCGAGCGCGCGGTGTAGTCGCGCGTCGCGTGAAACGGGGTGCACTCGTCGAACACGAGCGCGATATCCGAGCGCAGCGCGGCCTGCGCCTGCATCGAGGTCTCGGGACTGATGAACTGCGCGCTACCGTCGAGGTAGGAGCGGAACCGCACGCCGTCCTCATCGATCGAGATGATCGAGCCACTGGACTGCCTGGCGCGCCTGCGTCCCTTGATCTCGTCGGCGACATTGCCGTGCCCCATCGAGAACACCTGGAAGCCGCCCGAGTCGGTGATGATCGGTGCCGGCCAGCGCATGAACTCGTTCAGGCCGCCGAACCGCTTCACCAGTTCCGGGCCGGGGGAGAGGAGCAGATGGAAGGTGTTGCCCAGCACCATCTCGTAACCGAGCGCCGCAAGATCGCGCGGCTCGAGCGTCTTGACCGCGCCGCGCGTCGCGAGCGGCACGAACGCCGGCGTCTGCACGATGCCGTGTGCAAGGCGCAGGCTGCCCGTGCGAGCAAGCGAATCGGTTGCCTGAGTGCGAACGTCGAGCATCTACCGTCTGGAGAGTGTCAGCTGGCGGGCGCCGGATACGCTCGGAGCGTGAGCTTCCGAGGGCGTGCACGTACGTGGGGCACGGCGCGTGCCTGCGTCGCGGCGGTCCTCGCCGCTGCGTCGCTGCCCGGATGCGGGTCGAGCGCGCCGCCGGACTTCCCGCGCGCGTCATCGACCACGGCCCACTCGCGCTCGAGCACCACCGTGGCGCCGGTGCCCCCGAAGCGAAAGCTCGCGGTGCAGGCCGGCCCGCCGCTGGGTGCCGCTCAGCACGTCGGTGCGGGCGACTCAGAGCTGATCGTGAGGATCGCCAAGCTGATCGATCCGCTCCGCGGCTCGGGCGCAGCGCTGACGGCGAGCACGCGTGCCGCGGGCGTGCTCGTTCAGATCGCCAACGCCGGACCGGCGGTCTACGACAGCTCGGCGACGGGCGACTTCTCGCTGGTCGTCTCGGCCGGCGCCGTGACCCCGGTGTTCGCGCCGCGCGGGCTCTGCCAGACCCCGCTGCGGGATTTCGACAACTACATCACCGCCGGCGAGCATCGAACCGGGTGCGTTGCCTTCGCAGTTCCGACCGGCGCCAGGATTCTGGCGGTTCGCTTCTCGCCTCACGCGGAGCCGCGCGGGACCCTGACCTGGCGCGTTTCGCGCTGAGCGCTCGGCTACTCGTACTGCAGCGCCTCGAGCACGTTCAGCCGCCCCGCGCGGCGCGCGGGGAACACGGCGGCGATCAGACCGGCGAGGATCGCAGCGATCACGAACACGACCAGCGTCCCCCACGGGATCGTCAACGCGGGATACCCGATCGCGACGCCGACCATCAGTGCGAGCACGACTCCGAGCGGGATCCCGAACGCCGCGCCGAGCAGCGCTGTGATCACGCTCTCATGGCGGATCATGCGCCGCACCTGACGGCGGGTCATGCCGACGGCGCGCAGCATCCCAAGCTCGCGCGTGCGCTCGAACACCGTCAGCACGAGTGTGTTGACAATCCCGAACAGGCTCACGATGATCGACAGCGACAGCAGCACGTAGAGCAGGTTGAGCAGCGTGTCGAGGCCCTGCTCCTGGTTCTTCTCGAACTGTGACTTCGTCTGAATCTTCGCGTCCGGATAGGCGCCCAGCGCGGTTTGCAGCACCCGCGTATTGGACGCGGTCACGCCACCGGCCATGTTGACGAACGTATAGAGGTTCTGCGGGTTCTGGTAGCTGGCGTCGAACAGCGCTTGCGAGATCGTCACGTCGCCGTAGGGCGAGCCGCCCTTGGGGGGCGCCGTGATGCCCTTGAGGACCAGCTGCAGCTTCGCTCCGCTGGGCACCTCGACGGTGATCGGCGAGCCGACATGCAGATGCAGCGCGGAGGCATAAGCCTGGTCGACGAACGCGCCGTCGTTGCCGAGTTGCGAAGGGATTTGCCGGTTACCGACCTGCCATTTGACGTAAATCACTTTGCTGACGTTCGGCGCGGCGCCCGTGACGTTGATCTGCGAGCTGAACGCGCGGCCCACGCCGGCGCGCACGCCTGAGATGACTCTCACGCCGGGCACGCCGCGCAAGGCGTTCTCGGAGGCGACTCCGATCGGCGCGAAGTTGGACGTCGAGGTGAGCGCGTAGTCAGCGACGAACTCCTGGTTGACCGAGCTCTCGAAGCGGGCCCGCAGGCCCGCGGCCAGCACGCCGACGAGCGTGACCAGGGCGAGCCCGATCATCAGCGCCGAGGCGGTCGAAGCGGTGCGCGTCGGATTGCGTATCGCGTTACGGCGTGCGAGCGATCCGGCGGCCCCGCCGAAGCGCGCCGCCGGTGCTCCCAGGAAGCGCGCGAGCGGAGGCACCAGCATCGGCGCGAGCATCGATACGCCGATGAACAGGGCGGCCGCTCCGACCCCGATCGCCAGCAGCCGCGTGCCGGTCGACAGCCCGCTTACGAACAGGCCGACGAGCATCAGCGCCACGGCACCGGCGGCGGTCGCGATCGCGGCGTGCGGGCCGTACTTCGCGAACCGCGACGGCGGCAGCAGCGCCCCCTCGCGAACCGCCGCGATCGGGGGCACACGTGTGGCGCGCAGCGCCGGGCGCAGCGCCGCGAGCAGCGTGATCCCGACCCCGACGAGCAGCGACACGATCACGGTCCGCGTCGCGAACACGGTGCCGGCGTGCGGCAGATCGATCCCGAGCGAGACGAACAGCTGGTTGAGGCCCTTGGCGAGCCCGAGTCCGAGGAACAGCCCCGTGATCGAGGCGAGCAAGCCGATCACGAACGCCTCGAGCAACACCGAGCGCAGCACCTGGCTGCGCATCGCCCCGAGCGTCCGCAGCGTCGCGAGCTCGCGCGTGCGCTGCGCGATCGTGATCGACAGCGTGTTTGCGATCACGAAGCTGCCGACGAACAGCGCTACGCCTCCAAACGCGAGCAGGAAGTCCTGGATGATGCTCAGGAACCCACTCGTGTCCTTGGTCGCCTGCTGCGCCTGCGCCTGGCCGCTGCGCACCTGGGCGCTGGCCGGGAGCAGCGGGCGGATCTCGCTGACCAGCTGGCGGTCCGAGACGTTGGGTTTGGCGGCGACATCGATCGCGTCTAGCAACCCCTGCTTGTCGAAGATCCGCTGTGCGGTCGGCAGCGTGAAGATCGCCATCGTTGAGCCGCCCAGCGACGAGACCCCGGCGATCCGGACCGTTCCGGCGATCCGGAAGTGAAGCTCCGGTCCGCGCGCCACGACTCCGATCTGCTGCCCGACCTTGAAGTTGTCATCGCTGGCGGTTGCCGCGTCGATGTCGATCTCGTCGGGCGCGGTCGGCCAGCCGCCGCTGGTCAGCGACAGCGGATTGAAGCGCTGGCCGTCAGGGTCGTAGCTGAACGCGAGCCCTGGCGCGCCGCCGCGCGCGATCACTTTGCCGCCGTGGCCGACGAGCCCCGCTTCGTCGCTGACCGACCCGGATGCCTCGGCAACGCCGGGCAACGCGCGTACGCGGCTGAGCAGCGACTCCGGCAGCGACGGGGCCGCTACGCCGTTGTCCGAGTTGTTGCCGATCGCGCTCTTGCCGGTGATCACCGCGTCGGTGTGCTTATAGACGTCCGAGAACACGGTCGTGAACGCGGCCTTGATCGTGTCGGTCAGGATGTAGGTGCCGCTGACCATCGCGACGCCGAGCACGATCGCGATCGCGGTTAGAGCGGCGCGGAGCTTGCGTCCCAGCAACCCTCTGAGCGCGACCGCGATCACGACTGCAGCGTGTTCATGACGGCAAGCACGTCGCTTGCACTGGCTTCCGTCAGCTGCTTGACGATCAGCCCGTCGGCGAGGAACAGGATCCGGTCGGCGATCGATGCCGCCCGCGCGTCGTGCGTGACCATCACGATCGTCTGCCCGTAGGTCTGCGAGGAGTCGCGCAGCAGCTCGAGAATCTCGCCTCCGGTCTTGGAGTCGAGGTTGCCGGTCGGCTCGTCGGCGAACAGGATCGTCGGGCGCGTGATCAGCGCGCGGGCGATCGCGACGCGCTGCTGCTCACCGCCCGAGAGCTCCGCCGGACGGTGCTTGCGCCGCGACGCGAGGCCGGTCTTGGCGAGCAGCTCCTCGAGCCACTCACGGTCCGGGCGCGCATCCGCGATCGACAGCGGCAGCAGCACGTTCTCCTCCGCGTTCAGCATCGGCAGCAGGTTGAAGAACTGGAAGACGAAACCGATGTGCTCGCGGCGTAGCAGCGTCAGCTTCGCATCGTCGAGCCTCGTGATCTCGGTGCCCGCGATCGTGACCGTCCCGCTGGTCGGTTTGTCGAGGCCCGCGAGCGTGTGCATCAGGGTCGACTTGCCCGACCCTGATGGGCCCATGACTGCGACCAGCTGGCCTGCAATCACATCGAGCGAGACGCCACGGAGAGCCTCCACGGCGGTCGCGCCTTCGCCGTAACGGCGTGTCAGCTCGTGCGCCGCAACGACGGTGCCGTCGAGTTGCGCTGCCACGAGAGTGGGTTCGGCTCGTCGCGCTCGCACGAGAACACAGTGTGGCAAGTCCGAGCGGTGGCCGGTGCGCAGCCGGTCCGATCGGGGTGCCGACACGAGTCCGAGCCGGGTGCCGAGACGGATCGGATCCGGGTGCGTGGAGATCGGTCGGATCCGGGTGGCCAGCACGGATCGTGTAAGTTGCGCGCGTGCCGACGGATCGCTGCAGCGGTCGTGGTGATGACCTGGGCGCGGTACGCGCCGCCGTCGCGGAAGCGTCCCGCCTGCTCGCGGGTGCCGGGCTCGTGCTCGGCAGCGCCGGCAACGTCAGCGCGCGCGCGGGTCAGCTGGTGGCGGTCACGCCCACGGGCGCCGAGCTCGCGATGCTGGAGGCGGATGACATCACGCTGGTGGATCTCGCGGGCGCCGTCACCGGGGGGACGCTCGCCCCCACCTCCGAACTGGACCTCCATCTCGCGATCTACCGGCGCTACGGCGCCGGCGCCGTCGTGCACACCCACGCACCGTATGCGACCGCGATCGCGTGCGTGCTCGAGGAGCTCCCGTGCGTGCACTACGCGATGCTCGACCTTGGGGGTGCCGTGCGCGTGGCGCCCTATCGCACGTTCGGCACGCCCGAACTGGCTGCCGTCGTGCTCGCGGCGCTCGAGGGGCGCACCGCGGCGCTGATGTCCAACCACGGGACGCTCGCTTTAGGCGAGGACATCGAGCATGCCGTGCGGCGCTCGCAGCTGCTCGAGTGGGCATGCACGCTCTACTGGCGCGCGGGTTCGCTCGGCACGCCGCGTACGCTCGACGAGCGCCAGCTCGACGAGGTGTCGGCGGCGATCGAGGCGCGTGGCTACGGGAAGACAGGGGGCGCCTAGTCAGGGCCCAGTGCCAGTGCAATGCCGGCCCAAGCGAACAGAATCGCGCGCACCGTGTACCGGCGCAGTACGTCTGCGCGTACTGTACCGGTACGTCTCGTACGGTAGTTAGTCAGCGGCCGGCTTGCACGATTCTTGGTTACGAAGGAGATCCTTATGGAAGACAACAGCGATGCGGTCGTGACGGAGGCCGAGGTAAAGGCCACCGCAGGCAAGGCCGCGAACGCCGCCGAGCCGGCGGCGGCGAAATCCGCAAAGGGGAAGTCGACGGCCGCGAAGGCTGCTTCCAAGAAAGCCGGCGCTGCTCAGCGCACCAAGCCAAGCAAGGAGAAGTCAAGCGCGAAGGACAAGGCCATCCTGGATCACAGGTTCGAGCTGCTCGCTGAGCGCTTGCGCAAGCTCAACGAGCGGATCATCGAAGCTGGACGCGAGGCGGGCGAGGCCACGCTGTCCAGCTACGAGAAGGCGCTCAAGACGATCGCGAGCGGGATCGAGAAGGGGCCGGGCAGCAGCGAGATCGACTGGCTGGCGCAAGTCGCCACTGCGCAGGCCAGATTCATCCGCGATCTCACCGACACGTGGACCAAGGCGGCTCGCGGCAGGCTCAAGTGACTGCTGTGGGAGAATGACGGTCGCATGGATCCCAGTCGTAGGCGTGCAGTTCGTCTAACCGTTGCCCTCACAGCCGCACTGCTACTCGCCACGGCGCTCGTCTACGTCAGCTTCAACAGCGGGCAGGACGAGTTCACCGCTTCGCAGCTACTTACCCATGCCCAGCCGGGCGGTTCCTACATCCTCGCCGGCACCGTGCTGGACGGCTCGGTGCGCCACGAAGGGACGGCGCTCGTGTTCAGCATCCGCGATCCAGACAAGCACGTCGCCGTTCCGGTGCGCTACACCGGCATGGTGCCCGACCCGTTCGCGCCGGGGCGCGCGGTGATGGTCACGGTGAACGATGACAACGGCAACTTTGTTGGCCAGCAGGATTCGCTGACCACCAAGTGCCCCTCCAAGTACCAGGCCGCCGCGGGCGCGTACAACTGATGGACGTTCCGGCTCGCTCCCGAGCATGAACACGGCGCTGATCGGTCGTGCGCTGCTGATCCTCGGGCTCGGGGTCAGCTTCTACGGGATTGGAGCATCGCTCTACGGGGTCAGGCGACGGCGCGCGGAATGGGTCGATTCAGGCCGGCGCGCGGTGTACGCGCTGGCCGGTCTGATGGCGCTCGCGTTCGTTGTGCTCGAAGCCGCGTTCGTGCGCAGCGACTTCTCGTTCAATGTCGTGGCGCAGACCTCTGCGACCACGATCCCGACCTTCTACAAGCTCGCCGCGCCGTGGTCCTCGCAGCAGGGATCGCTGCTTCTGTGGGTGCTGCTGCTGTCGCTGTGGTCAAGCCTCGTCCTGTTCGCGACACGCCGGCGCATGCGCGAGATCGCGCCGTATGCGACAGCTGTGCTACTCGGGCTCGGCGCGTTCTTCGATGCGATGGCCGTGTTCTACGCCAACCCGTTCGCGACCAGCGCCAACCCGCCCACGCAGGGCGCCGGTCTGGACCCGCTGCTGCAGCATCCGGCGATGATCATCCACCCGCCGATGCTGTACTCCGGATACACGCTGATGTCGATTCCGTTCGCGTTCGGGATCGGAGCTCTGATCAGCGGCAAGCTCAGCTCGGAATGGATCCGCGACACGCGGCGGTTCGCGCTTGCGGCGTGGCTGTTTCTCGGCGCCGGGATCATCCTCGGCGCGAGCTGGTCCTACACCGAGCTTGGCTGGGGCGGCTACTGGGGATGGGACGCCGTCGAGAACGCGGCGCTGATGCCATGGTTGTGCATCACCGCTTTCATCCATTCGATTCAGATCCAGGAGAAGCGCGGGATGCTGAAGGTCTGGAACATGTCGCTGATCCTGCTCAGCGGCACGCTGGCGATTTTCGGGACGTTCCTGGTGCGCTCAGGCGTGCTTGACTCGATCCACGCGTTCGGCGCTTCGACGCTTGGCGTGCCGTTTGTGGTGCTGCTCGGCGTGATGCTGCTCGGTTCGATCGGATTGGTGCTCTACCGTCGCGACTCGCTTCGCTCCGAGCACGAGCTTGATTCACTGATCTCCCGCGAGGCGATGTTCCTGCTGCAGAACCTGGTACTGGTGGCGATCGTGTTCGTGATCTTCTGGGTCACCCTGTTCCCGCTGATCTCGCAGGCGATCACCGGGACGAAGGTGTCCGTCGGGCCGCCTGCGTTCACGCCGTTCGTAGTGCCGCTGGCGCTCGTGCTAGTGGCGCTCGCCGGGATCGGGCCGATCATCTCCTGGCGCCGCGCGACGGTTGCGAACCTGCGCCGCAACTTCACCTTTCCGGTCGCGGTCGGCGCGCTGACGCTGATCGCTGTGCTGTTGCTCACGAGCGCCGGCTCGCGCCCACTGGCGGTGGCGATGTTCGCGCTCGGTGCGTTCGTGCTGGCGACGGTGGCGCAGGAGCTGCAGCGCGGCACGAGCGCGCGGCGCGCGACCACGCGGGACTCGTGGCCGGCCGCGCTACTCGGGCTGGTGCGCCGCAACCGCAGGCGCTACGGCGGCTATATCGTGCACGCTGGTCTGGCGATCCTGCTGATCGGGGTCGCCGCCTCCTCGTCCTTCGAGCATTCCCGCGACGTGCAGCTGAGTCCCGGCCAGTCAGCCAGCCTCGACGGCTACACGTTCCGCTACGCGCGGGCAACCGCCGCTGCTTCTGCGGCAAAAGTGCAGTTCGGCGCGGTCCTGGCCGTATCCAAAGGCGGCAAGCCGGTCACAACGTTGAGCACCTCGCGGGCGTTCTATCCCAACCAGAACCCGTCCGACGGCGTCATCGGGCGCTTCTTCGACGCCACGACATCCGACAGCAGCGTCGGTCTGCAGAGCGGGCCGGTGCGTGACATCTGGACTGTCGTCAGCCCCAATCTCACCCCGCTTGGCACCCTGATCAACAGGGGTAACCGGATCTTCGCGACGGCGATCATGACGGTCGCCAAACGCACCGCCGGGGAGCCGCTGGCGAGTCAGGACGCGGCGCTGGCGCCGCTGTGGGAGGAGCGCGACCTCGCCGTTTCGGGGATCGTGAACCGCTACGTGCGACACCCGTGGAAGGTCGAGTTCCTGCTGATCGTCTCGCCGATGGTCGCCTGGATCTGGATCGGAGCGGCGATCATGTTCTCCGGCGGGCTGATCGCGCTCTCGCCGCTGCCCGCGCTCGCGCGCCGCCGCCGACGTGTGCCTTACGGCGCGGGTCTTGCCGTCGGCGAGCACGCGAGATAGCGTCGTGTCGGGGCACTAGGAGTGGGTGAGCGGTGGAGTTCCTGATCGTGCTCGCGATCCTGCTGGCGATCGTGCTTGCGGTCACCGCGCCCCTGCGGCGGGCCGTATTGCCCGCGCACCGCGCAACCAGCGAAGTGGACACTGCGGCATTCCAGCGGATCGAGCTCGAAGCCGCGCAGGAGGCCAAGTACAGGGAGATCCGCGATACCGAGCTCGACCACAGGACAGGCAAGCTGTCTGACGCCGATTACGCGGCGATCGACGCAACGCTTCGCGCCGAGGCGATCGAGATCCTCCACGAGCTCGACCGAGCCCGCGCGAGCGAAGGTGTCGATTCCTGACAAACGTCGGTAGCATCGACGGCGATGGTCACGATTCTCAATGTCGTCCAGGTGTTCCTGTCGGTCGGACTGATCTTCTTGATCCTGATGCACTCCGGTAAGGACGCCGGGCTGTCCGGAGCGTTCGGCGTCGGCACCGGTGCTGGTCCGTTCGGCGGCGGCTCACTGGTCGAGCGCAACCTGAATCGCTGGACGGTCGCGTTCGCGATTCTGTTCGTGATCAACACGATCATCCTGATCAGGATCTCCTGAGCGCCCCAGCCGGGGAGCGTCTGAGTGCCCCAGACCGGGAGCGCTTAGGATTCTTGCCGTGCGCTTCGGGCGTTCATGGACCAAGCAATCGCTGGCAGTGCTCGCAGCGACGGCGGTCGCGGCGCTGGGCGCGGGTGGCGGTCAGGCGGCCGGCGCCGCGCCCCGAGCGAGCGTCAGCGCGACTGGCACTGCGAGCGGCGCGCGCACCGTTGCGGGGCCTGTCAACGCCGGCGTCCCGAAGGCGGCTTCCTCGACGGCGGCCGCTGCCGTTTCCGGCGACTGGACGACGTTCGACTACAACGCGCAGCGCAGTGGCGTCGGTCCAGCGGACAGCGGGATCACGGCCGCGAACCTGCATCTGCTGAAACGCCGGACGGTTGCGCTCGACGGCACCGTTGACTCGTCCGCGATCGAGCTGCACGCGATCACGATCGGCGGTCACGCACGCGACCTGATCGTCGTGACGACGTCCTATGGCCACACGATCGCGATCGACGCGGCGACCGGGAGGAAGCTGTGGGAGTTCGCCCCAGCGGCGCTCGCAGGCCTGCAGGGCGGCCCCCAGATCACGACCGCCACACCTGTCGCAGACCCCGACCGCGAGTACGTCTACGCGGCCAGCCCCGACGGCTTCATCCACAAGCTGCAGATCACGAGCGGGCGCCAGGTTTGGGCGGCGCGGGTCACGTTCGACCCCACACACGAGAAGATCGAGGGCGCGCTGAACCTCAGCGGCAGTTCGGTGACTGTGTCCACGGGCGGCTATATCGGAGACGCTCCGGTGTACCAGGGGCACATCGTGCTGATCGACCGCGCGAGCGGACGGACCGTTGCGATTTGGAACTCGCTGTGCTCCAACCGGCACCGGCTGATCGACCCGCCGAGCTCCTGTCCGGCGAGCGACTCCGCAATTTGGGGCCGTCCGGGCGCCGTCATCGAACCCGGTAGTGGCCGGATCCTCGTTGCCACCGGCAACGGCCCGTTCAACGGGAGGACCAATTGGGGCGATAGCGTGATCGAGCTGTCTGCCACGCTGGCGTTGCTGCACAACTGGACGCCCGCCGATCAGGCATACCTGAACTCCAGTGACGGCGACCTCGGCTCCACCGAGCCGGCACTGCTGGGGGACGTGCGGGGAACCGCGCTGGCCGTCCAGGGCGGCAAGGACGGCATCCTACGACTGCTGGACCTCGACAGGCTCGACGGTACGACCGCTCCCGCCGGCCCACGGACCGGCGGCGAGCTGCAGCGGATCGCCACACCCGGCTCCGATCAGCTGCTCACCGCACCGGCTGTCTGGAGCGCCGCCGGCCACGTGAACGTGTTCATCGCCGATGACTCCGGGACGGCCGACTACGTGCTCGGCGGCAACCTGCGCTTGCACATCGCGTGGCAGAACGACACTCCGGGGACCAGCCCGGTCCTCGCCGGCGGTCTGCTGTATGTGTACGACCAGAATGACGGGCTGTTGAAGGTCTACCGTCCGGCCAGTGGCAACGTACTCGCTTCGCTGCCTGCGGCGAGCGGGCATTGGAACAGCCCGATCGTCGTTGGGGGACGGATCATCCTGCCGGTCGGCAACGACAACGATCATCTCACCAGCGGCACGCTCTACATTTATCATCTTCCCGGCCGTTGAGCGCCGCGAGAAGCTGCCAGTGGCCCGCTGTGAACCAGGTACCGCTGTGAACCTTTCGGATCGTTTTGTCCTGCACTGGCGCTTGGATCCAGCCAGGCCGGTGCTCCGGGACATCGACGGGCGGTGGGTCAGCGGCGGTGAGCTCGACGAGCGCAGCAGCGCGGCGGCGCTGAGCCTGCTGCGAGCCGGGTTGGCGCCGGGGGATCGCGTGGCGCTCTGCGGGGCCAGTTCGGCGGCGTTCGTGATCGCCTACGTGGCCGCCCTGCGTGCCGGGCTCGTGAGCGTTCCGCTCAATCCCGCCTACACCTGCGCGGAGGTGCAGCGGATCGTCGCCGATGCGCGGCCGGCCGTGGCGCTTGTGCAGGACGCCGAGCACGCGCGCTGGATCGAGCAGGCGTCGCCGGATCCGATCTCGACCTGCGCGATCGACGTCGAGCTTGCTGGCGCGAAGCGCCCCGGTCTGGCAGCGCGGAGCGACGATCCGCAGATCGACTGCGCGCGGCTCGCGGACCCTGCGGTGATGCTCTACACCTCCGGCACGACCGGGCGCCCGAAGGGGGCTCCGCTCAGCCATGGCAACCTGCTTGCGAGCGCGACCGCGGTCGCGCTCGCGTGGCGCTGGTCGGCCGCCGATCGCCTGCTGCTGACGCTGCCGCTGTTCCACATGCACGGGCTAGGCGTGGGAATCAACGGCAGCCTTGCGGTCGGCGCGCAGGTCGTGCTGCGCGCCGGCTTCGATGTGGGCGACGTGGCGGCGCGCTGTAACGAGGGCGTGTCGATGTTCTTCGGCGTTCCCGCTATGTACCAGCGGCTCGCCGCTGCCGGGCATGCGGGCGCGCTCGCGCCGTTGCGCCTGCTCGTCTCAGGGTCGGCGCCCCTGGCGGTGGATCTGGGGCACCTGATCGCGCGGCACAGCGGCCAGTTCCCGCTCGAGCGCTACGGGATGACCGAGACCGTGATGCTGACCACCAACCCGATCGACGGCCCGCGCAAGCCTGGTAAGGTCGGCCTGCCGTTCCCTGGGGTCGAACTGCGGCTCGGTGGTGGGGGGGAGGTGCAGGTGCGCGGGCCGAATGTGTTCGCCGGCTACTACCGCCGCCCGGATGCCGACGCCGAAGCGTTCACGCCGGACGCGTGGTTCCGGACCGGTGATCTAGGCGAGATCGACGCAGACGGACATCTGCGACTAGCCGGCCGTAGCAAGGAGCTGATCATCAGCGGCGGGTTCAACGTGCACCCGCGCGAGGTGGAGGAGGTGATCGGACGCTATCCAGGCGTGCGCGAGGTCGCCGTGATCGGTCGTCCCAGCGAAGCCTGGGGGGAGGCTGTGACCGCGGTGGTGGTCTGCGATGTGCCGATCGACGCGGCTGCGTTGCGCGCTTACGCAGCCGGCGAACTGGCTCCCTACAAGGTGCCCAAGCAGGTCGAATTCGTCAGCGAACTGCCGCGCAACGCGCTCGGCAAGCTGCTCAGACGGGAGCTTTAGCGGTCGTGTAGAACGACGATCGAATGACAGACCCGGGCCGCGCCATCAGCTCCGTGACTGCCCGTGGCGGCGTCGCTCACCTTCGCTGGCGTGGGCGTTTGAGCGGGCTCACGCGATTAGTTCGGTAACCTAATGGTGTGACTCACGAACTACCGGTCCACGCCAGCAAGCTCGAGCCACGCGAGCACCCCGGCAGAGTGCTCGCGCGGCTGGCGCGTCAGGTCGAGTTGGCGCTCGTCACCGCCGATCTAACGCTTCCCCAGTATCGCGTGCTGATCCTGCTATGCGAGCACAAGGAGGAGGCGTCGGTGCTCGCCGACAAGCTCGCCGTCAGCCGCCCGACCGTGACCGGCGTGGTCGACGGACTCGTCGCCCGCGACCTCGTGCAGCGACAGCAGGACCCCGATGACCGCCGCCGTGTTTGCCACCGGCTCACGGCGGAGGGGCGGCGACTGCTCGTGCACGCCGACGCAGAGGTCGAGCAGCGCTTGTGCCAGATCGCCGAACTGCGCCCTGGCGGGGCCGGCGACGTGTTCGCCGGGCTCGGTAGCTGGCAGGAAGCGATGGACGCCCACCGCGCTCGCTGTGCCTGTGCTCGAGCGGCCTCCGCCGCGACGGTGGCCGCGGTGACCGTCGACGCCCCGTACGTCTCCAGCGTGATACCTGCAGGAGGTGCGCCGTGAGCGCGCCAGCCTCCGATCTGCGCCCGGCCGCGCGCGCTGGCGTGCACCGTGGTGTTCCCGTTCCTCCACGCTCGCGCTACCGGTCCCCCCAGGCGACTGTCGATTCTGACACTGCCCAGAGTTGGCTGCGGCGAGCTCGTCCGATCGTCCTGTCGCACAAGTGGACGCTCGTGACTGCGCTGCTGCTGTCGTTCGTGGGACTGATCCTGCAGGTGCAGATCCCCAACGTCCTCAATCACGCCGTCACCAACTCGCTGCAGCGCCAGACGGTCCCCCTTTCGCACTACGTGCGGCTGGCGGTCGGGCTTGGCCTGGCGGCGGGCATCTCGGCGTACATCTCGCGGCTGTTCCTGATGCGCACCGCATTCGCGATGGAGTTCGATCTGCGCAACCTCATCTACGAGCACCTGACGCGGATGTCGTTCGGTTTCTACGATCGCGTGCAGTCCGGTCAGCTGATCTCGCGGGCCAATTCAGACATCCGCTCGGTGCAGATGTACCTTACGTTCGCGCCGGCGATCATCGTCCAGTGCCTGGTCGCCGTTGTCGCATTCGTCTATATGCTCTCGATCAACGTCGCGCTTGCGTTCGTGGCGATGTCAACCCTGCCGTTCGTGTTCGTGCTGGGCGTGCGCATGCGGCGGATCATGTTCCCAGTCTCGTGGCTGATCTCGGCGCGGCTGGCCGAGGTTGCGACGATCGTCGACGAGAACATCAACGGCGTGCGCGTGGTCAAGTCATCGGTCGCCGAGCAGCGCGAGCTGACCACGCTGGCGAAGGCCGCCGACGCTCTGCAGTGGGCCTACATCAAGGATGCCGATCTGCGCGCGCGGTTCACGCCGGCCGTCCAGAACCTGCCACAGGTCGGCCTCGCGCTGATCCTCCTGTTCGGCGGTTACCTGGCGATCCACGGCAAGCTGCAGGTCGGCGCGATCCTCGCCTTCAGCGCATACGTGGTGATGCTGCAGGCGCCGTTCCAGATGCTCGGGATGCTGGTGATGCTCGGCCAGAGGGCTTCGGCGTCGGCGAACCGCATCTATGAGATTCTCGACGAGCAGCCGACCGTGGTCGACGCGCCAAACGCGCTCGAGCTCACGCACTGCAGCGGCGACGTCCGCTTCGAGGCGGTCGACTTCGCCTACCACGGAGGACCGCTGGTCCTGTCGGATTTCTCGCTCCACCTGACTCCCGGTGAGACGGTCGCGATGGTCGGCCGCACAGCGAGCGGCAAGACTACCGTCTCGCGCCTGCTGCCACGCTTCTACGACGTCAACTCAGGCACGGTGGCGATCGACGGGCACGACGTGCGCGAGTTATCGATCAGCAGCTTGCGCGCGCAGATCGGCGTGGTGCTCGACGAACCGTTCCTGTTTTCGATCTCGATCCGCGACAACATCGCCTACGGGCGTCCCGACGCCGGCATCGAGGAGGTGCGCGCAGCCGCCAGTTCCGCGGGGGCCGAGGAGTTCATCCTCGCGCTTCCGCGCGGCTACGACACCGTCGTGGGCGAGCGCGGCTACACCCTCTCGGGTGGCCAGCGCCAGCGCATCGCGATCGCGCGCACCCTTCTGGTCAACCCGCCGATTCTCGTGCTCGACGACGCTACCAGCGCCGTCGACGTGCAGGTCGAGCAGGAGATCCACGAGGAGCTACGGGTGCTGATGGAGGGCCGTACGACGCTGATTGTCGCACACCGGCTGTCGACCATCGGCCTCGCCGACCGCGTCGTGCTGCTCGACCGTGGTCGCATCGTGGCACAGGGCACGCATGCCGAGCTGCTCGAGACGACGCCCCTGTACGTCGAGGTGCTTGCGCAGGCGCAGGAAGCTGAGCTGCATGACCGCGAGGAGGTGCTTGGGCTATGAGCTTCGGCGGCGGCGGATTCTTCGGTGGCGCCGGTGGCGGTGGTCCCCTCGGAGGCGGCCCGCGGTCGGCGGCCTCCCCGGGCGCCGGCTTGCCGTTCGCCGGGATTCCCTCGGAGATGAAGGAGGGCGTCGACAAGCTGCTCGCCGATGAGCCCGACCCGGGCGAGCCAACCGCGATCTTCAGCCACCGCCTCAGCGGGCGAGAGAAGACGCAGCTGACGCTGCGGGGAATGGTCTTGGGCCACTGGCAGCTCGGCGTTGCGGCGGCACTGCTGGTGACGGTCGTGTCGATCGTCAACCAGGCCGGTCCGGCGCTGATCGAGATCGGAATCAACAAGGGGATGCTGCCGGGACACCAGAGCATGCCCGTGATCGTCGCGGTGTCAGCTGCATTCCTGGCCGCGATCGCGGTCAGCGCGCTCGCGCAACATGCTCAGGTGAAGGTCACCGGACGGCTCGCTGCGCGGGTGATGAACGACCTGCGGATTCGCGTGTTCACGCACCTGCAGCGGCTCGGTCTGGACTTCTACACCGACGAGAAGGCAGGCGTGATCATGACCCGGATGACGAGCGACATCGAGAACCTGCAGCAGTTGCTGCAGGACGGGCTCGCGCAGTTCGCCGTGCAGGGATTGACGATGCTGGTGATCACGATCGTGCTGTTCACGATGAACGTCAAGCTGACACTGATCACGCTCGCGCTCACGATGCCGGCGCTGATTGCGGCATCGTTGTGGTTCCGGGCGGCGTCGGTGCGCGCCTATGACCGCGTCCGCGACGGGATCGCGAGCGTCCTCACCGATCTCTCGGAGAGCCTTCACGGCGTGCGTACGGTCGCCGCCCACAATCGTCAGGCGTTCAACATCGTTCAGCACCGTAACGTCGTCGGCGACTACCGTGCCGCGAACAACTACACAGCCCAGATCAACGCGATCTACGGTCCTGGGACCCAGCTGCTCGGCTACCTCGCGCAGGGCGCGCTGCTCGCGATCGGCGGCAACATGGTGCTCAACCATCAGCTCAGCCTCGGCGCGCTGGTCGCTTTCTTCCTGTACCTGAACCGCTTCTTTGCGCCGATCCAGCTGCTCGTCCAGCAATACAACACCTTCCAGCAAAGCAGGGCGTCAGTGTTCAAGCTGCGCACCTTGCTGGAGATCGAGCCGAGCACGCCGCAGGCTCCCGGCGCCCGCGAGCTGCCGCCGATCGAGGGCGAGATCCGCTTCGAGGATGTGACCTTCGGCTACGACTCATCCGTGCCCGTGATCCGCGATGTCAACCTGCGCATCCGCGCCGGCGAGACGGTCGCGTTCGTCGGCAAGACGGGCGCCGGCAAGTCGACGATCGCCAAGTTGATCACGCGCTTCTACGACCCTACCGGCGGCAGCGTCCTGATCGACGGCCATGACCTGCGGTCGGTGACGCTCGACTCGCTACGCCGCCAGCTTGGGGTAGTTCCGCAGGAACCCTTCCTGTTCGCCGGCAGCCTGCGCTTCAACATCGCGTTCGCACGGCCCGCGGCATCCGAGAAGGAGGTCTGGGAGGCGGTTGACGCTGTCGGGCTGGCGGACGTCGTCGAGCGGATGCCCGATGGGCTCGACACGATCGTCCACGAGCGCGGACAGTCACTGTCCTCCGGCGAGCGGCAGCTGATCGCGCTCGCGCGCGCGTTCCTGGCGCAGCCGCGCGTGCTGGTGCTCGACGAAGCGACCTCCAACCTCGATCTGCTATCCGAGACGAAGATCGAGGCGGCGCTCGATGTGCTGCTGCGGGCTCGCACTGCGGTGCTGGTGGCGCACCGCCTGACGACCGCGATGAAAGCCGACCGGATCGTCGTCGTAGACGACGGCCGGATCGCCGAGTTCGGCTCTCACGAGCAACTGCTGGCGCGGGGCGGTCTGTACGCGCAGATGTACGCTACCTGGATCAGCCACACGGAAGCCCAAGTGGCGTGAGGCGTCGCCCGGCTGACCGCGCGACCGAGAGCAGCCGCGCGACCGAGATCGACACGGCCCGCGATACTGCTGCGAGCTTGTCGACAACGCGCCACACAAGACGGTCACACGGTCGTGCGCGTCGCGGCGGCGGCGGCGAGCCGATCCCGCGCGAGTCCTGGATGCGGCTGTTCGCCTGTACCGGTGCGGCGGCGTTGCTGCAGATCGACGGGACGCTGGTCACGGTCGCGCTGCCGTCGGTTGCGCACGGGCTGCACGTCTCGAGCGCCACGACGGCGATCGTGCTCAGCGCGTACTTCCTCCCCTACGCGCTCATTCTGGTCCCCGCGGGACGGCTGGTGGACCGCTTTGAGGCACGGCGAGTCGCGCTGCTCGGATTGGCCGTGTTCGGGCTGGGCGCCCTGCTCGGCGCGCTTTCGACGAGCATCGCCGCGCTGGTCGCCAGCCGGGTGGTCCAGGGCGTCGGCGCGGGGCTCGTCAGCCCCGCCGCGCTCGCCGGTGCGGTCAGCGGCTTCCCGCCGGAGCGACGTGGCGGCGCGCTCGGGATCTGGGGTGCCAGTGCCGGGCTCGCGAACCTCGTCGGACCGCTGATGGGGGGGCTGCTGACCGTCGCGCTGGGCTGGCGCTCCAACTGGTGGGCGCTCGTCCCGCTGGCGTTGCTGTCGGCGGTGGCGGTCATGCGCTACCTACCGCCGCTCGGGCGCAGCACCGAAGCGAACCTTAAGCGCAGCGTGCTCAACGAGGTCGTGCTGGCGGCCACAGTGATCACGGCGCTCACGTTCGCGATCATGATCGGGACCTTCTATCTCGCTGAGCAGTATCTGCAGCGGGCGGCGGGGTACTCTGCGCTCGGGGCGTCAGCGGCGCTGATCCTGGTTGCCCTGCTCGTCGGCGCGGCTGCACCGATCGCCGGGCGGCTCGTCGATTCGCGCGGGGAGCGGCTGCCTGCGCTGATCGGCTTCTTCGCCGTGGGGCTCGGGCTGGCGATGCTCTCAATCCCTTCGCTGTCGCTACACAGCCCGCTCACGATCGTGCCACTGATCCCGGTCGGCCTCGGGTTGGGAATGCTGTTCGTGCCACCTTCGCGCGCGGCGCTGAACTCCAACCCTTCGGCGTCGCACGGGCGTACCTCGGCGATTCTTTCGATCGGCAGGCTGCTCGGAGCTGCGGTCGGGGCCGGACTGGCGGGGATCGCGATTTCCGGCGGCGCCACGGCGTCGACTGTGCACACGGCGATGCTGTTCGCGTGCGCGATCAGCCTGCTGATCGGTATCCCTGCGTCGATGCGCCTCGGCTCGACGCTTGCCGCGGCCTCGAGCCCGACGCCGGGGTGAACACCAACTTGCGGCCGGCGCAGCCCCCGTCGCTGCAACCGCTGCTCGCCGATGTCGAGTTGCGCAGCGGGCGGTCGATCGCGCTTGACGTACGCGAGCGCAGGGAATACAACGCGGGCACGATCTCTGGCGCGAGGTACTTCCCGATCGACCGGCTTGATCGGGCACAGCTCGATTCGCGCAAGCGCTACGTCACGATCTGCACGAGCGGATCGAGATCGGCCGTTGCGGCGCAGAGGCTCCGCGAGGCGGGCTTCGACGCCGTTTGGCTTGCGGGCGGCCTGAACGCCTGGCGGGGGCTTGGATTTCCGGTGACCTCGCGCACGGGCTACGTTTAGCCCGAGCATTTCGAGGACCTCGGTTTAGGCCGAGGCTTTCGAGGGTCTGGGCGGGTTGCGTAGACGTTCTGCCGAATTACGGTCTGACGGGCTTGTCGTCTCGGTCGTGTCGTCCGATGAACGATCAAGGCCGCTGCCCGGGCCCCCGAGGCCCCACCGTAAGGATCGTTCTCTTGGCGCGAATCGTGATCGTCGATGACAACCTGCTGGTTAGATCGCTCCTGCGCGACATACTCAATGACGGCGGGCACGCGGTTGTGGGTGAGGCCAAGGACGGTATGGAGGCACCCGGTCAAGTGCGTGACCTGCGGCCGGATCTGGTGACGCTCGACCTCGTGATGCCGGGGCGAAGCGGGCTGCCGACGCTAAAGCACCTGATGATGCTCGACCATTCGCTGCCGGTCGTCGTCTGCTCGGCCTTCCTGAATGAGAACCACGTGCTCACTGCGCTGCGGCTCGGCGCGAAGGGGTTCATCGTCAAGCCGTTCGACCGAGAATCAGTGCTGAGTGCCGTCGGCGGTGCGCTCGGCGGCTCAGGCGTCGTTGAGCCGGCACTTGCGAGCGCCGCGGCGGACTTGCCGAGCACCGCGGACGATCCGCTCGCGGGGAAGCGCGAGTACCTACGCACCGACGCTTTCCTGCGTGTGATCCTGCAGGCGGAGCACTCGGTGAACTTCATCGACACGTCGACGATCAACCTCAGTGGCTCGGGGATGCTCCTCGCCGAGGATTGCCTGGCCGTCGCTGCGCAGGTCGGCTTGCGGTTGTACCTCGGTACGCACGTCGGCTTCCGCTTGTACCTCGGTGAAAATGAGCCTCCGATCGACGGCCGCGCACGTGTGGTCAGGATCGCTGAGGACCGCTGCCTCGCGCTAGCGTTCGAGCAGATCGCGGTCGCCGAGCACGAGCGGCTCGTCGTCTACGTCCGTGAGCACGAGCTGACTGCGCTTGTCTGAGCGACGAGCGCCCGCTCGCCGCTCAGCGTGAGCAGCTCAAACTCCTCGAGCCCCTCGAGCCCCTCGTCCCGGTGGGAGATCACGAGCAAGCCGCGGTCTCCAGCGGGGGCGAACTTGTGGTATCAGGCGTGTATCTGTTTTGGCCGGTCCTAGCTCCCCGAGATCCGGGCCTTGGCCTTCTCGTAGCGCCGCAGGCCGAACGCGCCGAGTCCCAGCACCGCGTTAGCGACGAAGAACACGATCAAGCCCGCACCGACAGCCAAGATGACGGCCAGGATGACGGGTGCGCCCGCGATCGCCACGATCAGCAGGACAGGCAGCGACACGATGAAGAGCACCAAGAATGCGGCGACCAATGTGGGCGTCTCCTTCCCCGGTTCCATGACTTGAGTAGTGAATTTCAGAGGATAAGCGTGTGGATGGCGGCCAGCATCCGCAGTGTGGTCCATTACTCCGTTGCACAATACGTACGTATTGATCTGCAGCGACCTGCAGAGAATTAGAGAATGGTTGCCGCGCATTCGGCGCAACCCGCTCCGCTGTCGGCGCTGTCCCGCGGGGCGGGTCGAAATCGACGGCGGCGCCGGCCCGGCGCAGGAGGAGGCGCCGGCGCCGAACGGAGGCGCTTCGGCTACTATCCGCCGCCGGATGCGCGACATCTACGACGTGCGTCTCGACGCGAGACAACCAGCAGCCGATGCGCTGGACACGCTGGCGGTCGAGACGATCCGGTGTCTCACTATGGACGCTGTGCAGAAGGCGAACAGCGGTCACCCCGGGCTGCCGATGGCGATGGCCCCGGTCGGCTACGTGCTCTACAAGCACTTCCTGCGCCACGATCCCAGCGACCCGGTATGGCTTGACCGAGACCGGTTCGTGCTCTCTGCCGGTCACGGATCGATGCTGCTCTACTCGCTGCTGCACCTCTCGGGCTATGACCTGACGCTCGAGGAGATCAAGGACTTCCGCCAGTGGGGGTCGCGCACGCCCGGGCATCCCGAGCACCGCACCACACCCGGGGTCGAGGCGACCACCGGTCCGCTCGGGCAGGGGTTCGCGAACGGGGTTGGGATGGCGATCGCCGAGCGGTTCCTGCGGATGCGGTACGGCTCCGACGTGATGAGTCACCGGGTGTTCGCGATCTGCTCGGACGGCGATGTGATGGAAGGGATCGCTTCAGAGGCCGCCTCGCTCGCTGGGAACCTCGGGCTGGGCCGGTTGATCTACATCTATGACGACAACTCGATCACGATCGACGGGGCGACCTCACTGTCGTTTGCGCGCGAGGACGTTGATGCTCGCTTCCGTGCCTATGGCTGGCACGTGCAGTCGGTGCACAGCGCCAACGATCTTGCTGCTGTCGGCGCGGCGATCGAGGCGGCGATCGCCGAGGACAAGCGCCCGTCGCTGATCCGCGTACGCTCGGTGATCGGCTACCCCGCGCCGCAGAAGCAGGGCCGTCCGGTGGCTCATGGTGCGCCGCTCGGCGAGGACGAAGTGCGAGCAACCAAGCGTGTGCTCGGCTGGAACCCCGATCAGCACTTCGTCGTCCCGGCGCAGGTTCCGGGTCTGTTCGCGGCCAACGCCGAGCGGGGCGCGCGCGAGCACCATCTGTGGCGCGAGCGGTTCGATCGGTGGGCGACGCGCAACCCGGCACTGGCAGCCGAATGGGAGCGCGCCTGGGCCGGGCAGCCCCAGCCGGGGCTGGCGGAAGTCCTACCGAAGTTCGACGTCGAGCAGAAGCCGATCGCGACGCGGACCGCCAGCGGCAAGGCGATGGCCGCGTTCGCAGATCACGTTCCAACGATGGTCGGGGGCTCGGCGGATCTCGCCGATTCAACCAAGGCGAAGCTTCCCGGCAGAGGGTCCTTTGAGCACTCCTCGAGCGGCGCGAACGTGCACTGGGGAGTGCGCGAGCACGCGATGGCCGCAGCGGTCAACGGGCTCGCGCTGCACGGCGGGATCATCAGGCCGTTCGGCGCCACGTTCCTGGTCTTCTCGGACTACATGCGCCCGTCGATCCGACTCTCGGCGCTGATGGAGCTGCCGGTCGTCTGGGTGTTCTCGCACGACTCAGTCGCGGTGGGCGAGGACGGGCCGACGCACCAGCCGATCGAGCATTACGCGGCGCTGCGCGCGATCCCGGGGCTTACCGTGATCCGTCCTGCCGATGCGAATGAAACCGTGCAAGCGTGGCAGGTCGCGCTCGAGCACGCGCGCGGCCCCATCTGCATGTTGCTCACGCGCCAGGACCTGCCCGTGCTGGCAGCGGTTGCCGGTGGTCTCGCTCGCGGGGCGTACATCCGCCGGGACGCCGGTGACGGCGAGCATCTCGACGTCGTGCTGCTGGCGAGTGGCTCGGAGGTGTCGGTCGCGCTCGAGGCGCAGTCGCTGCTGGAGAGCGAAGCCATACGCGCGCGCGTGGTTTCGATGCCGTCGTGGGAGCTGTTCGACGCTCAGGACGACGAGTACCGGGGGGGAGTGCTGCCATCGGGCGTGCCCGTCGTATCGGTCGAGGCCGGCATCGCGATGGGCTGGGCACGTTACGCGCACGTGCACGTCTCGATCGATCACTTCGGCGCCTCCGCGCCCGGTGGCGTATTGCTCGAGCGGTACGGGATAACACCCGAGCACGTCGCCGAAGCGGCACGCGGGGCAATCGCCTCAGTTGCAGTCAGGTGACGCTGAGCCTGCCAGGGTGGCCGTCGTTCGCTAGCCCTTCACGCCCCGCACCGGTTTGCCCTCCTCGAGGTACACGCATCGCCGGCTGGCGATCGACGCAGACACGCGGCGCCTAAGCGGGCCGCTCAGCAAGACCAACGCGTCGGACACATCGGCAAACTGGTAGGCGTCGATCTCCTGCGCCTGCAATCTGATCGTGGCAAGCCGATCATCGTCGAGCATCCCACAGTGAAACAGGAACCGGACGCCGCCGGGGCGGCCCGGCCTCGGAGCGAGGAAATCGACGCACAGCAGCCGTCCCCGCTGCACGGCTAGGCCGCACTCCTCCAGCGTCTCGCGGCGGCATGCAGCCCAGGGGGATTCGCCGCTCGCATCGATCTGCCCGCCGGGAACCGTCCAGCCCTTCTTGTAGTTGGGCTTGAGTATCAGCAGCCGTTTACTGTGGTCGAAGATCAGCGCCCCGGCCGAAGCCGGGATCCGCGGTAGATCTTCGGGCGCGCCGTCGGGCTCGAGGATGCTCACAGCCGGATCATCGCCGAAGCGACCGCCCCGGGGGGCGGTCGCTTGCGCTAGAGGAGGCAGTTGTGGAGCGGGTGGGAAGGCCGGAGAGGAGAGGAGGGAACCAGCCTCGGCCACCCGTCTCGTGCGTGCTCTAGACGGTGAACTTGGCGACCATAGAACCGACACCCACACAGCTCACGGCGCTGACGGGATCTTGGCGCAAGACTTCGCGGGCAAGGGCAGCAGTGCGCTCGGCAAAATCAGCAGCGCCGGTATCAAGAACGACATTGCGCACCCGCGATCGCGCCGCAATGGGCTTTCTGGTGACCATCACCACTTCTCGGCATTCCGGAATTGCTAACAGCTCCGCGACCACTGCACCCCCGACTTGCCCGGTACCACCGAGGATAATTGCCGCGAAATTCTGATCCATAAAGACGACCTCTGCTTAGGGAAAGATGCGACGGCCCCGTTCATCCCA
>JBKQKK010000163.1:0-19868 GCA_052147535.1 Solirubrobacteraceae bacterium | reverse complement strand
CGGCCCGCGCGCGGGCCGGATTGCTCGCTCGAACATGCCGCCCGCTGGCCGCGCGACGCCCGCGCCGCCAGCGCCGACCGCACGGCCAGCAGTGCGAAACATGCCGCCAGCTCGCCGCGCGCTGACCGCGCCGCCAGCGCCGACCGCACGGCCAGCGCTGCGGCTTCGCCGCTGACCGTCCGAAACCCGCGCCGCCCGCGGACCGCGGGCTACTGCGCGGGCCAACGTTTTCACCTCAATAAAGGGAATCGCCCCCCTGCAAGTGCTGCGCTTCGGGCGGACCTAACAGAATTGGAGGCGACGCCTAGCTAGCCGAAGCTCACGATCACCTCGTCTTCGTCGTCCCACCTGTCCGGTGCACTCCCGGGTCTCGCGAGAACGTCTCTGTTTCAGCACGGTCGAGTCGCGCGGCGCGATCGCGTCTGTGGTGGGTGGTCAGCGCCCGGGTTGCCCGCCGATGGGATGTGATTGTCCGAGGGGCGTGCCCGGGGTGGCCGATCGGCATGCTCAGGACCCCAAATGGACCCGCTTCGCTCGCGGTACGATTCATGTGGACGGAGCGAGGCGGTGCGCCTGCTCTGTGCGGATAGCAAGGGCGACCCGATAGGATCGACATGGTGTCGTCTCAGACACGGGCTGAGAAACGGTGGCCTGGGACAGTTGCGTTGGCGTTGGCGATCGCCTTGGAGCTGCTGTTGCCTCGTCGGTTCAGCCTGGGTCCAAACTGGACGGTCCCGACGCTCGAGCTCCTGCTGATCGTCGCGGCAGTCATCGCTGATCGAGGTCGGGTCGAAAGCCGATCAACCGTCGGCCGGGCACTTTCGCTTGCGCTAGCGATCGTCCTGGTAGCCGAAGCGGCCGGAATCACCGTCCGGCTGGTTGTGGATCTGATCGAGGGCGGGCCGGAAACGAACTCGCCGACCGAGCTACTCGGCACCGGCTTCGGGATTTGGCTCTACACGATAATCGCATTCGCCTTCGTCTACTGGGTGCTCGATGGAGGCGGTCCACAAGAGCGTGCCGTGGCGCTCCCCGAGTTCCCGGACCTCGCGTTCCCAGAGCAGATGAACTCTCACGTCGCTCCGCCGGATTGGCGGCCTGAGTTCTCCGACTACCTGTACCTCGGCTTTACCAACGCCACGGCGTTCAGTCCGACAGACGTGATGCCGCTCTCGCGGTGGGCCAAACTGACAATGGCAATCCAAGCCGCCGACTCCCTCTTGATCCTCGGACTCGTGATTGCTCGAGCGATCAACATCCTGAAATAACCACGTCGCCAGTCCGCCAGTCTTGCCCAGGAGATGACGCAGGGGTCTGAGGTACCCCCCGTTGAACTCGTACCCCCCCGTTGTTGAGCTCGTACCACTTACCAGGAGCTGACGTGGAGGGCTGGCCTAGCGGCAAGACGCTTCGCTGGGGCGTCAGGCATCGCCCCGCCAGGCGAGCGCGCGGCGGCACAACCGCGGCAGCTTGCTAACGACCAGGTCGTACGAGTCCTCGACCATGTCGGCGATCATCGCGTCAGGCAGCGACCCGTCGATGATCACCGTGTTCCAGTGGCGTTTGTTGAGGTGATACCCGGGGATCACGGCCCGGTGGGCACTGCGCAGCTGCTCTGCCAACCACGGGTCGCATTTGACGCTGACGCGGACGGGGGTTTCCGCGAGCCGTGATAGCGCGAAGATCCGACCAGCCACCTTGAACACCGACGTGTCGGGTCCGAACGGGAGCTCCTCCTCACTTCCGAGAAAGGAGAGGCAACAATCCCGCAGCTCCTCGGGGGTCATCCCCCATATTGTGACGCGCAGCCTCGCTCACCAGCTGACGCTGAGCGGCGGTCATTGCCGGCCTCTGCCCGCCCTGAGCCACGCGCGCCGCCCGGGGTGCCGTGATCAGCGCTCCGGCGAACTTCGTTCGATGTCGCGAGCGTTGAGCAGGTCGTCAAGGCGTCGCTGCGTAGCCGAGCGGTCCATCTTTGTCGCTTCGTGGGGCCGGCTAACGCTCCTCCCGTCAGCGCCTCCGATGCAAGCGGACCGTCCAACGCCGCTCCGGCTTCTCGTCCCGGTAAGGAGCGCGCCGATTCTTGAGGCGCAGGGCCCGCCTGGCCGCCGCCGCGGTGGCCACCGCTCCCGCTGCTCGATCGCCGCGGAGCGTGAGGCGTGTTCCTCAGTCCGCGGAGGCGCTGGCCAGGGCGGCCGCAGCCTGGTTCAATCGATCAGCGGCATGGCTGCCGGTCTCGCCCAGCTCGGCCGTGCGTAGAGCGGCGGCGGTGAGCTGCACGTGGGCGGCGAGTCGCTCGATTGGGTATGACCGTGCACCGAGAACCCGCCCGAGCCATTGGACCTGTTCGACGCAGTTGACGATGCCGGCGCGCGCATCCTCGAGCGCCCATGCGAGCAGGTAGCGGCTGTCGTGCTCACACCAGGCTTGTCCGGCGGGTCCGTAGCGTTCGATGTCGTCGGGGTAGAGCCCGAAGTAATCCCGGCATAGCTGCTGCGCGAGCGGTCCCAGATCGACCGTGGTTCCGTCAGCGAGCTCAAACGCTTGGGGCGGGATCGCGCCGCTGGGTGGCTCAACGCGGCTCACCTCGCCACCACGCTGGAATGCCAGGCCTCGAGGTCGATGATCCGATCCGCGTTCTCGACACGGCCCGCGCAATTGTTGAACGCCTCGAGCAGTTCGCTAACCAAGGGAGTCCGCCAGCCGCGGATGGGACATCGCGATGTACATGGGCTCGCGTTCCAGTGTGTCAGGCGAGCGCAACCTGGTTGCGGCGCTCTTTGGCCTTGTAAAGGGCGCGGTCGGCATCGAGGATCGCAAGGCGTCGGTCTGCGTGGTCGGGGACGCTGATGCCGATGCTGACCGTGAGTTGCGGGTCTGTCAGCTCGTTTTCGACCTGGCTGCGGATCCGCTCAGCGATCTCTGCAGCTAGCTCGAGTGGTGTATCGGGGAGCAGGAGCGCGAACTCGTCGCCACCGTAACGAGCGGCGAAATCGGTCGGCCGAAGGGATTCGGTGATGCATCGTGTCACGCCGACCAGCGCCCGATCGCCTGCGTCATGGCCAAAGCGGTCGTTGACCGACTTGAAACGGTCGATGTCGATCATCAGTATCGTCGCGGGATGGTGGACCGGTTCGTCGGTGACGGTCTGATGGCGGTCGTCGAACGCTCGCCGGTTCCACAGTTCGGTCAGCGGGTCGCGGAACGCGATCTGCTCGAGCACAACCGCGCGACGCGCGTGCCGGCGGGCAACGTCCGCGGCCGCCGCGGCCGTTTCGGCTAAGCGAAGCTCCAAACCGCCGCTCAGCGCCGGCGGTCGATCGACAGGCGGACCGAATCCGGCGCCACCGCGAGCGAGCCCAGACGGCAGCTCGCTCTGCGCCGGCGCGTTTAGAGCGTTGCTTGCGTAAGCGTAATCAGCCAGCTGCTCGGTACTGGCGGCGTAGAAGACACCGGCACTGCGCCGTAGCACGGCCGGTACCCCTGGTCCGCCCACGACGAGCTGCAGCGCTGGATCGCGATCGCGTAGCGCCTGCAAGCTACGAATCAGCGTGGCCCCGTTCAACGGCATCGTCACTCCGAGCGCGACGATCGTGGGCCGGCGCTCAGCCACCCACGCCAGCAGTGATGCCTGCGGCACATCAGCACCCAGGAACCGGACATCGAAACCGGCGCCCTCGAACACGTCAGCGGCCATCCGCAGCCCTAGCACGTGATGCTCGCCTTGGACCGCCGAGACCACGACCATGCTGCCGCTGCGACACGGTGCCTGGCCAAGTAACCCCGGATACAGACGCATCAGGATGTGATTGCTGACAGCGGTTGCCAGGTGCTCGTGAGCAACCGTCAGCGCGTCGAGCTCCCACAGCTCACCGATCCGTCGCATCGCCGGAGCGATCACGCGCGCCTGGATCTGGACCGGGGACAGTCCGTCCTGCGCGGCGACGCCATCAATTACGGCTGCCGCCGCGTAAGGGTCCCCGTAACGCAGCGCCGCCACGAACGCGCGCGCGGCCCGATCAGTCACCGCATCGCCGTGGCGACACGCACGCGCCCCGATCGGCGCGTCGATCACCGCGATCGTGCGGTCGATCGCGGACTCGGGGTCCTCGGCGGGTCGATCGCCACGGCTGCCATCCTGCCGGCCAACGGCCCACTGCTCGAGCGTGGTAGCGATCGGGGAGGGATGTCCGATCAGGTAACCCTGAGCGTAGTCGACTCCCATCCTTCGGAGCGTCTGCAGCGTTTCGTCGTCTTCGACGCCCTCGGCAATCGTACGATGCCCGAACGAGCGCGCGAGGGCGACCACGGCCTCGACGACATTCCGGCTAGCCGGGTTGCTGCGCAGGTCGCGGACGAAGTCGATGTCGATCTTCAAATAGTCGATCGGCAGGCGCTTGAGGTAGCTGAAAGTCCCGAAGCCGGTACCGAAGTCGTCCAGCGCGAACTCGCAACCGAGCGCCCGGATCCGCTCGATGAACGTCCACGCGACCGTGTCGTCGGGCAGTAGCGCGGTTTCGGTCAGCTCGACCACGATCCGCGCCGGGTCGGCGCCGTGCTCGGTTACCGCCGCAATGAAGTCATCGGCCAGACTGGGATCTCCGAGCGAATCCGCCGACAAGTTCAGTTCGACGTCGTGCCCAGCGCCCGCCAGTCGCGCAGCCTGGCCGATCACCCAGCGGTCGAGCTCGTGAATCACGCCGCTACGCTCGGCAGCCGGCAGGAACGAGCACGGCGCGCGGATCGTTCCGTCGCGCTCGCGCATCCGCAGCAGCAGCTCATGCGAGACGGTAGCGCCGCTACGAAGGTCGATGATCGGCTGCGCGAACAGCTCAAAGCGCTGCTCGTTGAGCGCCTCGTGCACCGCGCGGACCTGTTCGAGCTGCTCGATGTCACGGCGCAGCTGCCGCTGCGCCAGCTTGACTCTCGTGTTGTCGGTGATCACGATCACCGAGCTGTCGCCCTCAGGCGTCTGCACAGGTGTCAGCACCCACGACACCGGCAACGCCGTTCCGTCGCGCCGCACGAACGTGTCGTCCGCGACACGGACGGCTACACGCGCTTTGTGCCCGGTATGCATCGGACAATCATCGATTGTGTGCACCGACCGGTTGAGCCGCCGGCGAAAATGCACCACTTCGTGCAGCGTCTGCTCTTGCAGCTCGGCGGTGCCCCATCCCAACAGCCGCTCTGCGGCCGGATTGATGTAGCTGACATGGCCAGCGTGATCCAGCGTGCACAGCGCCTCACCCATGCTGTCGGTCACGGCACGCAGACGGCGGTGCGACATCTCGGCGAGGCGCTGCTCGTAGGCGCGTCGCTCGCTGAGGTCACGCGTAACCTTGCAGTACCCGCACAGCGCCCCATCGGGATCATGGAGCGCAGTGATCACGACACCGGCCCAGAAGCGCGTTCCGTCCTTGCGCACGCGCCAGCCCTCGTCCTCCAAACGACCCTCCGCCGCAGCGATCGCCAGCTCCTTCGCAGGCTTGCCTGCCGCCAGGTCCTCCGGCGCATAGAACGCGGCGAAGTGCCGGCCGATGATCTCCTCGGGCTTGTAGCCCTTGATGCGCTGCGCCCCGGCGTTCCAGCTCACGACACGTCCGCCAGGGTCGAGCATCAAGATCGCGTAATCCTCGACGCTCTCCAGCATCAACCGCGAGCGATGCTCGGCTTCCTGGAGAGCCAGTTCGGCCCCGCGGCGCTCGCCTCCGAGCCTCGTGCGCGCGAGCGCCTCCTCGGCGGTCATGCTGGCCCTGCGCCCAGCGCCCACCCCAACCTCCCGAACAAGATAATCCCCTCTGCCGCCCGATTGACCGATAGAGGCCATAGACCGGTTAATCGATCCTGGGCGGTCGCGCTTGGACCGTAGAAGACCGCAAGCCGAAACCGCAGGAATCCACACGTCAGCGCAAGCCACGGCCCACCCTATCTCCAGACCTACGGCCCGCCCTACACTACCGCACTACCTCACTACCTCCAAAACCACGGCCTGCCCGACCTCGAGGGGGCGCAAGTCCTTGCGCCCACTGGATGTGGGACCTGCGTTTGCACGTAGCCTCTGACTAGTCCGAGATCGGCCGGGTTCGCGTGAGCCCGCAGGCGACCTGCGCTGTCCGCGAGAATTTGTGGTCAATCCGGCCAGCGATGCGTCGTCCACTGATGTCGCTGGGCAGCGTCGGCCGATCTCAGGAACCATGGAGGTTCCTCCGCGCGGTTGCAATCGGCACTACGCTATGCTAGCGCCTCACGCCGCGCGAGGCCCGCGGTCGCCTAAGCCTCGAACCACCGCGTGATTGCCTCGATCCACCGCGTAGCGAGGCCACGGCCCGCTGCCAAAGCACGCCGGGCCGGTAGGACGTGCGGCGACTCGTAGAGCACCAGGCGGTCACAATCGAGGTCGAGCTCGACGCCGATGCTTGGTGCATCGACTGCACGGTCGGCAACGTCACCACGCCGGTCGCGACGCTCGCTCCGATCCATGAGATCTCTCCGCAGACGCGAGAAAGCCTGAGATCTGGTGCGCTCGGGTTCATGATGTTCGAGTGGCGCGGATCGACGATCGCGCTGCGCGGCGGGGCGCGCGCCATCTACGGTGGAGCGGCCCTCGAGTTCGTCGTCCTGGACGGGATCCACGAGAAGGAGCGCCGCGCCGCTCCTCGCGCGCGTCTCCAGACACCCGTTCGTGCGAGGCACGTAATCAGCGGTCGCGCGAGCGCATTCTCCGTCGAGACCGTGACGGTCAACCTCAGTCTGAGCGGTGCGCTGCTCATACGCCGCCCAGGGCTCGGCCCGGGGCCTAGGGAAATCGAGCTCTTGCTTCCCGACCATGGGGCCCCTGTGCGCTGCGGCGCGGCGCTCGCTCGCCAAACCCGCGACCAGATCGCGGTCGTCTTCAGCGAGATCCGCGAAGCTGACCTTGTGCGGCTCGCCGGCACCATCGCCGACAACGAGCAGCTCAGCTGGCCATAAGCCGGTCGAGTAGCTGGCGGCGGCTGGGTCGCTCAGGCGCTCCCGTTGCATGGCGCCGGTCTCAGCAACGCGGGTGGTGCGCCGGACGGCCGGCGGGGAAGGATCGCGTCGCTCTCGGCGTCATCAGAACCAGCGGAGCTCGAGATCTAGCCCGAACGGCCTAGCGGAGCGCGGCTCCGGCTCTGACTCGACACCCGCGAGCTCAGTACGCCCGCAGCTTGCCAACGAGAGGATCAACCCAGTGAGCAGGAAGACAATCTTGGCAGTGCCATTTGCAGTGCCCCTTGCAGCGCTCGCGCTGTCCGGATGCGGTAGTTCAGGCAGCAGCACCTCCAGCGCGGCTGCCACGACTTCACCGGCAACCAGCACCGAGACGACGACAACGCCGACGGCGGCCACAGCGTTCATCGCACCGCTCCGGAACGTATCTACGGTCGCCTCGACGGTCCCGGCGAACGGCGATGTCAACCCCTACGGGATCGCGCTGCTGACAACCTCGATCGGCAAGCTCCACGCCGGCGACCTGCTGATCAGCAACTTCAACGACAAGGCCAACAACCAGGGAACAGGCACAACAGTCGTCGAGATCACACCGGCGGGTAAGCAATCGACGTTCTCTACGATCAGCGCGGGCACGTTGCCCGGGAGCTGTCCTGGGGGCGTTGGCCTGACGACCGCGCTTAGCGTGCTGCCCGGCGGCTACGTGGTAGTCGGCAGCCTGCCCACCAGCAACGGTAAGTCGGCGACCGCCAAGTTCGGGTGTCTGATCGCGCTCGACAGCAACGGCAAGCCCGTCAGTACCATCGCCGGCTCGCAGATCGCCGGACCGTGGGACATGACCTCGACCACGCAGGGAAACGTCACCACGCTGTTCGTAAGCAACGTCTTGAACGGCGGAGCCGCAAAGGGCGTCGTCACGATCAACAACTCGACGGTCGTGCGCATCCGTCTACGGACCGCACCCGGACAGCCACCAGAGGTGATCAACCAGCGCGTGATCGCGAGCGGGATCCCGTGGCGCGATGACCCAGCCGCGCTCGTGATCGGCCCGACCGGCGTGGCGCTCGCTCCAGACGGAACGCTGTACCTGGCTGACACCCTGTCAAACCGGATCGTGGCGATCCCGCAAGCGATGACCCGAACAACTTCTGCCCCTAACGGTGGCACGACGGTCTCGATCGGCGGCGAGCTCAAGCAGCCGCTCGGGCTGACGCTCGCACCCAACGGCGACATCTTGACCACGAACGCCGGCGACGGGAACATCGTCGAGACGACCCCAGCCGGCCGCCAACTGACCGTGCAGAGCGCCGACAAGAAGACAGGCGCCGGATCACTGTTCGGACTGGTCCTCAACCCCGCTGGCGACGGCATCTACTACGTCGACGACGGCGACAACACCCTGAAGCTGTTGCACTGATCACGTCCGGCTAGGCGACGCGACGCCGTCGCAGAAAACCCAAACCAAGCAAGGACACAAGGACACCTGATGATTTCCGTGCGCAACAAACTCTGGTTGCTCTCCGCATGCACCGTCGCGATCGTCGGCGCTGGCTGCGGCAGGGGTAGCTCGTCATCGACCACGTCGTCCTCGACCTCACCGACGACGACGACAACAACAACAACAACAACAACAACAACAACAGCGAGAAGCGCCTCTGTCGAGGTCTCGAGCAGGAGCGTGGCCGGCGTCGGTACGGTGCTGGTCGACGGCCGAGGGCGCACGCTGTACACGTTCGCGCCAGACAACGCTGAGAAAGTCACTTGCACTGGTGGGTGCGCGACAATTTGGCCGCCGGTGACGCTCCCCGCAGCCGCCCACGCGGTCGCTGCCGGCGCCGTCAATGGTTCGCTGCTCGGCAGCGACCCGAACCCGGGCGGTGGCCGCGTGGCCACCTACAAAGGCTGGCCGCTATACAACTATGTGGCCGACCCCGCGCCCGGCAGCGCGTCCGGAGAGGGCGTCAACAGCAGTGGCGGCGTGTGGTACGTGATCACTCCCACGGGCACGGTGATCAAGCAGAAGTCCTGACGCCGACTAGCTCGAGGGCCGTCCGCACAGATAAGCTGGGGTGATCGTGATTACCGGCGCCCACGCCATCATCTTCACAAAGGATCCGCAGCGCGTACGCGAGTTCCTTCGCGACGTGCTGGGATTCTCGTCGGTGGACGCGGGCGGCGGCTGGCCCATCTTCGCCCTGCCGCCAGCCGAGCTGGCCGCCCACCCCACCGGCGAGGATCCGCATCACGAGCTCTACCTCATGTGCGACGACGTTCACGCCACGGTGCAAGAGCTAGAAGCCAGGGGCGTCAAGTTCACACGCCCGATCGAGGACGCCGGTTGGGGTCTGACGACTGCGCTCGAGCTGCCGGACGGCGGCGAGCTGGCTATGTACGAGCCGCGCCACCCGCGCCCACTCGCGCCGAGGGTCTGACAGGACGGTCAGATGGCTGTCCGTCGCGGGCTGGAACTAGACTAGCCCAGACATGAGCTTTCAGCGAAGCAACGACGGCCCACTGGCGATCCTGACCCTGGATCACGGCGAGCTGAACCTGTTTGATCGGGCGGTGGTCGACTCCCTGGACGCCGAGACGCAGTACCTAAGCGCCGACCCACCCCGAGGGCTGCTGATCCGCGCCGAAGGCAGGGTCGTCTCCGGCGGCGTGGATGTCAATCTGTTCCAGGGCCTGACCCCAGAGACCGGCGGTCAGCTCTGGGAACGCCTGCTGGAGATCGTCAGGCGCGTCGAGGATCTCCCCTGCCCCACGATCTTCGCCGGCCACGCTTTGTGCCTGACGGCCGCGTTCGAGCTCAGCCTCGCCTGCGATCTGCTGGTCGCTGCGGAGTCGGCCAAGTTCGGCCTCGTCGAGATCGTCGTCGGTTTGACCCCGTCGATGGGCGGCCCCCAGCGCCTGGCGGAGCGCGCGGGCCCAGCGCGAGCGAAAGAGCTGATCTACACCGGCGGCCTATTCGACGCGGCGACGCTCGAACGATGGAACGTGGTCAACCGTGTCTGGCCCGACGAGGGCTTCGCCGAGAGGGCGCACGCCTACGCGCTGCGCCTCGCAAGCGGCCCGACGCGAGCGCACGCCGCAACCAAGCGGATCGTGCGCACGCAGGTCGAGCACGGCACGCACGCCGCTGACGGCATCGTTCCGGAGGTGTCCGGCCGGCTGTTCGCCACGGCGGACCTGCAGAGCGCGGTCGCCTCATTCCTGCGCGACGGTCCCGGCAAGGCGACCTACGAGGGTCGTTGATAGCCGCCGATGCGAGGTCGATCGAACAGCGCGGAGCGGCCCTGATCGCGGCCATCGCGAGCGCGAACAGCTCGTACACTTGGCTCGTTCACCCGCGCGCACGGGAGGGGCACACGCAGATCTGGACGAGCCACGATGGCTCCGGCAGAAAGGGCACGATCCGGCATGGCAGAGGTTTACGTGGCGCGTCAACCGATCTTCAATCGGAAACAGTCCGTGATCGGCTACGAGCTTCTGTTCCGGGACGGCCAGGCGAACACGCCGGCGGTCAGCGATCATCAAGCGGCGACCGCGTCGGTCGTGCTCAACTCACTCACTGAGATCGGCCTCAAACGGATCGTGGGAGCCCGCGGCGCATGGATCAAGATGCCGCGCGAGTCGATCAGCCAGGGCCTCGTCGAACTTCTGCCCCAGCGCGCGGTCGTCGAGATCCCCAAGCGCGAGACGATCGACGACGAACTGATCGAAACCGTCGCCGACCTCCAGCGCACCGGCAAGCGTGTCGCGCTCGACCACTTCAGCTACACGCCGGACGCCGAGCCACTGCTGAGGCTCGTTGATTACGTCAAGCTCGACCTAGTCGATCTCGGACGCGAGCAGTTCTCCAGCGAGGTTGCTCAGCTCAAGCGGTACAGCGTCAAGCTGCTGGCCGCCAGAGTGGAGAATCACAAGGACCACGCCTTCTGCAGGCAATCGGGATGCGAGCTGTTTCAGGGCTACTTCTTCTGCCGCCCGGAGGTCATGCACGGCAGGAGGATCGACGCGAACCGGCCGGTATTGCTCGATCTGCTCGCCACCCTGCAGGATCCGGGCGTCGAACTGGACGAGTTGCAGGGCAAGATCGCGCTCGACGTCGGACTCAGCGTCCGCTTGCTGCGTTACATCAACTCCGCATTCTTCGGGCTGCGCCAGCCGGTGCGCTCGATCGGCCAGGCGTTGGCACTGCTGGGCGTCGAGCACGTCCGGCGCTGGGCCGCGCTGACGCTGTTCGCCAGCGTCGACGACAAGCCACAGGAGCTGAAGCTCACGGCACTGGTGCGCGCGCGCTTCTGCGAGCTCGCCGCCGAGCAGGGATTTCCCGGTGAGGCGAACGAGCTGTTCACCTGCGGTCTGTTCTCGGTGATCGACGCGTTGCTCGACGAGCCGATCGAGGAGGCGCTCGCCGGCGTTCCGCTCGCGCAGGACATACGCGACGCACTCGTCAGACACGCTGGCCCGATGGGGCAGTTACTCGATTGCCTAACCGCATTGGAGACGGGTGCCTTCGACCGTGCCGAGGCTATCCTCTCGACGGCCGGCCCGTTGTACATGTCCGCGTTGACCTGGGCTGACACGGCTTCCGAACCGCTGTTCGACCGCTGAGAGGTGATGAAGATGAGTAGCTACCTTCCAGTACGTCTCCAAGAACGGCGGACGCAGCTGGCGTCACGACAGCACCGTCGGTGGTGCCTGAGGGCGTGAGTGCCGGCGCCGGACACGCCCGAATTACCAAGGGCCCCGCGGATCTTCCGTTGCCCGACGGGTTTCTCCTGGGCCACGCGACACGCGCGCGCGGCGACACCGGTTGCACCGTGGTGGTCTGCCCGGCGGGTACGCGCGGCGGCGTTGATGTGCGCGGTGGCGGGACGGGCACGCGGGAGCTGACGCCGCTCTGCACTCTGGCAAACGCGGAGGGACCAAGCGCTGTGCTGCTGAGCGGCGGCAGTGCGTTTGGCTTGGCAGCGGCCGACGGCGTGATGCGATGGCTCGAGCAGCGCGGGCTTGGAAGGCAGACGCCGATCGGGCTGGTCCCGCTGGTGCCGGCGGCGGTCGTGTTCGACCGCACGGCGGGCGAGCCCGACCAACGACCGGGACCCGATGACGGGTACGCGGCGTGCGACGACGCGCGCCCCGGAGTGCCAGAGCGCGGTGCCGTCGGCGCCGGAGCGGGGGCGGCGGTCGGCAAGCTGCTCGGCCGCGACCGCGCGACGTCGAGCGGCATCGGGTACGCCGCTCTGAGGTTGCTCGGCGACACGACCGTCGCTGCAATCGTCGTGGCCAACGCGTTCGGTGACGTGCTCGCCGAGGATGGAACCGTCCTCGGCGGCCCGCAGGGACAGCGGGGCGAACTGCTGCGCAGCGCCGAGCTGATCTGTCAGATGGCGGAGCTGCGCGAGCCGCCAGCCTGGACAGTGCGTCCGGGCCAGAGCACGACGCTCGCGTGCGTGTGCACCGACGCGCCCCTCGATAAGCGCGGTTGCGGAATCGTCGCGCGCGTCGCAAGCGCGGGGATCGCGCGGGCGGTCGATCCGGTGTTCACACCCAACGATGGTGACGTCGTCTTCTGCCTCGCGTCAGGAACAGAACCTCCCCCACCACCGGGATCGGCCAACTCCTGGATGCTCACCGTGCTTGGCACGGCCGCTGCGAGTGCTGTCGCCGCGGCGATCAGGGACGCGGTCGCGCCGCGCGCTGCTGAGCGCGCCGACGCCTCGTTGCTGCCACGCTGATCGGCACGAACGGGCCGCGCCGCGAAGCCGAGCTGCGCGACGCAAGGTTATGCCAGGGGTTCTGAAAAGCGCAAAATGGCGCCGCCGATCAGGTCGCGTTGACGACGCCGGCCACAACGCCGTCGTCCAGGAGCCGCCCGATCTCCGTGTCCGACAGACCCAGAACATCGGCGAGCACCGCCTCAGTGTGCTCGCCCAGCAGCGGCGCCCGCTTCGCCACCAGGCGATCGGTGTCGCCGAACACGATCGGCGAGCCCGGCATCTTGTAGGTGCCGATCCCAGGCTGCTCGACCCTAGCGAACAGCGGGTTCTCCGTTGAGCAGCGAGGGTCCTGCTCAACGAGCTCGGTGAACGTCTGGTACGGGCCCCAGCAGACGTCGTGGGCGTCGAAGATCTCGCGGACCTGCCCGAGAGTGTGCGACACGACCCACGGCTTGAGCATCGCGCCGATCAGCTCGCGTGCGGCGAAGCGTCCGCTCTCGGTGTTCAGGTCGACCCCCATTACATGCTCGATGCTCGCGAAGTCGTCGCCCAGGCCCGTCGCCACGACGAGGCTGCGCCATTGGCGAAGCGTCAGCGCGACGATCATGATCCTGCGCCCGTCACGCGTCCCGAAGTCGCGTCCGAAGGCGCCGTAGAGGTAGTTGCCGTCCTTCACGCGCTCGTGGCGCGTGACCTCAACCTCTGCGATCTTGCCGAGGTTGCCGACCATCCAGAAGGCGACGTCGGACAACGCCAGGCGCACGTATTGTCCAGCCTGCGTGCGTGCCCGGTGGCGCTCGGCGGCCAGCAGCGAGGTGGTTGCCAGCGCTCCGGTGATCGCGTCCCAAGCCGGCAGCAGATGGTTGAACGGGACGCTCAGGTGCCGGGGGCCGGTGGCCCACGGAAACCCGGTCGCCGGGTTTACGGTGTAGTCAACTGCCGAGGAACCGTCCGCGTTGCCGGTGATGTTGACCATGATCAGATCCGGACGACGTGCGCACAGCTTCTCGTAGGCAAGCCATCCGCGGGCCGGGAAGTTGGTCAGGAACATGCCGCCGTCGGGTCCGGGCGCGCCGATCAGCTCGCCGATCAGCTCGCGTCCGGCCGGCGATCCGAGGTCGACCTGGATCGATCGCTTGCCCTTGTTCAGGCCTGCCCAGAACAGGCTCTTACCATCGTCGGCGATCGGCCAGCGGGCACGGTCGAGGCCGCCACCGATCGGATCGAAGCGGATCACGTCGGCGCCCAGTTGGGCCAGCGTCATGCCGCCCAGCGGGGCGGCAACGAACGCGGAGCCTTCGATCACTCGCATGCCCTCCAGGATTCCACCCATGCGACCTCCTCCTCGCGGCCCGTTTCAGGCCATCAGAGCCACGAAGCGCCAGTCGAGGACAGGCGCTTCCTCCTCGTAGTCGGCGTCGAAGCGATGCGCCGAGACCAACGCCCGCAGATCGACGAGTGCACCATCTTCCAGCGGCTCGACGCGCTCCACGTGCAGCTCCGTGCGCAGCACGTCGCCCTCGAATACGGGGCCGAGATGGTCACAGCCGGCCCACGCGACGATCGTGGCCAGCTTCGGCAGCGCGCGCGTGGCGTGAGCTGCCGCGACGGAGATCGTATGGCCTCCGTAGACGAGACGCTTTCCGTGTGCGGCGCTGCCCATCGCGTCAGTGTGAGCGGTGGCGACGTTGAGTGTCAGCCTCGCCAGCTCTGTGGCCGAGGTGACTGTCTCACCGCTCTCCACCTCGAACACGGAGCCGGGCACAAGCTCCGCGGCAGTCAGTCCGCCGGCCCGCTCCCGCAGTGGATCCAGGCGCCAAGCCGTCGGCGCCGCCGTGCGCACCGCGGCGCGATCCAGCTCTGCCGGAATCGCGTCGAAGCTGTCGGCGTGCCCGGTCATTGCATCGGCGTCGCGCAGCGGGATCATTGGGCAGCGCCAGAAATCGAGCACCGGTCGGTCGTCCTGGTCCCAGGTGCGCATCCGCAGCACCACCAGCCCGGTGGCCGGCGCGCCCGCGCGCTTGCGGTTCTGCTTGAGCGCCACCACCTCGGTGCGCGTGAACAGCGTGTCACCGAGGAAGACTGGGTGCAAAAGCACCAGCCCGCGGTAGAAGAGGTTGCCGCGCACGCGCTGCGTTGGGCCGGTGGATTGCCCGATCGCGACGTCGCAGACCAGTTGGGGATGTGCCAGTGGCTGATCGTGGCGGGTCACCTCGCGGCTCAGCGTCACGTCCAGCGCCATCCGCAGCCGGTCGCCGAGGATCGCCTGGTGCAGTGCGGCGTGGCCGGAGGTGAGCGTCATCGCGGGCGCATCATCGAACACCTGGCCGAGCACGAAGTCCTCGAACCACGGACCACCGACACGGGTGCGCTCGCGTGACTCGGCGGCGGTCATGCGCCCGCCTCCCGCGGCTGCAGCGCGGGCCCGGATAGCCCAGCCGCATGCGCTCGCGCCATCACCTCATATGCCTGTTTGCGCAGCGCTTCGTCGATCATCTCCCCGGCCAGAGCCACCGCGCCGCGTCCGGCATCCGCCTCGGCGCTCTCGAGCGCCGCAACGATGCGATACGCGCGCTCGACCTCTTCGGGAGTCGGCGCAAACGTGACGTTCAGCGTCTCCAGCTGGCTGGGATGGATTGCCCATTTACCGTCGTAGCCCATTGCACGCGTGTGCGCGGCCCACGCCTGCAGCCCGGCCGGGTCGTCGACACGCAGATGCGGGCCGTCGATCGCCTGCAGTCCGGCAGCCTTGGCCGCAACCAGCACAGTCTCCTGCGCGAAGCTCCAGCGGTCCGCCGGCTCATCGGGGTTGGCCGGCCGACCGAGCGACGCCCGCAGGTCGGCGTAACCGATGATCAGCGCCTCCAGACGCGCTCCTGAGCGCGCGACATCGCCGGCCCGGCGCAATCCGTCGGCCGTCTCGATCAGCGCCTGCAAGTGGATGCCCAGCGCGCCGGCGCCGATCATGTCAAGCAGCCGTTCCACCCAGTCGATGTCCTCGGGCGACTGCACTTTCGGGATGATCAGTGTTGTCACGGCCGCAGCCGCGGGACCGTCCGCGAGTGCGACAACGTCTCGGTGGCACCACGGGGTGTCCAGGCCGTTGACGCGGACGGCGACGGTGCGTCCGTCCAGCGCGCCGGCGGCGAGCGAGTCGACCACGAGAGCTCGGGCTTCGTCCTTGGCCGTGGCGGCGACGGCATCCTCCAGGTCGATCACGATCTCGTCGGCCGCCAGCCCGCTCGCTTTCGCCAGCATTCGCTCGGAGGAGCCGGGAACCGATAGGCAGGATCGACGGGAACGCATCGCTCGCGGGCAGCCTACCGCGAACGGCCGGCCTTAAGAGGTGTCGTGGGCCCGGCGCGAAATCGGGGCACCGGTGGCCGCCGTGCGCTTGCGGGATGCGGCTGCTCAGCGGTTCAGGAAGCGCGCCACGGCGTGGTGGTACTCGGGGACTTCGAGCAGGAACGAGTCGTGTCCCCAGGGGGAGCTGATCTCGGTGCCCTCGACCTCCACCTGACCCTGACCGAGTCCCCGCACAAGCTGCTGCGCGTGGTCGCTGCCGAAGCGCCAGTCAGTGTCAAACGAGATCACGAGGAACCGGACTCCAGCTGCCGCCACTTCGGCGAGCGCAAGCCCCGACTCGGAGAACGGGTCGAAGTAGTCCATCGTGCGGCTGAGGTAGAGATAGCTCAGCGCGTCGAACCGGCGCAGGAACGACTCCCCCTGATGAGCGAGGTAGTGCTCCACCTCGAAGTCCTCAGCGAAAGTCATCTTGCCGTCCGCGAGGCGCCGCGCGCGATCGAACTTGCGCCGCATCGATTCCTTTGAGAGGTAGGTGATGTGGGCCAGCATACGGGCCGTGGCAAGGCCGGCGTCCGGTCGCCACGGAGTGGCGAGATAGTCACCGTCGGCGAACGCCGGATCGCGCATGATCGCGGCGCGCGCGACGGCTGAGAAGGCGATGTTCTCGGCGGTCAGCCTGGCGGAAGCGCAGATCAGCGCAGCCCGCTCGACCTGGGCGGGGTGGTCGAGCGCCCATTGGAGCGCCTGCATGCCTCCGAGCGACCCGCCGATTACGGCGTGGAGGCGCTCGATCGCCAGCGCTTGCAGCAGCTTGCGATGCAGGCGCGTGAGGTCACGAACGGTGAACAGCGGGAAGCCCAGCCCGTAAGCAAGCCCGGTAGCCGGATCGATGCTCGACGGCCCCGTGGTCCCCCGGCAGCCACCGAGCAGATTCGGGCAGATCACGAAGAACCGGTCGGTGTCGACCGGGCGCCCGGGGCCGATCAGGCTGTCCCACCAGCCACGCTGCGACGGATCGCCATGGTGCCCCGCGGCGTGAGCGTCGCCGGTCAACGCGTGGCACACGAAGACCCCATTCGAGCGTGCTTCGTCGAGCGTTCCGTAGGTTTCGAAGGCGACCTCGACGGGCGCGATCGTCGCTCCGGACTCCAGCACCAGCGGGTCGTCCCGGTCGAACAGGACGACCCGCTCGGTGTGCACGCGGCCGAGGCCGCCGCCGGTCATACAGTCGCGAGCGTCCGAGTCGTGGCGAGGGCCTGATCGAGGTCCGCGACGATGTCGTCGATGTGCTCGATGCCGACCGACAGCCGCACGGTCTCCTCGGTGACGCCGGCCGCCGCCAACTCCTCCGCGTTCAGCTGCGAATGAGTGGTCGAAGCGTTGTGGATCGCCAGCGACTTGGCGTCCCCGATGTTGGCGAGATGGCTGAACAGCTCCAGGTGCTCGATGAACGAGCGCCCCGCGGTGGCGCCACCTTTGACGCCGAAGGTCACCAACGCGCCGAAGCCTCCGCGTAGAACCCTATGGGCCACTTCGTGGTAGGGGCTCGACTCGAGCCCGGGGTAGTAGACCCAATCAACGTCGGGGTGGCCATCGAGATGACGCGCGACTGCAAGCCCGTTCTGGTTGTGACGCTCGAGTCGCAGCGGCAGCGTCTCGACGCCCTGCAGGAACAGGAAAGCGTTGAACGGCGACAGCGCCGCGCCGGTGTTACGCAGCAGGACCGTCCGCGCGCGCCCGATGTAGGCCGCCGGGCCGAGCGCGTCGGACCACACCACCCCGTGGTAGGACGGATCGGGTACGGTGAAGGGGTAGTAGCGATCGCCGTGAGCGGTCCAATCGAACTTGCCGCTGTCGATCAGCACACCACCGATCGAGGTCCCGTGCCCGCCGATGAACTTGGTCAGCGAGTGCACCGCGATGTCGGCTCCCTGCTCGAACACACGCGCGCCGATCGGCGTCGGCACGGTGTTGTCAAGGATCAACGGCAGCCCCTGCGCGTGCGCCGCCACCGCCCACGCCTCGACATCGAGCACGTTCAGCCGCGGGTTGCCGACCGTCTCCGCGAACACCAGCCGCGTGCGATCGTCGGCCAGCCGCGCCACCGCCTCGGGGTCGTCGGCGTCGGCCCAGCGAACCTCGATCCCGTACTGCGGCAGCGTGTGCGCGAACAGGTTGTAGGTCCCCCCGTAGAGCTGCGAGACGGAGATGATGTTCTCGCCCGCCCGCGTCACGTTGAGCACCGAGTAAGTGACGGCCGCCTGTCCCGAGGCCGTGACCAGGGCGCCGATTCCGCCCTCGAGAGCCGCCAGTCGCTCCTCGAGAACCGCCCAGGTGGGATTCATGATCCGCGAGTAGATGTTTCCGGGAACCGCCAGCGCGAACAGGTCAGCGGCATGCTTGGTGTCGTCGAACACATACGAGGAGGTCTGGTAGATCGGCACGGCGCGCGCGTTGGTGGCGCTGTCTGGCACCTGCCCGCCATGTAGGGCAAGCGTTTCTGGCTTGAGCGACTTCGGCATCGTTTCGGAGCTCCTTCGATCGAATTCGTGACGAAAATAACATAAAGTCGACCGTAGTTATCAAGTTTACGTTCTGGGGGATGCGCGTCGCCTTTGTTTCGGTGTATGGTATTTCGATGGTCATCTCAGGGCCACATTTGGCGCGTGAGCGGCGTCACGGAACATCCACCGCACCCTGGCGCGTGGTGGTTGACCGGCAGACCGGCAACGTGTTCTTTGCGACCAATCAGTCCAGCGGCCGGTCCTACCGGCTGTCCGTGCTCAGCCTCGACGAGGCTGAGGCTCAAGTCGAACTGCTGAACTGCACGTCGCTCGAGATCCGCGTCTGACCACGCCCCTGCGGGCTTCGGCATCAGATTTCGGCGGCGCGGTCTTCCCAGGACGGCCGTCGTGCGTCAATATAGGTTTCTACGTGCGAGCGCTCGGTCAGCGTTCGGTCGCCCCTCTCCCTGCAGCTTGCTGCGCGAGAGGCTCCGGGCACCGCCGCCGCGTGAACTCATCGACACCGGTGCAGACGAAATGATCGAACATCCCATGCCACTCAAGCCACGCCTGCGCGGCGTTTGGCATCAATGGGCCGCCATCCTGTCCATACCGCTGGGCATCCTGCTCGTCCTCGTCGCCGAAGGTGCACGCGCCAGGATCGCGGCGGCGATCTACGCCATCAGCCTGGTGCTCCTGTTCGGCGTCAGCGCCACCTACCATCGCGTCAACTGGCGCACCCTGAAGGCGCGCCTGTGGATGCGCCGGCTCGACCACTCGATGATCTTCCTGCTGATTGCAGGCACCTACACACCGATCGACGTGATCGCCTTGCACGGCACGCTCGCGCTTACGATCCTGATCGCGGTCTGGGGCTTGGCACTGCTTGGCATCGTCCTCAACCTCGTGTGGGCCCACGCGCCGAAGTGGCTGACGACAGCCTTCTATATCGGGCTCGGTTGGATTGCCGCCGCTGTGCTACCGCAGCTCGCCAGTGCGATCGGTCTGACCGCGTTGTCGCTGCTGCTGCTCGGGGGCGCGTGTTACAGCGTCGGCGCGATCATCTACGCGACCAAGCGCCCGGACCCGGCCCCGACGGTGTTCGGCTACCACGAGCTGTTCCATGTGCTGACGATCGTCGCCGCCGCGCTGCAGTATGCGGTAATCGCGTTCTGGGTAGTTCCGACCTAATCGCACCAGCTTCGGACGAGTCGCGCGAGCGCGACTCCCCGCTAGCTAGCGCGCGCCACGCAGACGCGCGGCGCGGCTGATCGGGTCCCACGCCTGCGTTTCCGAGCGCCGGCGGTCTATCGCCAAACGCCGGAGCTCGCGCGGAGTGATGTTGCTCGCTCGGAGATGG